>CAYMQT010000048.1:0-30883 GCA_964392575.1 uncultured Polyangiaceae bacterium
GTCGAGATCTCCGCTCAGCTTCCAGTCCCCTCCGGTGACGTCTGAAGATAGCCCGGGGTTGGGATAGAAGAAGGTTCCACCGGATAGGGTGGTTCCGACTTCGCCAAAGGTCGCCTCTTCCGGATTGGCGGTAGCCCCGCCCATACCGGCATTGGTGAAATCAAGGAGCAGCGCGCCGCCGGGAGGAGGGCAAGCGATTGCACCTGCGTCGCCGTCGCCGTCGCCATCTCCGTCGCCATCGCCATCTCCGTCGCCATCGCCATCTCCGTCGCCATCCCCGTCACCGGGTGCATCCGAGTCTCCACCCGACGTACATGCGGCCATGGCGAGCCCAACCATTCCTAAGAAGCTTCCCAAGCTGATGAATCTCATTAGACTTTCTCCTACGGGGCGTGAAACCCGACCCCCAATAAGCGCCTTCGGCAGCGCGGCACCGTCGAGGTGTCCGGCCACTTTGTCACCGCAAAAGACTATCTTATAAAATATTTTCTTCAAGGGATTTCCCCGTCGGCGCCCTCTCTTCCTCCATCCTGCACAGGAATTTTCCACCATTTCTTCCCTCCATGACCTCACCCAGCGTTTGACTCAGGAAGTTTCCTTCCTCGGTTCCTCAGACGCACCGCGCTTCGTCTTTGCGCCGGGTCGCATCAATGTCCTGGGTGAACACACGGATACCTCCGAGGGCTTCTCGCTCCCTGCCGCCGTGGGCCGAGGATTGCTCTGCGCTTTTGCGCCGAAGGCGGGTTCGAAAATCCAGGTGGTGTCTCTCGATGTGCCCGGACTCGTCGAGGTGGATTCCGCTTTTGAACTCAGCGCTCCTTCAGCGTCCTATGGACGTTACGTCGCGGCTGTCGCCGCCGTTCTTTTCGAGCGTGGGATTCACGTTTCAGGTCTCGTCCTTGCGCTTGGTTCCACCATTCCGGCGGGGGGAGGAATGTCGTCCTCCGCTGCTCTGTGCGTTGCGCTCACGATGGCGATGACGGCGATGGCTTCCGAGGTGCTTCCTCCGCTCGAGGTTGCACTGGTGGCGCAGGCTGCGGAACATCGAGTGGGAGTACGGTGTGGGCTCATGGATCAATACTCCATCGTTTTCGGGAGGGAGAAGCAGGCCTTGCTGTTTGACAGCCGGACGCTGACGCACCGGGAGGTCCCCCTCGAACTCGGGGACACGGTGCTGGTCGTCTACGATACGCGAGTGCCCCGGGGCCTCGTCGATTCCGAATACAACGCTCGTCGGAGCCAGGTAGAGGAAGCTGCTCGCCTTCTCGACGGAGGGCGTGGAGAGATCCGAAGCCTCCGGGACGCCACTCCTACCCTCGTCGAAGAGCGGCGTCAGGAGCTCGGAGAGCTGCTCTTTCGTCGGGCGCGTCACGTCGTCGAGGAAAATGCCCGCACCCTTGCCGCGGCTGCTCTGTTCTCGGAAGCGGCGGCAGTTTCGGAAACGGCGACGGACTTCGGGAGTGCGGAGCGGGCGCGAGAGCTCGGTCGTCTGATGAATGCCTCGCACGCCTCCCTGCGGGACCTGTTTGAGGTGAGCTGTCCGGAGTTGGATGAACTTGTCGCTGCTCTGTGTGAGCAGGGACCGGACCTGGTGCTGGGAGCGCGCATGATGGGCGGCGGTTTCGGTGGCTGTGTGATCGCTCTGGTCGCGGTGGCTTCCCTGTCAGAGGTACTGGAGCGAGCGCGAGAGAGGTACTTGTCTCGGACCGGCAACTTTGCAGAGTTCTTCCCGGTCGAGATCAGTGCTGGCGCTCGGCTCTTGACTCTCGGTGAGCCGACTTCTCCCTGAAGCGAGCAGTTGGCCGCGTCTTTTTTTCGCATCTTATCCAGCGGCTTCTTCATTCAGCTCTCCTTCATCCAAAACTTCTTCGCTCAGACTCTCGACCCTCCTCATCGACTCACGAAACATCCATGTCCTTCCCTCCCCCTCCCCGCCCGCTCCTCATTTCCGGTGAACGTCGCATCCTGCACGGCGGCGATTACAACCCGGATCAATGGATTTCTGAGCCTGATGTCCTTCGCGAAGACGATCGACTCATGGATCTCTCCGGCTGTCAGACTTTCGCCGTGGGCATTTTTGCCTGGATGCGCCTTGAGCCCGAAGAGGGCCGCTATGAATTCGAGTGGCTCGACCGCACCTTTGAGCGCATGGAGAAGGGCGGACGGCGCGTGATCTTGGCCACACCGAGCGGCGCGAAACCCGCCTGGATGTCCAAGAAGTACCCCGAGATCAGGCGCGTCAACCGCGAGGGACGGCGAGAGCCTCACGCGGGCCGCCACAATCATTGCTGGCGCTCAAAAGTGTACCGGGAGAAGTTGGCGGCCATCGATGAGCGCCTTTCCGAGCGCTACGGCAAGCATCCGGCCCTCGGCATGTGGCACATCTCCAATGAGTTCAGTGGGGAGTGCTATTGTGAGCTTTGTCTTTCTCATTGGCACGCTTTCTTAGAAGACAAGTATGGCACCCTCGCCGCGCTGAATGAGGCCTGGTGGACGGCTTTTTGGAGCCATACGTTCACGAGGTTCGATGAGATCGATCCGCGCGATTTGAGCGTGGACGGCATGAAGCTCGATTGGTTTCGTTTCGGCACGGAGCAGTGCCTTGACTTCATGCGCGCGGAGATCCAGGCGATACGCAAACACTCACAGGCGCCGTGCACGACCAACTTCATGGGGACCTTCGGTGGCCTCGATTACTCGCGTTTGGCGCAAGAACTCGATCTGATCAGTGATGATCAGTATCCGTCTTATGATCCCTTCGACCCGAGCCTCGAACAGCGCGTCATCGGCATTTCGATGAAGAACGATCTCCACCGCTGCTTCAAACCCGACCGCCCCTGGATGCTCATGGAAAGCTGTCCCGACGCGGTGCAATGGAAAACTCCGGTCATCCTCAAGCGTCCAGGCATCCACCAAGCGGAAATGCTCCAGGCGCTCGGGCACGGGGCGGAGGGCACGTGTTATTTTCAGTGGCGGAAGGGCCGCGGCGGCTCCGAGAAGTTACACGGCGCAGTCGTCGATCATGTGGGACATGAAGACACGCGCGTCTTTCGTACGGTACAGAGTCTGAGCGCCACCTACGCGAAGATCGAGGACATGGTGGGGAGCGAAATCAAAAGCGAAGTCGCGCTTCTTTTCGACTGGGAGGTGCGAAATGCCTTTGAAGGTACGGAGGGTGTGCGCTCTTCGGACAGCTCCTACGAAAAGACGTGTCTTTTACATTACACGCCGCTTTCGCGTCACGGTGTCTCGGTGGACGTCATCGGGACCGATCGGGACTTTGCAGGATACAAGCTCGTCATGGCTCCGCAGATGTGGCTCCTTCGTCCGGGACTCGCAGCGCGCGTTCGGGCGTTCGTGGAAGGCGGAGGGGTCTTCGTCGGGACCTACTACACGGGCGTCGTTGAAGAGTCAGGGCGGTGTTTCGGAGGAGGCTGGCCGGGGGATGGCCTCATGGACGTGTTTGGGATCTGGAACGAGGAGACGGACTGGCTTCCCGATGACGTCACGCGCAAGGTGATGACGACGGACGTAGGAAAAGCGCGGAACCTCAAGGACACCTATGAAGCGCGTCACGTGTGCGCTCTCGTGCACCTGCGCGGCGCCGAGATGTTGGCTCAATATGGCGAGGACTTCTACCGCGACAGGCCGGCGCTCACGGTGAATCGGCTTGGAGCCGGCGAGGCCTTTTATCACGCCGCTTGTTTGGGACCGGAGTTCCTTGAAGACTTTTATGGGGAGCTCGTGCGACGGCTTGGCCTTTCTCAAGCGCTCGCCGGTCGACTGCCGACGGGTGTCTTCGTGCAGCGCCGGGTTCATCCACAGGGCGAATATTTCTTTCTGCAAAACTTCTCAAACAGTAAAAAAGAAGTCCCGCTTGCGGGCGGCGGATTTTGCGACCGCCTCAAGGGAGCGCTCATCGAGGGACCCTGGTCGCTCGATGCCTGGGACTCGACCGTGCTTTTTCGAGCGAGGGGAGAGTGACGGCCGCATCTGGGAGCTCCACGCTCGTCTACTCAGCGCCCGCATCCGAGTGGACGAGCGCCCTTCCTCTCGGGAGCGGTAGACTCGGGGCGATGGTGTTTGGTGGCGTCGGGCGCGAGCGCATCGCTCTGAATGAAGACACTCTTTGGGCCGGAAGCCCTCACGACAACACACGAGAAAATTCTCATGAAGCGCTGCTCGAAGTCAGGAGGCTCGTTCTTTCTGAGCGGTATCGAGAGGCGCACGCCCTGGCCGACGAACGGCTGATCGCGACGGCAGAAGGGATGCCGTATTTGCCTGTTGGTGACCTGATTTTGACCTTCAGTGGTCAAGATGTCTTTACAAATTACGCCCGAGAGTTGGATCTCCGGGAGGGGCTTGCCCGGGTGACGTACGAGGTGGAGGGAGCGCGTTTCGTACGGCAAGTCTTCACGTCTCTCGCTCACCAGGTTCTCATCATCTCCCTCGAAGCGGACCGGCCTCGGGCCCTTTCTTTCACCGCAGCGCTCAAATGCCCCCTGCGGTCCGAGGTCCGGGAGCGGGAGGGAGATCTCGTCCTCTCGGGGCTCGGAAGTGATCATGAGGGCATCGAAGGCAAGGTGCGGTTCGAAGCGCGTCTTCGGATCTTGTCTCATGATGGACGCTTGGAGGTGACCGACGGAGGTGTTGAGGTGAGCGAGGCGAGTCAGGCGCTCCTCGCGATTTCGATGGCCACCAACGTCGAGGGCTTCCGCAGTCTCTCAGCGGATCCTCAGGAGCGAACCCTTTCGGCGCTGGCAGCGATCCGTGGCCTTTCCTTGGCCACCCTCCTGGCCGAGCACTCGGCTTTGCACCGAGAGCAGTACGAGCGCGTACGCTTGGATTTACCGCGGACCGAGGACGCCGCCTTGCCGACGGACGAGCGTCTCAGGCGATTTTCGGCGGGTGAGGATCCGGATCTTGCGGCTTTGTACTTTCAGTTTGGCCGCTATCTCTTGATCGCCAGTTCTCAACCTGGGACTGAAGCGGCCACTTTGCAAGGCATCTGGAATGACCGCATCGATCCGCCCTGGGACAGCAAATACACCGTCAATATCAACACCGAGATGAACTACTGGCCCGCGGAGACGACCGGTCTTTCTGAACTGACGGAGCCTTTGATCCGGCTGGTTCGCGAGGTGGCCGAGGCGGGCGCGCTCACGGCGCGAAAGATGTACGGCGCCGGGGGTTGGGTGTTGCACCACAACACGGACCTCTGGCGCACGACGGCGCCGGTCGATGGTTCTCTCTGGGGGCTCTGGCCGACGGGTGGCGCTTGGTTCTGTCAGCATTTGTTCTGGCGTTATCTGTTCAGTGGTGATCTCGAGTACCTGCGCTCCATCTACCCGCTTTTGCGGGGCGCGGCGGAGTTTTTCCTCGAGACGATGGTTCAAGAGCCGAGGAGCGGGAACTTGGTGGTTTGCCCTTCGATGTCGCCGGAGAATGTTCACAAGCAAGGGGGTGCTCACAAGCAAGATGGCGCGGATTTTGCGCTCACCGCTGGCGCGAGCATGGACACGCAAATCGTCTATGAACTATTTTCCCACGCTGCGCTCTCTGCGAAAATCTTGGGCCTTGACGCAGAATTTTCTGAGCAGCTTCTGGAAGCGCGCCGCCGGCTTCCGCCGCTCAAGATCGGTCGTCACGGACAGCTGCAAGAATGGCTGCATGATTGGGACGATCCTACCGATGATCACCGTCACATCTCTCATCTCTACGGCCTCCATCCCTCCAACTTGATCTCGCCTCGACGCACTCCGGATGCATTTGCAGCCGCGCGACGCTCGCTGGAACTACGCGGGGACGTGTCCACGGGTTGGTCCATGGGATGGAAAGTGTGCTGTTGGGCGCGACTCTTGGACGGGGAGCGCGCGTATCAATTGCTCGTCGATCAGTTAAGGCCCATGAGCGATCCAGATTTGCAGAACAAGGGTGGCGGAGGCACGTACGACAATCTCTTCGACGCCCATCCTCCCTTTCAAATCGACGGTAATTTCGGTTGCATCGCGGGCATCGCGGAGATGTTGCTCCAGAGCCACGACGGCGAGATCTTTCTCTTGCCCGCGCTTCCTTCTGTCTGGAAAAACGGACAAATCTCAGGCCTCTGCGCGAGGGGCGGGTTCGTCGTGTCCCTAGAGTGGCAGGACGGACGTCTGCTGCGTGCCGTCATCGAGTCGCGACTCGGTGGCAACTGTCGACTGCGCTCCTGGGTTCCGCTTGAGAACGGCAAGGTGCGGCTTGAGAACAGCAAGGAGCTCCCCCCCGCTCAAGGCGAAAACCAAAACCCGCTCTTCTTCGTTCCGCCGAGCCCTGAGGTCACGATAAGCCCAGAAGCGCCCCCGCCTTCATCAGTGAAGTTGCCGGCCCATTGTTACGACGTGATGACGCGCCCCGGCGAGGAGATTGTTGTTTCGCTTGCTCATGATCCAGATCCGATGGGAAGCCGCTTTTAGAGGACGGCTTGCGCGCCTGCCATATGGCAGTATACTAATGCCATATGGCACAAACTGCTGAAGCTCAGGTTGCAGCGCTCCTCGGTGGCTCCAAAGTCCTCGGTGGAATATCTGGAGCCGCGGACTTTGTGGACGTCGTTCGACACGGTCTGCCCTACGCTTCACTTGAGGCACTTTCAGTTGCTCTGCAGACCGACCTGAGTTCAGTCGGAAACGTCGTTGGAATTGCTCCGCGAACTTTGGCTCGTCGCAAGCATGAAAAGCAGCTATCTCCGATCGAATCAGATCGCCTCTATAGGATTGCCTATGTCCTTCATTTGGCTGCCTCGACCTTGGGTAGCGTGGACAAGGCGCGCGTGTGGCTTCAGCGTCCGAATCGAGCGCTGGGCGGGGCGGTTCCGCTTGCCTCCATCGACACCGAAATTGGTGAACGCAAAGTGGAGCAGGTACTTCTTCAGCTTACGCACGGAATCTACGCCTGATGCGGATATGGCGCATTTTTCGCAAGTCCTTCTCTCGTTCGCCGCTTGATGGCCGTGGCGGCCTAGTCGTTGCCGGCCGGTGGCACACGCCCCGGCGTTTGATTTCTTACGCGTCGGAATCGCTGGCTTTAGCAAGTCTTGAGGTGCTCGTGCACAGTGACGTAGACCTCCTGCCCTCAGATCTTGTCGCGGTCGAGGTCGACGTGCCAGCCAAGGTGAAGATTGAGGAGATCAAAGTAAAAGATTTGCCCCGGACATGGCGCAAGCACCCAGGTTCCCGCCGTCTTCAGGATCTTGGCAACGATTGGCTCGACCGAGGACGCACGGTGGTCTTGCGAGTTCCGTCCGCTCTCGTACCGACAGAGAGCAATTTTCTCGTCAATCCCCTGCACCCGGCCTTTCGCGAAATCCGAGTTGTTCGACGCTTCAAGTTCACCTTTGACGAACGCTTCGGAGCACGTCATAACGAAACCAGCGCACTGCTCCGACTCAAATGACCGTGTCCGAAGTCCTTGCCTTGCTTGACGCTGAACGCGACGAGCGTGGCATGAAGAACTGGGAGAAGCTGGACCCGAGCACCGCCGGGATGAGGAGTTATGGGATCGGGCTCACGCGTCTGCGCAAACTGGCGAAGCGGATGGGCCGCGACCGACAGCTCGCGCAGGCGCTCTGGAAGACCGACGTCTACGACGCCAGGGTCATCGCGCTTCTGATCGACGACCCCGCGCAGATCACCCGTGACCAGGCCGAGAGGCAGGTCGAGGAGCTGGCCGGCGGCATGCTGGCGCATGTGTTTGCCTCCTGCGACGCAACGCTCGCGAAGACGTCGTTCGTGGTCGAACTTGCCGACCAGTGGGTCCGGAGCGATGACCCAGTCCGTCGCGATTGTGGTTACGGGCTGCTCTATGAGGCGTCGAAGCTCTCCGGAAAGAAGGCGCCGAGCGAGGAGTTCTTCCTTGTCCATGTCGAGCGCATCGCGGACAGGATCGATGGGGAATCGGAGAAGGTCCGCCTGTCGATGGGAGCGGCGCTGATGGGGATCGGGAAGCGGAGTGCTGCGTTGAACAAGGCTGCTTTGAAGGTCGCGCGGGATGTGGGGCCGATCGAGTTCACCTCTGCCAGCGGCAAATGCGAGCCGTTCGACGTGGCGAAGCATCTGACCACGGACCGGCTGAAGGAGAAGTTGGGGTTGTAGGAGCGGCGCGACGCCGGCTAATAGTCACTCATTCAAATGCAGTTCACTGCTACCGTGAAGCCTCGGCTTGTTCCACTCCACACGCAGGTGTAAGCAGGAATCATGAGGCTTTTCCTCCTCGCATCCGGTGCGCTGTGCGTCTTCAGTGCCGTTGCCTGTGGAGGTCGAACTGAAAGGGGCTCGATCGATCCGGAGGGTGACGGGCAGATCCAGGATTCTGCTTCCGGTGGCACCAACGGCACCCAGCCGAATGAAGCGGATTGCGAGTCCTATCTCCTTGAAGAATGTCCAGTGGAGAAAGGCTGCCTTGGAGTATTGGCACAGCCTCTTGCCTACCGGGGCGGTCGTATGTGTGCGGAGGGCGAACCGGTTGAGCAATGCCGCTCCCTGGGCGACGACTGTTCGGACGATGCCTTTCAAGGCTATTACTGCGACAGTTCGCGGCGCTACCTCACCCGGCAGCAGTGTGGTCCTATTGAAGCCTCGGCTTGCTCTCCGACGACCGAAGTCACCATGGATCTCTGCCCGCAGAAGGTAGAGGTCGAGACAGGAGGCCTCTATGAAGACTACTGCGGTACTCAGCCAGAAGACTACTTCTGCACCGATCCTCAGTTCACCCTTCCGGACTCAATCGAGCGGGCATTGAGCCATCCGGATCTGCCAGCAGATGCTCTCCTCATCGGGGTGAAGGGCGAGCCGGTTCTTCCCGACGGAATTGCCCTCGGCAGGTGGGAACTCACGCTTACCAGCGAAGGTAGCGGCTCGACGTATGATGTCGTGGTGGGCGACTCCGTCAAAATCACACCCAACGACAGAGAGCTCGATTGCTCCTCGAATGACGCCATTGAATGGGAGGATATCCCTCAAATGATCGGGGAAGCTACACAACAAGCTCTGGCAGAACTGGAGTGGAAAATTCAGCCCAACGAATTCTACCCATCCTTCCATCGGTACTCAGACTGCCACTGGTGGACCGATTGGGGGCTCAGCTATTTCTCCTTTCAGAAGCACCCCCCTGACGATCCCGGGTATCTCAATTGGGTGTACATCGAGTACACGCTGGACGGGGAGCTAGCTCAGGTCTGCCGCATTGAGGACGGCGACTGCGTCAACCTTTTTGGACGCTACGACGATTAGGAGCGAGCTGCGGCTAGGGCAGCATTCGTGTAAGGAGGGCGCAGCATGGATATCGAAGCGCATCCCGGCTGGTCAGACTTCATAGATAGTATTCTCGCGGAAGTTAGTGCCCAACAAAGCGTGCGACCGAAACGCGCGCATGAGGTGGACGGAACTTGACACAGGAACAGGTGGCGACGCGGTGATCTTGGTGCGCATCCGCCCTTCACTGTCGGGCCTCGCATCTGGTTACTCGCCTCGCTTGGCGCTGGGCCGTGTTCGCGCTGGCTCCCGGGTGGCTCGTCTAGAGCGAGATGCGCTCTAGTCTCAGCGACGGAAATCGTTCGACCAACGCCCGATGAAAAGCTTCGTGGTAGCCAAGGCGCGCGATGCAAGCGTAGGACTGACTTGCACTTCGTGTTGTAAGAAAGTGCTTGCAAATACCCGTTCCATGGTTGATTTTTACGCAATGAAATCCGCGTGCGGTAGAAATGTGCGCCTGGTTTTTGGAAAGCCCTCGGTGCCTTCAATCAATCTGGAACGGGGTCCGGCGAAACCAGGGAGAGAGAGAGTGGAGTCGCCGCAAAAGCTATAGCGTGATAGAATGAACCCATGAGTCGTCACAGCGAACGAACCGCCCGGAGAGCAAGGGCTGAAGAGCGGCGCGCTCGTATGAGTATAGAGGTCGTTCCGCTTGGTCAACCCAAACCGCTGCCTTACGCAAACAGTTCACCGGAAGAAAGACTTGAGGCAGCGGTCCTCCTCATTCAGCACCACCAGGCACTCCGCGAACTCCAACCAGCTCTTCCGCGCTCGACTCTTCCGCGATCTGAGTGGCCCGGAGAAATCTTCATTCATGGCGGAGAGCGTGACTAAGCTACCTCAAGATTTCACGGACTTGCTGATCGAACTCTGCGAAGCTGACGCGGAATTCCTCTCCAAGGTTGATTTTATTTAACGAAATCCGCGTGCGACCGAAACGCGCGCATGAGGTGGACGGAACTTGACACAGGAACAGGAACTCTCGGAGCGGTCCAACTTCTACGCCAGCATCGACACCCGGTTGCGGCGGCAGGAGATTGCGCGCCTCTTCGTGGCGTCGGGTTGGAGCACCCGGAAATGTGGCTTTCACGAGTATGAACTTGGGTCGGACTTCGCTGAACTGGTGCTTGAGGCGGATGGTCCGTTCCTTCTGCATGGCCTGGTCCGGGACGTTCTGACAAACGCTCATCAAATAGCTACCGTTCTGCGAAAGGCTGACATCCAGTTCGTTTTGGAGTGCTACTCGGAGGACGGCACCCTGATGGCCGAGATCAGAGCATGAGCACCTATACCCGCGTCAAGACACAGCTCGGGACGATCGCGTTGGGGTTCTCGCCGCATGGCCTTACCCGTGTGCTCTTGCCGGGCTCCGATTGGGCGGAGCCCAGCGCGGCGGCGCTCAAGGCGGAGGGTTTGCGTCGAGAGGCCACGCCGCCGCCGTCGATCGCGCGCGTCGCCGAGGCCTTGGTGAAGCACGTCGAGGGCAAGCCGCAGGATTTTCGAAAGGTGCCGCTCGACGCCACGGGTGTGTCGGAGTTTCTGCTGCGGGTGCAGCGCGAGGCGCAGAAGATCCCGGCGGGGAAGACGCGCACCTATGGCGAGCTAGGCGCCAGGATCGGCTCCCCCGGAGCTGCGCGCGCCGTCGGTCGGGCGATGGCGACCAATCGCTGGCCCATCGTGGTCCCCTGCCACCGCGTGTTCGCCAGCAACGGGTTTGGCGAATACTCGGCAGCGAGCGGCCTGCACACGAAATTGCGCCTGCTTTGGCGCGAGGGTTATCGCGGGCGCACCTCGAACGTCGCGTTCGACGAGCACGCGGCGGTCGCGCAACTTGCCGAGCGCGATCCCCGCTTGCGCGCGCTCTTCGCCGCCGCGGGTCCGCTCACTTTGCAATTGCCGTCGAAGCGCGTGTCGCCGTTCGTCGCGCTGGGGCAGTCGATTGTCTCGCAGCAGCTTTCCACCAAGGCCGCCCACACGATTTACGGTCGCGTTGCGGCGCTCTTCGGCAGCGAGCAGATCGACGACCCCAAGGCCGTCCTTTCCGCGCGTCACGCCGATCTGCGCGGCGCTGGGTTGTCGGAAGCCAAGGCGCGGTCGCTCGTCGATCTGGCGCAGTATGCAACGTCCGGAAAGCTACCGACTCGCACTCAGTTGAACGAGATGTCGGACGAAGAGATCGTCGAGGCCCTGGTTCCCATTCGAGGCATCGGTCGTTGGAGCGTTGAGATGCTGCTCATCTTCCAGCTCGGCCGCCCCAACGTGCTGCCGGTTGCCGATCTCGGTGTGCAGAAAGGCTTTCAGTTGACGCATGGCGGCAAGGGGAAGCTCGAAGCCATGCGCGAACGCTGGGCGCCCTACGCCTCGGTGGCCAGCTGGTACATGTGGCGCGCGTGCGAGATCGAGCGGGGAAGTTTAAGCCCTACTTACTCGGCTCGCCCACGATGATGCCGCGGCCGTGTGTGCCGAGGTACACGCGCCCGAAGACGCGCGGATCGCCTTCGATCACATTCACTCCGCCAAACTGATGCGCAGCATCGTTGATGCGGATCCAATTTTTGCCCTCGTCATCGGAGCGGAAGAATCCCTTCACTCCCTTGATCTGAGCGGACAGATACACCGTCGGGTACGATTTCCCAGGGGGAGCCTTGCCCGTACCGATGCCGTAACTTTGCTCTACGTTTCCGAGTCGTGAGAAGGACTTGCCGGCGTCGGTGGAGCGGTACACTTCTTTGCCCGTACTGAGCCAGACATGTCCTTCCTTGCCGGGAACAGCCTCGATGTCGGCGACGAGCAGCTCGTACTCCTGAAGCTCTGGTAGGCCCGTTTTGGTGCGTTCATAGGAGGCGCCCGCATCTCGACTCACGTACACATGGCCCTTGTGCGCGTCGTAGACGTAGACGATTTTGGAGTTCACTCGGTCAGCGGCAGGGATCAGATCGAAAGAAGCCCAGTCCGCGAGCTTGATGCCCTCCCGGAGACCCGACACTTCCTTCCACGTCTTCCCCATGTCCGTCGAGCGCACAGGAGTGGCTCCCTTGGTGGCCCAGACGAGGGCCTTTGCGTCGGGCGTAATCGTGATCACTCCTCCCGTGGGGGCGGTTTTGGGTTCAGACGGGAAGGCTTTCCAGGTGTTGCCGGCGTCCGTCGAGTAGGCGCCATGGGGTTCTTCGCCCCACACCCGGCCTACGCGCACCACGACTTCAGGCTTGTCCTCGGCGAAGTCGAGGCCCGTGGAGCCGTTGCATTGAGGATCTTTGAAGAACCCCTGCGGTGGTGCTTTTTCGAGGTCATCGTGGCGGAACCCGCAGATGTCGAGCATCCCACTCAAGAGGGGAGGGCCCTTGGGAGGGCTTGAGAGGGTGGCGATGGCCGTCTCTTCGAGACCGCGGTTTTCAAAACGCCAGGAAACAGCGGCCGATTCTTGGGGCGTGTCTTCGCCTGAAGTGGCTTTTTCGAGATCGAGACTCGCCCACACACCTGCGCCGGTAACGAAGATGGCACGGTTTGAATCAAAGGGATCGATGTCGATGTCGCCCATCCAGTGCGGAACCCCGAGCGTCTCGCGACCGAAGTAAACGTACGTTGCACCGGCCGCGTCCCACTTGGCCGAGGAGCCCACCTTCATCCAGCTCTTTCCAGAGTCTTTCGAGTAGAAGATCTCGTCCTTGTGCGTCCAGCGATCGATGGTGGTGACAATCAACGTTCCTGGTTTTTGAGCGTCCAGACTGAGTCCGCCATAGCCAAACTTGTCGGACTCCGTCGGCTTGAGGGGTGAGATGTCGGTCCACTTCCCGCTCTTGGGATCGTACTTTTGGATGGAGCCATCAGTGACGTCGTTGGGACCTGGTTGATTTCTGTAGGCGAGGTAGAGGAGACCGTCGGCGCCGATTTCCACATGAGCGGGCATCATGCCCTCGGGTCCGCCCGCCACTGGCGACCAAGTTTTCCCAGCGTCCTTTGTGACGTAGAGACTGGGTTCCTTCGTGGTGCCGAGACCCGCGTAGATCACCGGGGTAGGGATGCCCGGTTTTCCGCTTTTCTCGTCGAAGGTGATATTGATGATGCCGAGATCGGGATCTCCCTTGCCGGGAAAATCCGCTGCGCCCCAGGTGACGGAGCCGTCTCGACTCACTTGTAAGCCGTTGTTGCGCGAACCGAAGTACAAGGTCTGAGGTTGATTCGGATCCACGGCGAGACGTTCTCCTGCCGAGCGTCCATACTCATTGCCGCCCATCTTGATGGGCATGCGGACTATTTGCCAGGTGTTTCCCCGGTCGCTCGATCGCACCATCGCGCCAGCGCCCGCCCAGTCCTTGGTGTAGGTGCCTACGGCCATGTAGAGCTTGTTTGGATCCGTAGGATCGATGGCCAAACTCTCGATGCCTTTGAAGTGATCATCATCGCGCCCGAACCCGTCGGTGATGGGGATCCAGCGCCCCGTCTTCGGGTCCATCCGATAAGCGCCGCCGATGTCCGTGCGCGCATACACGAGACTCTTCTCTTTCTTGCTGAAGATGATACCGGGGACGTACCCGCCGCCGAGGACTTCTACGTTCTTCCATTCGTAGGCAATGGCCTTGCCCGAGTAGGATTCGGCGGGAGACTCGACACCGTTTTCAGTGACTGCGCCTGCGGCTTCCTGTTTGGCCGTGTGGACGCGCGGATCGAGACAGGCAGAAACGAAGAGTGCGCTCGAAAGCGTCGCGAAAGTGAGTGACCTTCCCATTCCTCGTCTATCCCAAGAGCAGGCGTCTCCCGCAAGACTTCGGGGACGCAGGTCGAGCGAATTTATAATTTGTAAAATCTAGCTTTTAGGGGAAAAACAGCCTTGGAGGCTCCTGGACACTCGTCAAAGAGCGCGTCAACATCCGTCCAGAGTGCAGCGCCCCATGAACGTCCGCATTTTATGAACCCATCAGGCGATCTCACCCTTGGTCTCGATGTCGGAACTCAGAGCACGAAGGGGCTCGTCCTCGACTCGTCTCTGCCTGCGGAGCGTGCGATCGTGGCGCGGGCTTCCTGCGCTTACGATTTGATTTCTGGGCTTGGTCCCGGCGCGGCTGAACAGCATCCGCACACGTGGCGCGACGCGGTGAAGAAGGTCATCTCGGAGCTTGCCTCTCAGGTGGACGTCAGTCGCATCGTCAGTATCGGGGTTTCGGGACAGCAACATGGGATGGTTGTTCTGGATGAGGACGATGAGGTCATTCGGCCCGCGAAGTTGTGGTGCGACACGACGACGGAGGCCGAGGCGCGGGCCATCAGTCAGAAAGCAGGCACGACCGTACCCGCGGGCTTTACCTTGCCCAAACTCCTGTGGCTGAAGAATCACGAGCCGGAAAATTTCGCTCGCGTAAGGTCCATGCTGCTTCCCCATGACTACGTGAACTTTCTTCTGACCGACAGAAAGTTCATGGAGGCCGGGGACGCCTCGGGCACAGGGGCTTTTGACGTCAAAAAGCGTGCTTTTGATGAGACGTTGCTCAGGTGGGTGGATGAGCGCGCGCCTACCTTTCTTCCGGAACTCGTAGTAGCCGATGCGGCGCCTGGCTTTGTGAGCGCGAAAGCCGCCGCCTACTTTGGCCTTCCGGAAGGCATCGTGGTTTCTCCGGGAGGCGGCGACAACATGATGAGCGCCATCGGAAGTGGAGCCACACGCGAAGGTGCCATCGTGATTTCTTTGGGGACTTCGGGAACGGCTTTTGCCTATTCGACCCGCGCGATCATCGATCCAGAAGGCGACATCGCAGCCTTCTGTGATTCGACGGGCGCCTACTTGCCCCTGCTTTGTACGATGAACGTCACCGGCGTGACGGAGGAAGTGAGGCGAGGATTCC
Organism: uncultured Polyangiaceae bacterium; assembly: GCA_964392575.1. Taxonomy (GTDB): domain Bacteria; phylum Myxococcota_A; class Polyangia; order Polyangiales; family Polyangiaceae; genus NIC37A-2. Next base: position 15,128 of record CAYMQT010000048.1, read on the forward strand.
ATCTTTCGCACGAAGCCGTGACGGCGCTCGCGACTGCCGTCCCTGCCGCCTCAGAAGGACTTTTATTTTTGCCGTACCTGGTTGGCGAGCGCGTGCCCAACCTCCCGAGCGCGACGGGCACTTTGCTGGGAATGCGGCCGGGACTTTTGACGCCGGGGCATCTCTTCCGGGCGGCCATCGAGGGGACTTCGCTCGGTATCGTGAGGGGGATCTTGCGGATGAAGGAGCTTGGACTCGCCCCGAGTTCCGTGGCGGTGGTGGGTGGTGGCGCCAAGAACGCTCTGTGGCGTCAGATCTTGGCCGATATGCTCGGGGCCACCGTGGTGGCACTGGCTGAGCCGGAGTCCGCAGCGCTCGGGGGCGCCCTGCAAGCGCTGTGGGTGAAGCGTCGCACGAGCGGAGAGGACGTTTCGGCGAACGAAGTCGCGCTTCCGTTCCTTGTTCAGGATAGTCATCCGAGCGAGCCCGAGCCCGAGAATCATCGGACGTACGTCGAGATGCTGGCGCGCTTCGAAGCAGAAATGCGCCGCCTCTATCTTTGAGCGTCAGGGATCTTTGAGTGACAGGATCTCTGCGCATTGAATGCCAGACCTAAGTGGCGCTAGCCTCAGGCCGTGAAGCTTTTTCCTTCGCGGTTCACTTATTTGCTTGAGGAGCGTGAGACGCGGAGAAACCTGCGAGGGTTGAGCGTTTTCCTCCTGCTTTTGGCAGCGTCGATTGGAATGTTCACGCTGCTCTTTCACGTCATCATGTTGACGGAAGGGCAAAGTCACTCTTGGCTCACCGGGCTCTACTGGACGTTTTCGGTGATGAGCACTCTGGGCTTTGGAGACATCACCTTTCAGAGTGATCTCGGACGCGCCTTCACCATCATCGTATTGGTGTATGGCTTGGTGGTCCTCCTCATCGTTGCTCCGTTCACGTTCATTCGCTCCTTCTACGCCCCCTGGCTCGAGGCCACCTTGCGCGCCCGCGCACCCCGAGCCGTGCCCGAGGACTTCACCGATCACGTTGTGATTTGTGATTACGGTCCGCTCGCGCGCTCTCTGATTTCTAGGCTCGTGGAAGTGGGGATTTCCTACGTAGTGATTCAACAAGATCCTGCGGAGGCGGCGCACCTTCACGCTGATGGCATCTCGGTGGTGTTTGGTTCACGAAATGATCCGGCTACGTTTCGCGCCGTGCGCGTGTCCCAGGCGCGGCTCGTATTCGCCAACCTCAGTGATGTAGAAAACACCAACATTACCCTGACTGTCCGTGAGATTTCGGCGGATGTGCCTGTTGTGGCTCTCGCCGAGAGCGTGGATTCCGTCGATATCATTGCGCTCAGCGGCGCGACCCACGTGCTTCCACTCAAGCAGCGGCTGGGTGAACAGTTGGCTAGTCGTGTGACGGACGGAACGCGCTCTGTGCAGCGGATAGGCGCGCTGGGCGAGCTGATCATCGCGGAGTTTCCTATCCACGGATCTGCTTTTGTCGGCAAGACCATCCGCGAGAGCAATCTGCGTGAAATAACCGGGGTGAACGTCGTGGGTGTGTGGGAAAAGGGCCGCCTGTATCCTGCGGGTCCAGACACGCTCCTCTCTGATCACAGCGTGCCCGTCGTGGCCGGGACAGAAAACCAAATCACGGCGCTGGATGCACTTTTTGTGATCTATCAAACCGGGGATGCGTCTGTGCTTGTGATTGGTGGAGGCAGTGTGGGAAAAGCCGTAGCCAGCGCGCTTTCAGCGCGCGGGTCCACGGTGACCATCCTGGAGCGTGATCCAGCCCTCAAGGAGCGCCTTGAACGGGTGGCAGATCGCGTCGTGATTGGCGATGCGGCTCATCTAGAGACGGTCAAAATCGCGGGGATTGATAAGGTAAAATCCGTCGTCCTCACGACTCATGACGACGCGACCAATGCCTTTTTAGCGGTCTATTTTCGGAACCTCAGCCACACGGCACATATCATTAGCCGCGTGTGTGATGAATGGAACCTCGACTCCATTCACCGTGCTGGCGCGGACTTCGCGCTCAGTCATGGCTCTGTTGTCGTGCAAACCATCATGGCGATGGTGCGCAAGAGAGAGCTCATCGTGATAGGTGAAGGGATCGAGCTGTTCATCGAAAAGACGCCACAAGTTCTCTACGGAAAGACTTTGGGTGAAAGCGGGGTTCGTAAGCGGACGGGGCTCAATGTCGTTGCCATTCAGAAGCAGGACGAACTCTTGGCCAATCCTCAGCCGGACACAGTGCTGAGCGAGGGGACCGAACTCATCATGTTAGGTACGCTCGAACAACGCTTTGCCTTCCTGAAGGCAAACTTTGGAGACCACTGAAACTACGCTGCTCACCCCATCGACAGATGCGCTTTTAGTAACAAACGTCGACGTCTACGCCGCTCAATGTGAGGCAAGCGGTTCCTTCTGGACAGATCCCCGGACTATTTTCGCAAGGTAAGTGGCAAGCGCAGGACGTGACACAACTCTCGGTCCCGCAGAGTTCAGAGGCCGTTGGGGTAAGCCCCGACGGACAGATGCCGGAGTCACAGAGCGGACAGGTATCGCCTTCGCAGAGGGCGCCGAGATCATCGATGTCGATTTCTAAAGGCCCTGTCCCGCCCGTACTTTGGTTTCCTCCCGCGCCACCGCTGGCGTTTCCGCCTGACCCGCTTTCGCCACCGCTGCCGCCGCCTGAGCCAAGATCTCCACCACTGCCGGTGCTTCCACCACTCTCTGCTTGTTCATTGCCTCCGGTCCCGTCTCCATCCCCATTTCCATCCCTGTCGCTGGTTTCATCGTCGGCTGCTTCGTCGGTGCCACCGCCACAGCCTCCCAGGGTACCGGTCAACGCCAAGCTGAAACCGAGCACCCTTTGAAAATGGAACGTGATCATGGGCTTACCTCGTTGTCGCTAAAAAGTTTGAACACTTGCGTGCACTCGGCTTGACTGAGGATCTGTCCGGATGTGCATTCGACACCGTAGGTACCTTCTAGGCGCCATACGTTTTCTCCTCGTTCTGGCGGAGTGAGCGCGGTGTCCAGGTACGTTTCGCCCGGCGCCACCTGTACCACCTCAGTTTCCACGGCGCATTGGGCAAATGGTCCGTAGGCGATCCACTCACCGTTCTCTAGATACCAGCCATCGGCGGTCACGCACCCTCGGAGAAAGATCGGTTCGTCGGTGCCGTTCGTCCACTCGGCGGCGATGCCTTCACCGGGAGAAACGACAGCTGTGAGGACCACCGCCTGCTTCTGTTCGAGGGGCTCGTCTTCGTAGATACGCTGACCTTCGGGATCTACACAGTATCCTTCGCGCACGCAGACAGCACCCGCGTGCCCCACACAATCGATCGTGTCATGGCAACGCAGCCAGTTGGTGGTGCCGGAAAACGCTGAAGTTTCTGGACTACAGCCGCCCAGAGGCAAGAGAATCAGCAGCAATCCGGACCACAGTCTCAACTTCTGGAAACAAGGCCGATCATCGACAGGTTGCTGCATCTTATTCATCCTTTTCATTCTTCGAAGCCTTGGTCTCGATGGGTCTTCAAATGCTGACCAACGTAGAAAATCAATCGCTCGTTTGCTGTCCGGTCATGCTGTGCGTTCACTTGATCGAGTCTGGCTCGCAGATCCTCCATCATGGCGCGTACGCGCTCGAAACAGGCAAGAGCTTCTTGCTCAAGCGGGTGCCCCGGCCACAGATCGAGCGAGTACGTGGCGCCACCTATTGCGTCATTTCGTTCAGCGTGATTTTCGCCCGACGCTAACTTTGCACAAAACGCATTCACCATCGCCTGAAAGTGGTCAAAGATGGCGGCTTCCCACCCTTCCGACTGTCCCACCGGCACGTCAAGACGTGTGCTCACAAATCGTTCTGGATCCGCATCCGAACGCTCTACGCGTCCGTCGCTAAGCAGTGAGTCAAGGGCCTGTCGGCAAGCCGCCTCCGGGAGTCGCGTGAGCAATGCCACTTGTTCGAAGTCGAGCGAGGCATTGTGATACACGGTTTGCCAAACTAGGTATTCCTGCGCCAGTGCATGGGTACTCTCCGATTCATCGGCGAAATCTGTGGCAGGGGCGATACGATAGACGGCCCGAGGTCCTCGCCCGCTCCTGTAACAAAACCCACTGTCGACGAGATCACCCAACACACCGGCAATCACATCGCTTTCATCCCGCAGGAAGCGTTTGTAGATCTCTGCGGCAGACACACATTCGCGTTCTCGCACGAACTCGAGCACAGCGCTCCAAAGCGAACGTCCTTCAACGCTTTGACTCTGGGACAGTTCACGGACCTTGCGGTGGTAGGTGCGAAGCGTCATCCCGAACATGTCGGCGATGACGTTCTTCTTCACGCCTTGGTTCTGAAGCTCCGTCGATAGATCGAGGAATACCTGGTTATTGACCTGAGTGAGCGGTGCTCGGAGCCTCCCGGCTGTCGCTAGTTGGGCGAGAAAAACCGTCGTTTGTTGGATGACGGCCTGGATCAAAATTTGTGCGTTCATCGGGGGAGTCTCGACCTCAAGACTTTAGTTGGACCCGACGAAGGTCAGCTAGTGTAAATTCTGTCAGTCCTTTGCGGGGATTCAGTGTCTGTGATTTTCGTTTCTTGATTTCTGACCCAGTGATTTTGACCGCAACTTCAGGGGTCTTTGCCGTTTTTTCGCGTGAAGCGCAGGGTACCGCCCTCGATGTGCATGAGGAGATCGTCGTCGGGGTAGGTGGCCGAGTCTCCGCCAGTGCGGTCGCCGACTTCCAGGAAGACGACTTCGTGATCCGACCGATTCACGAGGTGATGCGCGTTTTTCGTGCCCGCGCGAAACCCCGCGCAGTCTCCCGGAGACAGGATGAATTCACCCTCGTCGGTGATCAGCGTGGGGCTCCCCGAAAGAATGTAGACGAACTCGTCCTGCAGCGTGTGCGCGTGTCGTAACGCTGACTCTGCTCCGGGTGCGAGAGACGTCAGATTGACGCCAAAGTTGCTGAGCCCGAACACATTGCCCAGTTGCCGCTTGATGCGTCCCGACACACGAGACCAGAACTGCTCTGGATAGACGCTCGGCGTTTCGCGGGGAGTGACATCGAGTGCGCGGACGAAGGGGAGGGGTTGGGTCGAATTCACGATGAAAGTATGCGTCGAATTCGGGATCGGGGACAGGCCTTCTCGAAAGTAGATCAGTTCTGCGTGCAGGACGTCGTGCGTTCGACCTCAAAGCCGGAGAGACTCAGTTGATAGCTTGAACCCACAGGATGTCGTTCGGCGTGGAACACCACGATTTCATAGATCTTCCCCACCGAAAGATCGCGATCGTCGAGGTGAATCGAGCCGGCCTCTGCCCCGTGCATGCCACCGAGATCAAGAGCCTTCGTCCCGTTGACGAAGACCCAGACATCATCATCTCCTCTAAAATCGAGAATCTCGCCGCCTTGGTAGCGGAAGACGTAGCGCACTTCGCTGGTGAAGTGATAGTTGTGTGTGCCGGCGCAGGGCTCTTCCCCGAGGGGCTCTCGCTCCCGGTAGTCTTCTTCGAAGCAGTATTCAAGCTCACCGTTTTGAGTGAGACCGTCGAGAGGAAAGTGTGCGTTGCTCGTGAATTGATAGGCTCCGGTATCGTCGACTTGTTCTAGCTCGAGGGTGCGGATGTGCGTGGCCTCTTCCGGGTGCTCTGCTGAATACCAGTCGAGGAAGCTCTCTTGTGAGGTGATCACTGGGTGACCGCCCACCTCCTCACAGCCGGTATAGTCCGCTCTGAGGCGCGGCTTACCGTTGTTGGTCAGGAGGGCTTCGACCATGTTTTGGCACAAGCCAAACCAGGACGTTTGCACGATATCGCCCCCGCTACGCGCGCGGTCCTTGAGCAGCATGTCGTCGTGTCCCCCCGGGAATCCTATGCCGATGAAGTCCCGGTAGATGACCGGCAAGGAAAGGCATTGCTTGCTGCTGTCGGAGGTGCACGAAACGGAGTCGCTGAAGGTGCTATTGATGCACGTGAAGCCGGCTTCAACAGAGCAAGAGCTTGAACAACCGTCGCCGTCGGAGGTGTTTCCGTCGTCACACTCCTCCGGATCGATGCGCATACCGTCGCCGCACTCGGAGACACATCCGTCTGCCGTCGCCCCCCGGCAGTTGGGTTCGAAGGTGCAGAACTTCGTACAGCCCGATCCGTCGCCGTAGAAAACGCCGTTGAGCGGGCCAGCGTCGCAGGACTCGTCGCCGTCGACAACACCATTTCCACAATCACGCACTGTGCACACCGAGGGCTCTCCCAGGCAGGAGTGTCCGGGTTCGATCAAGCATGCGGCGGAGCAACCGTCTCCACCTTGCGGAGGATCATCTCCGTCGTCACAGCGTTCATTGCCCCGGATGAGGCCATCTCCACACACAGGTTCGCAGGCAGCGCCGGCCGTTGGACAGATCCAACCTTCCGCGAGCGAGCAGGCGTCGCAGCCATCCTTGGACGCGTCACCGACGTCGCAGGTCTCATCCTCGTCGACAATCCCGTCTCCGCACAGGCCTTCCGTGCCACCGAAGCCTCCTGCGCCACCGAAGCCTCCTGCGCCGCCTCCGCTGGGGTTCGTGGGTGGATCCTCAGGCGCGCTTTCGAAACCAAACCGGCACCCGTGGGTCAAACAAAGCCCTACGCTCACCCCTACCAAAACTGAGAGGCGGGCCGTTCGGGCGTGTGTGGTTGCAAAGAGGGAGGCGTGCAGTTTCAAGGGATGCCTCGAATTCTATCAGGCTACCAGTGTCCGCTAGTTCGTACACTCAGGAATCTGTGCACTGTTAATCTGTGCACTCTGCTTAGTCCGTGCATTCTGCCACAAGTTGCCAAGGTGGCTGGGCCCAATAGGTCGTTCCAGGCGCCTCAGATCCACAGTTGTGTTGATCGAGGCACTTAAACTCATACCGTAGACCGGTTATCCCTCCCCCGTCAGAACATGGGCGTCCACCATTGCAGATGTCGGTCACCTGAGCGTTGAGCGCATACTTGTTTCCAGCTCCAGCCTGGAACGGGTCAATGCCAAGACACTCACCAGGCATGGCTCCACCAGTTCCTGCGGCTGCTCCCCCAGAGGCCGCTCCGCCCGCTCCGCTTGCTCCGCCTGAAGAAGCGTTGCCGCCGCTCCCGCTCTGTCCACCGCTCCCTCCGCCCGCGTCCACGCACAGGTTACTCAAACAGGAGAGGGACCCATTGCAGGTGTTGTTGGGGTAGCAGGCGCATCCCTCGTCTCCCTGGTTACAGTCCCCACCCGTCGCGCACTTTTTGTTGTTTGAGGAGCACCCATTTTCGCACGTCGTGGTGTCAAATCCGTCACCCGACAGTTTACAGGTGGACAGGTTGCCGTCGATGCAAGTGGCCGCCCCTGCTTCGCAGGTGTCTTCAAGACAGGCTCCGCTCGAAGAACAGTACGCGAGTTCATCGCAGTCGCTATGGTTGAGGCAGTCTTGGCACGCGGAAAGCTCGACGTTGCAAACTTGGTCTGCATCCGCGCAGTCCTTGTCTGAATCGCAGCGGGGTAAACACACGGTGTTTATGCAGACTTCGTCGTCTGCGCAATCCGCGTTCTGCTCGCAATCGACGCAGCGCCCTAGATCCTCCGCACAGACCTGCTCCAGGCTACATTCTTTGCTGGTTTTACAAGGAGTCGTCGCTTGGCATTTGGACTGGGAGCAGATGTCCTCGTCGTCGCAGTCGTCATCTATGATGCAGTCGACACAGACGTTTCTCCCTACGTCGCACACCTGGTTCGTTGCTTGGCAGGCCTTGTCGCCTGTACAAAATCCGTTGGGGGAATCGCCGTCGCCGTCGCCGTCGCCGTTGCCGTCGCCATCGCCATCGCCATCACCGGCGTCCGCCCCCTCATCGTCGTTCTCTTCACCGCCGTCGCATCCCGTCGCAGAGGTGATCAGAGAGAGGCATGAGCCGGTGATGAGTATCCAGAGCGATCGTGAGCGAAAAGCCATCTGGAGATTATAGGTCGAAAGGGGAGTTCTTGAAGCGCTTCGAGAGCGACTAACAGGTCTGTCGGTTTCTCCTGCCTTCCACGTCCTTTGGTTGCTGCTCCTACACCTCCCCCTACACCGTCCCACATGAAGCAGGTGCATGCTCAGTTTCGTCTTCAGAGCGTTTGTGAGTGCAGGTTTCAGCGATGAGTGATCCGAGCAACGACTGGAAGCGTCGCACCACGGTTTTGTCCGCACAGTAGCATCGGCGTGGACCATCGATCTCTCCTTTGATGAGGCCCGACTCTTTCAAGATCTTGAGGTGTTGGGACACCGTGGAGGCTGCGAGTGGAATGAGGTCAGCGAGTTCGCCAGCAACGCATACGTCTTTTTCGAGGAGAACGCGCAAGATCGTCACGCGCGCGGGGTGGCCGAGTGCTCGGCAAAGCGCGGCCAGCTGCTGCTCTCCTTCAGGATCCATTCTCACAGTCGAGATCTCGGTGTCCGGCGGACAACAGCCATCGGGCTCGCACAGTATTGTCTGGACACGAGTTCGCATTTCGTCTAATTACGAAATATGCGGCGGTTGGTCAAGCAACGCGGCGGAATGAGGTCGTTTCTATGAGCCAAATAGCTAAATTTATTCCGATTTTGTCCCTCACGGTCCCCCTAGCAAATGGGTGCTCGCGCTCCGAGTCAAGCTCTTCAAGTGCGGCTACGGACGGGAAGCTCACACCCGCGGCGCTGACGATCCAGCCCGCCAACCTTCTCCCTGCCCTTCAAGCGCTCGCCACATCGCTGCCCGCTGAGTTCGATGCGATCCCCGAAGATCGCCGAGTGCAGCTCGACAAGCTCGCCCTCTTTCTGCGGACGCGCCGCGATTCGGGGGAGACCGCTCAGGTTGTCTTCATCTGCACGCACAACTCCCGTCGCAGTCACCTGGGCCAGGTCACGGCAATGCTCGCTGCGGCGTTCTACGGGCTTGATCGAGTCGAGGCATTTTCAGGTGGGACAGAGGTGACCGCCTTCAACCCGCGTGCGGTAACGGCGCTTGAGCGACTCGGATTCGAGATTGAGAATCCTGGCGGCGACAACCCTCACTACAAGGTGGCTTTTGCCGAGAACCGCCCGCCCATCGAAGCGTTCTCCAAGAAGTATGACGACCCGTACAATCCAAAGGACGGGTTCGTGGCGGTGATGACTTGCGACCATGCAGATCAGAACTGCCCTATCGTCGCCGGGGCCGCATTGCGTATTCCTCTCCATTTCGTCGATCCAAAGGTGTCTGACGGGACTCCCGCAGAAGCCGTGACGTACGACGAGCGTACAAGGCAGATAGCGACCGAGATCTTTTACGCAATGTCGCGCGTGAGAGCCTGAGGTATGGCCTGGTTGGACTCTACCAACGGATGGCTTTCGCAGCAGCTCGGTGCATCGACTGGGCTTGCCGGTTTCCCGTTGCTCTTCCTTGCCGGGGCGCTGGCCAGTCTACTTCCCTGTGTCTACCCCCTCTACCCTGTCACAGCGGCAGTCCTTTCGCACCGCGGTCAGCGTTTCGTGCATCCGTTCACCTACTACGCCGGACTTACTGCAGTCTACTTTGGGTTTGGCATCATTGCGTCGCTCACTGGCGGGAGCTTCAACGAAGTGTTGCGGCTGCCGGCGACAAACCTAGTCATCGGTGGCCTCCTCGTGATGCTGGCGTTGGCTACGGCCGGGCTGCTCCATTTCCCCATGTGGACGGGGTCGGGAAGCGTCGGAGGGTCCGGACTCGGCGGCACGTTTGCGATGGGAGCCGGTGCGGGCCTGCTGTCGAGTGCATGTGTTGGTCCCGTCGTGGTGAGCATTCTCGTTTCGATCGCTGCGGGCACGACCGAGGTTTCTGCAGCGACTGCGCTGCTCGCCGCGACCAAGATGATGCTCTTCGGGATGGGAGTGGGACTGCCACTTCTGTTGATTGGTGTGTTTGGAATGGCGCTCCCGAAGGGTGGGGTGTGGATGGTGCGCGTGCAGCAGGGGTTCGGGATCCTCATCGCATGGTTTGCCATGGGCTATGTTTTCAAGGGGCTCTCCGGTGCTGGTTTCAGTGAGGGTACGTCGTGGTCGCTCCTAGCCGGAGTCGGCCTCGTCGCTGGGGCAGTGTTCTACGCTCAAGCCCACGAGAACAGCATCGCGGAGCGAACGAAGCGCACGATGCTGACAGTGGTCGGCGTTGTCGGGTTCTTTGTCATCGGCCGCTCGATTCTCGGATCCACGCTCGCCACCGCGGCCGTAGGTCCAAGTATCACCCAGGCGAATCCTGCCACCGAAACTCACGGGAACCTCACCTGGTATCTCGACAAGAACGCGGCATACGCCGTTGCGGCGCGCACAGGTCAACCGGTGTTTGCCGACTTTCATGGCGACTGGTGTACGAATTGCGAAGCCTTTCAGAAACAGACTCTGGCTGACAAGCGGTTGAACGATGCTCTTGCTCGTTCCGTGCTTCTCAAGGTGCGCGACACCACCGCGCTTTTCGAGGAGTACCGACGTGACCCCCGCTTTCCTGAGCTGAAAGTAGGATTGCCATTCTTCATCATCACCGACGCCAAGGAGCAGCTGCTCTACAAGACGAGCGACTACACGAACTCGAAGGAGATGGCACTCTTTCTTCCGGAGGCCGAGCCATGAGACTTTCTTTCCTGGATCGTTGGCTGACTGGCTGGATCTTTGTCGCAATGGCCTTGGGCGTGGCCATCGGTTTTCTCGCACCCGCATTTCCAAAGTTCCTGCAAGAGCTGAGCATCGGCACGACCAGCATCCCCATCGCAGTAGGGCTTGTGTTGATGATGTATCCACCTTTGGCGAAGGTTCGCTACGAAGAGATCGGAAAGGTCTTCCGAAACCGGCGAGTGCTCGGCCTATCCTTGGTGCAGAACTGGTTGATCGGGCCGCTTTTGATGTTCGGTTTGGCAGTTTTGTTCTTGCGTGACCGCCCGGAGTACATGGTGGGCCTGATCCTGATCGGTCTTGCGCGTTGCATTGCGATGGTGATCGTGTGGAACGACCTAGCCGAGGGAGACAGCGAGTACTGCGCGGGACTCGTTGCGTTCAACTCCATCTTCCAAGTGCTGTTCTTCTCGATCTATGCGTGGTTCTTCGCGACATGGCTACCCGAAGCGCTCGGCCTAGAAGGTGTAGCCGTCCACGTCACGATCTTCGAGGTTGCTCAGAGTGTGCTGCTCTATCTCGGGTTGCCGTTCGCCGCAGGGTTTTTGACTCGTCGCATCCTTCGCCCGATGAACGGCGCCGAGTGGTACGATAGGCGATTCCTCCCGCGCATAGGACCGATCACGCTCGTTGCTCTCCTGTTTACGATCATCGTCATGTTTTCACTGAAAGGTGAAACGATCGTGCAGCTACCATGGGACGTGCTGCGCATCGCGCTGCCATTGCTCGTTTACTTTGTGGTGATGTTTCTGATCTCGTTCTTTCTTTCGGCCCGCGCTGGAGCGCCATACGCTCAGTCCGCGACGCTTTCCTTCACTGCGTCGTCCAACAATTTTGAGCTGGCAATCGCGGTTGCCATCGCAACGTTCGGCATTCACCACGGGGCTGCGCTCGCGGCCGTCATCGGCCCGCTCGTCGAAGGTCCGGTGCTGATCGGCCTCGTGCACGTCGCACTCTGGCTCAAGAGGCACTGGGTCACCCCAACCAAAGAAGCGCCTGGACGAACCGAAGCAGTCCGGCAGTACTGAGTTTCTTTCTACACTAAGCGAGCGTTTGCATTGGTGAAGGCCTGGGAACGAGCCGAGGCCCACGAGCCGCTCGGTTCGATTTGCAGCCGAGTGAACCTGGACAGTTCATGGCGAGTGAGAAGCCTCGTGTGATTGTAGACCCACGGGTACAGGACGCCGAAGAGGCTTTCCAGAAGATGATGGAGAACTTCAGGTCGAAGTCCCGCGAGCAGCACATTCGGGACGGCATAGCCCGAAGCGTGCTCGACGCTGAAGGCAATCCCATCCCGCCTCAGGGTAATCCCCGCGTTTCTCGGGTTTGAGCAGTTATCCTAGGGCGTGCTCACCATTCGTCTGACAGAGCGCATCGCGAGACTCTGCGCGAATCGCAATAGATAGCCGTCAGGGTCCTGAACAAGAAACTGGCGTTGACCCGCTACTCGGGCGGCTTTTTCCGCTCATGCTTTGTCCTGGATGTGGTGAGCATCGCTAGGGCTCGAACCGCCCATCATCTCGCGCCAGAAATCTCACAAGGCACGCGTTGAGAAGTATCCACGGCGCACGCTGCATCGTTGCCTGAATCTTGGCATGGCCCGCTTCGAACGCTTCTTTGCGAATTTGGACCGGACGAGTGAGATCCGCCACATAAAGCCGCTCATGGTCCTCTTCCTTCCACGGCGGAAGGAAGAACGTCCGAACCGTCCGATATTTGCGCAGATCGCTTTCGTTCTTTGGGCGGCTCTCCGTGAGTACGTCCACGATAGGAACGAGCTGCGTCCAAGCTGAGTCGTCTAGTTCGCGTGATAGGTCGCAGGTATTTCCGATGAGCAGCCAGTGGTTTGTTGGATTGACCCCAACCCGAGGCTCACCAGTCTTGTTGAGCAGCGGAATCCCAGAACTCAGCTCGACGATGTCCCCCTGGCACGGATAACTCTGCCGTCGATGGTCATAGAAGACGCTCGCAACGTCGTGGCGTTCCGCAAGCCGTCGAATTTCTTCCTTGAGATCGTCGGCGTCGTAGACAGGGGCCCAACGACCCTCAGTCGTCTTCATATGCAGCGGTGAGGGGGAGGTCGTCGCTGCGAGACTCAAGCCTTCGAAGGAGACCGTGTACTTCACGATCAGCCTCATCGTTCACCGGCAACGCCTCCGCGACACGCGCGACAAGACTGGAGTAGTCGGAGACAAGCTCCTCCATGTCTGCGCTTACCGCCGTGCGACCACTCGGATTCTGTCCGAGGGATGGGGGCGCGATGTCATCGGGAAGAAAGGTGGCGACCTGGGTCGTCTGTAGCAGCTGCATCCGAACGGTGTGTTCTTTCTGCTGCGCCTGACCCAGCGCCGTAGCGACCATCATTGATGCGAGATCCATCATGTATCACCTTCCATCCATTCAATAAGAGCTTCGCCAGCGAAGCTCTTGAAAGTAAAAAATATGTCGTCCGAAAAGGAAAGCAAGAGTTTGGGAATTTCGCTCACCGTGAAGTCCCGCTCGATATATCTATCCAGGTCCAATCTGAAGACGGTTCGCTTGGAGGCAGGCTCGGGGAGGAGTCCATATCTCAAGGTCAGATTGCCTTTGGAGTCGGCGGGTGACGTCACCTCGATGTTAAACAAAGCGTCCGCCCCGCCTATTCCCGTGGGCTCACGGACAAAAGGTTCGTTGATCAGGGAGTTCCAACTCACAGAATCGTCCAGGTCGAGCTGTTTCTTGTCGACGAGGTTGATGTAACGAAGTCCCAGGCGAAGGGCGTGAACTGGACTGTAGGTCTGGTTCAGCGCTTCCAGACCCACTGAGAAATCGCGAATGAGTTCCTCACGGTCGTGGTGTCCTCGGGTTTCGAGGGTGAGGGAACCCGTGCTGAGGCTGAGCTTTGTCTTGTCGCGGAGGAACGAAAAAATCTTTTCCTCCCTAATCTCAATAGCCCCAAGAGGTTGCAGATTCACAAACCTGCTCGACTCTTCCTGGAACTCGGAGAAGGTGCTTCGCACTGCATCTTGGAACTCGGGAACACCCTTGGCGATCTTCAGGATCGGACTGAAGCGCAGGTCCACGATTACCGCGATCAAAGGATTTCGCGGGTAGACTCTGTGGGGTTGTTGGGTAAGTTGCCAGATCATAGCCTTGGTCGATGATAGCTGATGGCGAGGCGGATGGACAGCGGATTGCTCTTTCAAGCTCTCAGGCCTTCAGCTCCGATCCAAGGGGGTGCAGAGGGGGTTCTTGAGACGGCAGTTCAGTCGCGACGCTTCGCAGGCACGCGGCTACCTCCTGAGCCCCCGCAAAGTCCCCCACCTCCACAAGCGTAACAACCATCTCCTTCAGCCCAGCAACAACTCGCGCACGAGTTCGCTCCCGGGACCAATCGTCCTCGGAAGCGTCCCCGGTCCTGACGGCATCGCCCCCTTCATCAGGGGACGATTTCACTTCGTCAGTATTTTCATCGTTGTGCGCAAGGAGGGACTTGTGGCCGCAATACGACGATTCCTCCCGATTGAAGCCGGCCAAACAAAGCTGCCCTTGTATGCCCTAGGCCCCAAGGACTGACTGAAAGCACAATGATGCAAGCCCCCCGCAGAAGCGGCCTCGCCCTGCGAGGGGGCCGCTTCGAGGAGGGCTTGTTTCTGTGCGCAAGGGGGGACTTGAACCCCCACGAGTTACCCCACCGGAACCTAAATCCGGCGCGTCTGCCAATTCCGCCACTTGCGCGTATGATTTGATCTTAGTCTCTTGAAGCTCGTGAACGCGCGCCGGATTTATCACGTTGGGGCACCGGGGCCCCAACGTTCAAATAGAACAGTCGGCGCGTCTGCCAGGCCGCGCAGCGGCCCATGAAACCAGGCGCCACTTGCGCGTATGAAAAGATATGAAGTGAGTTGTGTCCTGAAAAGTAGCGCCGGATTTATCACGTTGGGGCTCCGGGGCCCCGGCGCTAAAAACACAGCCGGCGCGTCTGCCCCGCCGCGAAGCGGCCCATGGAACCAAGTGCCACTTGCGCGTGGAGGGGGATGTGTAGCGAAAAACGGGAGTGAAAAGAAGCGGCGATTCGCTCTTGGGCAAAAGGGTTCCCACGGCGGGTGAGATGGAACTTCGGTGCGAAACGGACTTCTGCAAAGTCAAATAGGCAAAGTCAAATACCACGGAAAACTTCCAAAAATCGCTAGGAGTCAGGGCGCATACGACGGTTTGACGGAAACGAGTCGTCTGGCGGATAAGGGGTGTCCGTGGACGACTCGGACGCGACAACTTTTCCGGAGGAATCGTCCTCCTCGCCAGGCGAGGGCGAGGTGCCGGCGCTTGTCGGCACCATCGTGGCAGATCGGTATCGCGTGGTGCGTTTGCTTGGGGAGGGAGCGATGGGTGCGGTTTACCGCGCACAGCACATTCATATGCAAAAGGATGTCGCGCTCAAGGTCCTTCATCAGGCGATGAGTGCGAATTCTGAAGTGGTCAAACGTTTCGAGCGTGAGGCCGTGGCCGCAGGCCGTATCGAACACCCCAATGTTGCCGGAGCAACGGACTTTGGACGATTGGCGGACGGGTCCTTTTACCTTGTCCTGGAATACATCGCGGGGCAGAGCCTGGGCGAACTCATGGAGGAGGCAGGCGTGATGCCTCCCGAGCGCGCCGCGCGGATCGGCGCCCAGATCGCGTCTGCGCTTGCCGCCGCCCACGCGATGGGGATCGTGCATCGAGATCTCAAACCGGAAAATGTCATGTTGCCGCGCGGCGACCACGAGGGCGATATCGTCAAAGTTTTAGACTTTGGCATGGCCAAGATGCAGCAAGAGTCTGACGCGGGCGAGACAAAGCTCACCATGCATGGCGCCGTTTACGGCACACCAGCGTATATGGCGCCAGAGCAGGCTGCCGGGAATGAAGTCGATCATCGAGCCGATCTCTACGCCATGGGGCTGATCCTCTATGAAATGCTTGCTGGTCGACAGCCCTTCGACGCAGATCAGGTCATGGCACTTCTGATCAAACACATGACGGAGAAGCCGCCCGCACTTCCGTCCACGGTGCCGCGCGTGCTGAACAAGCTGGTCATGAAGTTGCTGGAGAAAGACCCTGGGTCGCGCCAGCAGACAGCGGACGAGGTCCTGGCTC
>CAYMQT010000049.1:0-29434 GCA_964392575.1 uncultured Polyangiaceae bacterium
TCCCGGCCTGCGCGCTGAGCATGCTGGCCGGGAGCGACTTGACCCCTTCGGGCGCAGCCTTGCTCAAAACGGAATACATCACCACGGCGACCACGGCGT
Source organism: uncultured Polyangiaceae bacterium (assembly GCA_964392575.1). Classification (GTDB taxonomy): domain Bacteria; phylum Myxococcota_A; class Polyangia; order Polyangiales; family Polyangiaceae; genus NIC37A-2. Next base: position 100 of record CAYMQT010000049.1, read on the forward strand.
TCAACATCGGCGGTCTCTTGGGGACGATGCTCACCGTGCCCATCGCACTACACATCGGCCGGCGTCAGATGTTCCTTGGCTATTTCGCGGCAAGCGCCCTGGCCATCTACGCGACCTTTGGCATGCTCCATGCTGCCGAAACGCGGCTCTATTTGATGTTCTTCGTAGGTCTGACCGTGTTTGGTGTGTTTGGGTCTTTCACCTTCTATTTGCCGGAACTCTTCCCCACGAGGCTGCGTGGCACTGGTTCAGGCTTTTGCTACAACGCTGGGCGTATTCTCACGGCGTTTTTTCCCTTCGCGGTGGGCTGGGTACTGCGCGCAGGGCACGACGTACTCAGCGTGCTCACCTACGTGGCGGTGGTCCCGCTCGTAGGAGTGGTCCTGGTGCTCTTGGGCATCACCGTCGAAACACGCGGGAGTATGCCTGAGGCTGACGGTCTTTAGGGGGTTAGAGAACCCCCTCGTCGGCGCGAATAAATCGCGCTCTTCTCACCCCCACCCACCGAGCGCGCTCCGGCGGCTCCTACTTAGTCGCCGGCGGTGCTACTCGCCTCGCTACTCCTCGCCCTTCGGACTCGCGTAGCTTGGGCTGTTCTTGCTGGAGGGTGACCGCGTGCGGTCTGAGGAAGTGACTGTTTCACCCTTTGGGCTGGTCTGCATTTGCGCTCTCCCCCTGCTCCAATTCTCGGAGCTTGTCTTCGAAACCGGGGAAGCGGGTGCGGAATTTCTCTTGCAGTAGGGTTTGCATGTCCTTTTGCACGCCGCCGCCCATGAGCTGCGCGAGGGCTGGGCCCACGTAGATGGCGTAGGCAGAGCCCCAAAGGAGCTTGTAGACGTGAAAGAGCGGGTGCCGTTTGAAGTCGCCGAGGGTGACGGCAAAGGTAAAGTCTTTCTGACCGGCCGCGTAGGTGAAGTGCGTGGAGTCGCCGGGAAGTGAATTGCCCGCGCCGATCACGCCGATCTCCATGGCGATGACCAGGTTCCGACAATAATACTTGCGGGCATTTTCGATGTACCCTTGTAGTTTGTTTTCCAGATGGACGGCTTCGGCGGGGGCGCGGGATTTCATGTGCTCGATCAAGGCTGCGGTCTGCGTGATCCTGGCCGTGAAACGGTCCGGAATGTGGGCGGTGGAGTCGTCCTGGTAGTACCCGGAGTCGAGCCGCTTGGTGGCGGAGGGGTGTTCGCTCAAAAGCTCGCGGAGTTCACGATCCAGTTGACCAAAATAGAGCGTCGTGAGCCATTTGCTATGCGCTACCGTATCAGCCCAGTTGTCGGCGAACATGCCCAGAGCATAGTTGAGCAAAATGGAGAGCTGTTCTTGCGCCAAGAGGGGGAGAGCATTGAACCAACGCGCCTTGTAAACGACCTTCTCCGTCGTGCTGATGAGGAAGGACATGTGCAAGCCTTGCAAAAAAACGACGAACATGGTGTCCGTCAGCGCGGGGCCGATGCGGTCGTGCCAGTAGTTGAAATCCAGCAGATCTTTGATGAGCGGGTTGTCCTTCAGCACCATGGCCGCAGCCAGGATGGCGGGTTTGTCGCCTTGTTGTTTCAGGGACTCGCGGATAGCCAGCTCCAGCTCAGGCCCGTGGTTCTTTTTGATCTCGTTGAGGTGTGAGGCAAAAGCCGTGATCGTCTCATCGTCGGCAGCGGCGGCTATTTTTGAAAGTTCGATTTGCAGGTCGTTCAATTCTTCGACCTGTTTGTCTTGGTGGTAAGGCTGCTTGCGGGGCGCTTTCCTTCCTAAAATGCCGTGCTGGATCGAGATCACTTCTTCCTTGGTGATCGTCGTTTCGTCCTTGCGCACGGGGAAGATTCTCTCCGCTGCTAGATCTCCCACCTTGATCTTCCATTCACGGTTGCTTTCTTGTAGGAGCTCGACGGCCTCACGCACCTTGCGCACATCGAGCGTGCGACCGTGGAAGCTGCCTACGATAGCGTCCAGAACAGTCATGATGGCTGCTTCGGCGTCTTTCAAGACTTGTTCCAGCAAGCTGAAGTCCACGCCGTCGCTGTCGTCGCTCCGCCTGGTTGTTCTTTCTGTGCCAGCTATTTTGGAAGAAATCTTGGGCGCCGCCGTGGCGAAGTATTTCAGGAGATTCTTCCAGGTTTCTCGCAAAAATGCCGCCATGTACTTCATCCTCTCGACCGTGATGATCGGCGTTTGGAGACCGGCTCGTTTTGCGGCGACAGAAGCGCGCTCGATGCCCACGTAGATGGTGAACGGGATCATGGCGGGGATGACATGGATGAAGTCTATCCCGAAGGTTTGAAAGAGTCCGATGAGCGGTCCGGGATCCCCTGCGGCGGCCTGCGCATCGTCGCAGGAGGTGGCCATGAGCAGGGTCACCAGGTCATGGGTGTGGGCCGTCGCCTCTTGCCTGAGGGCGTGAGTGAACTGCTCGTGGGTCAAAAGCTCCGGATTTTGCAGGACCGACTCGACGCGCTTTTGTACGATGGGGTTTTCGGTTTGCTGTAGCTGCTCTCGGATGTAGGCGATGATACTCTCTCGACCGACGTCGTCTCGTGGTGCTTCTGCGAATTCTCCCTCGGGATTCGGTAAGAGCCGCTCTAGGTAGATGGTCTCGAAGGCCGTTCGGATCTCTCTGAACTCGTGGTTTCCGATGGCGGCGTTACCGAAAGAAGTGAGAGGGATCTGCGTGGCCGCCGAAAGCACAGTCAATTGAAAGATGCTGTCAGCTATCGTCTCTTCCGGGTGCTTGTGGATGCTCTCTTCCGTCGTCTCGGTTATTTCTGAAGCATGGCTGGCGGTAAAGATCCCGCGGGCTACGCTGGTGAGCCCCATGAGCAGAGCCACGCCCTGCACGGCAGTATGAAGCTCGTGCACGGTTTCCTCGCGGACTTCTTCGCCGAATGCCGTGGCTCGGAGGGCGTTGAGCAGAGAGGCCAGGTACATGTTCTCTAGGGGGAATTTGTCCTTGTGCCCGCGGCTGTGGTCGAGCTTTCCGGTGTTGTAGGTCGGTAGGCGCAGCCCCACGAAGAGCTTTTGTACGACGGAATCTTTCTTGGCGATCAGCGCGTACATGGCGTCAGAAAAACAAACCACGCCGAGCGCGTCGAGCGCCTGGAGGCTCAGGGGCTGTTGCATCAAATGCTCGATGCGTTCGCGTAGATCCTTCTGTGTTTCATCTTCGCCCGAGCCAGGGGTTGGCGTTTGCTGAGCCTCTGCCGTGTTCGCTCCCAGAAAGCTCAGCAACGCCGAAGCGACGGTCGCCCCAACCAGAGTTCTCCGGCTTACCAAACGAGGAGCGCGCTCTGCATCCCTAGCCTCCTGATTCTCCGATGCAGTGTCCAAATCCGGGTCCGATCCTTTCATCTGTCTCTTGGTTTATCAAGGCGCAGCGTACCTTCGCCGTAGCGCGAGTGTTTCAGCAGGTGCTCTAGAATGTAAACAGTCGGCCCTTACGACAACCGACGCTGGAAGAGGGCGAGACTGATGGAGGTGGTGATCACGCTCGTGGCAAAAAGGGCCAGGAGATTGTCTTGGAAGTCGCTGAGGACGGAGGCTTTCAAGTAGATGCCTTTGGCGATGGCGATGAAGTGACGCACCGGGTTGCCCCAGGTGAGCGTCTGCAGGGCCTCGGGCATATTGTCGATCGGGGTGACGAAGCCTGACAGCAGGATGGCCGGCATCACGAACAGAAAGACACCGAGGAAGGCCTGCTGCTGGGTGGAGCAGACGGTCGAAATGAAGAGGCCGATGCCGGCGAGAGCGAGCACGTAGGGCACGATGCAGAGGTAGAGCGAAAGCACGTTGCCCCGGAAGGCGACGCCGTAACCGAAAACGCTGCCAACAAGGATGATGGTGGCCTGAATCATGGCGACGATCAGGGCCGGGGTCGCCTTGCCAACGAAGAGCAGAAAGGGCGTGAGAGGGCTGACCAGCAATTGATCCAGCGTGCCTTGCTCGCGCTCCCGGGCGACCGACATGGCCGTGACGATGAGCGCACTGAAGGTCGCGATCAGGGCCACGAGCGACGGCAGAATGAAGCGAAAGTAGTCGAGGTTCGGGTTGTACCAGTGACGCACGACCACGGGTGGCGTGCTCGCTTCGAGGGCGCCTCCAACGGGGACGTTGGTCAAAATGCTTTGCACGTAAGAGAGAGCGATCTGTCCCGAGTTCGAGCGCCGACCGTCTAGGATGGCCTGGATCGGATCCGGCTGACCTAGGAGCGCCCGTTCGGAGAAGTGGGGGCCGAATTTGAGGACGACGAGCGCTTCTTGGCGGTCGATGACCTCTTCTGCGTCCGCCTCCCCACGCAGGTGGCGCACCTCGTCGAAGGCCTGAGTGTGCGCGAGCCGCTCGATGATTTCACTAGAGACCGGTCCACCGTCGTGATCGAGGACGTAGATGGTGTTGTTCTTGACTTCGAGCGTCGCGGCAAAGGGAAAGATCAGGAGCTGGAGAACGACCGGAGCGATCAGGAGACGGAGACTCTGCTTGTCGCCGATCACGACCTGGAGCTCCTTCTTGATCAAGGCCAGCAAGCGAACGAGGGTTGGGTTCAATCGAGCCTCCTTTTGGTGTTCAGGAAGGTCAGACCGATGAAACCGATGGCGGCCAGCGTCAAGCCGAAGAGTGAGCGCGTGAGGACCGACCACACGTCCCCGGCCTGGAAGACCGTCTGCATGGCGGTCACGAAGTAGCGTGCCGGGATGATGGCCGACACGGTTTGGATCGGCAGGGGCATGGAACGGATTTCGAACACGAAACCCGACAGCATCAGGGCTGGAAGGAAGGCGACGTTCAGGGCGGCTTGGGCTGCATTGTATTGGTTTTTCAGCACCGTCGAAAGCAAAAGCCCCATGCCGAGCGCGCTTCCGAGGAAGGCCGAACCGACGAAGTAGAGCGTGCCGAGCGAACCGCGCAGGGGCACTTCGAACAGGAGGTGGGTCATCGCTACACAAATGCTGAAGGCCAACTGACCGAGCATGAAGTAGGGAATGAGCTTGCTCACGACCAGTTCGAAACGGGAAACGCCAGCGGCCAGGAGTGCCTCCATGGTGCCGCGTTCCCATTCGCGTGCCACCACGAGTGCAGTCAAGAGGGCTCCCACGACGGTCATGATGATGGTCACCGAACCGGGCAACAGGGAGTTTCGACTTTTCGTGCTGGGATTGAACCAAGCGCGCGTTTCGAGCGTGAAGCTCTTTCCCGGCGACTTTGGCCCGTAACCGCGCTGTGCCAGCTCCTCCCGCGCCCAGACGCCGAAGGCTCCCTGCGTATAGGCGGCCACGAAATTGGCTCCGTTCGGCTCCGCACCGTCGGTGATGACTTGTAGGGCTGGACGAGTGCGGGCGTTCAGAAGGGCTTGCTTGCCGAAGTCCGCATCGACGACGATGAAGCCTTGAATTTTGCCTGCTCGCAGCTGTTCACTGAGGGCGTCCACGGACGAAGCCTCGACCAAGCGAAAGCCGGGCGTGTTTTGGAAGGTTTCGACCAAGCGCCGCGCTGGCGGCGAGCCGTCTTGATCGAATACACCGAGTCGTACGACCGTGGAGTCGAGGTTGATGCCGGAGCCGAAGACGAGCATGAGGATGGCGGGAAAGAGGAACGAGATGAGGAGAGTGCTCGGATCGCGCAGGATCTGTAGGAGCTCTTTCTTGACCAGAGCGGCCAAACGCAGCATTGCTCGCGGTGTCATGGCTTTCCTTGCACGAGGGCGATGAAGGCTTCCTCCATCGTGGGTTCCGGGAGGTCCACAGTGGCCGCTTGCGCCTTCAGATCGTCGGGTGTACCCACCGCGATCATCTTGCCCTGGTTGATCAGGGCGATGCGGTCGCAGTATTCGGCTTCGTCCATGAAATGGGTGGTGACCAAGACCGTGACGCCGCGTAAGACGATGCCGTTGATGTGCGTCCAGAATTCTCGGCGTGTCAGCGGATCCACTCCGGAAGTCGGCTCGTCCAAGAACAGGATCTCGGGTCCGTGTAGCACTGCTGCGGCCAGCGCCAGCCGCTGCTTGAGGCCGAGAGGCAACTGTCCGGCCTTGGTGTGCAGGTACGGAGCGAACTCGAAGACGCTGACCAAACGCGCGATAGCGTCTGTCTTGTTGCGGCCGCTCAGCGCATACGCCCCGGCGAAGAAGTCCAGGTTCTGCGCGACGGTCAGATGACCGTAGAGCGAGAACTTCTGGGCCATGTAGCCGAGGCGTTGCCGTGCCGCGGCCCGTCCTCGCCTGAGATCCACGCCAGCGACCTTCGCTTCTCCCGATGTTGGCGCCAAGAGACCGCAGAGCATCTTGAAGGTGGTGGACTTGCCGGCGCCGTTTGGCCCGAGCAAGCCGAAAACTTCGCCGCGCTTGACCCGCAGATCGATCGAATCCGCGGCCACGAAGTCGCCGAAGGTTTTGGTCAAGGCGCGCGTTTCGATCACGACGCTGCCGTCCCGTGGTCGCTCGACCATCGCCATCGCCAGCGCTGATTCTGCGCCGCTCGCCCCACCGAGCAGATCGACGAACCCGTCTTCGAAGCGAGGTGAGGTGGGTTCGAGCAGGGCCTCTGTGCTGACTCCGTACAGACCTGGGTCGAGCGTCCTGCCCGCACGGGCGATCAAGCGGACGCTTTTGCCCTGGACGACGCCGTCCAGGCTGGCGGGATCGCGCCGGGCCTTGCGCAGGGTCGCGCGGGGGGATTCGCTCTGGTCCTTGAGCAGGAAGACGCGATCCTGTACGCGGGCGTTGAGGTCTCTGGGAGGGCCACTGAAGAGCACTTGGCCTTCATTGAGCAAGACGACCTCATCGCAGGCTTCGGCCTCGTCGAGGTAGGCGGTGCTCCACACGACCGCGTTGCCCTCGGTGATTGCCAGAGTTCACGGCGCGACACAGGATCGACACCGACGCCCGGTTCGTCCAAGAGCAGGACCTTCGGCGTGCCGAGCAGAGTGCAAGCAAGGCCGAGCTTCTGCTTCATACCTCCGGAGAGCTTGCCAGCCAGACGTGTGGTGAAGCGCGTGAGATCCGTGAACGAGAGCAAACGCTCGAAGGTGGATTTTCGCGCGGAGCCGTGCAGATCCTTGAGTTCAGCGTAGAGGTCGAGATTCTCCTGCACGGTCAGATCCTCGTACAGGCCGAATTTCTGCGGCATGTAGCCGAGCGAGCTGCGCAGCGTCTCGATCTCCTGGCCAGGATCGCGGTCGAGCACCCGAACCGTTCCCGAGGTCGGCAGGAGGAGCCCGGCGAGGATGCGCATGAGCGTCGTCTTGCCGGCGCCGTCCGGTCCGACGAGTCCCGTCACCACGCCAGCGCGGATCTCGAGGCTCACGTCCGAAAGGGCTGCGCGCTCTTCCCCGGGGAAATTCTTTTCCAGGGACGTCGTGCGCGCCAAAACGCCCGTCCCGGTGTCGAGCGAGACGGAGCTTGTGATCATGGCTGTTTGGCCGCCTTCGCTGCACTCTGCAACCGTACGGTGACCGGCATGCCTTGGCGGAGGCTGCCATCGTGGTCTTTGACGATCACGCGGAAGCGGTAAACGAGCGAGCTGCGCAGTTCCTCTGTCTCGACGTTCTTCGGAGTGAACTCGGCCTGTGGCGAGACGTAGCCGACCTGTCCAAGGTACGGTTTTTCGGGGCGCGCGTCGCTGTGAACGAGTACGGAGGTCCCTGGCGCCAAAGCGGCCAGGTCTTTTCCGGAGGCGTAGGCGCGGATCCAGACCGGATCCTCGAAAGAGACCACCAAGGCGGGAGAGCCAATCTGTACCATGGCGCCCGGCTCGATGGCGCGGATGACCACGACCCCAGCCGTCTTTGCATGGAGCTCTGTGTCCGCCAGGTTGAGTTCAGCGATGGCCACGGCGGCTTGAGCTTGGGCTGCTTGCGAGTGCGCCACGAGAATTTCCTCGGAACGGGTGCCATTTTCCAGCTTGGTCACGGTGGCCTTTGCGGCGTCGACGGCGGAACGGGTCTGCTCGGCGGAGGCTCGAGCATCGATCAGCGCTTGCGTGGTGGCTGCCCCGGATGCCTCCAGGCGCTGGATGCGTTCGAAGGTGTTCTGGGCTCGCTCGCTGGCCGCTTTGCGTTCGGCCAAGACTGCGCGTGCCTGAGAGATGTCCTCACGTCGGGCGCCGGCTTCGACTGATTTCAGCTGAGCGGCGGCGACCTCGGCCGCAGCTCGCGCCTGCGCTAGCTGGAGCTCGAACGGAGCCTTGTCGAGCACGGCGACGACCTCGCCCGCGGAGACGTGATCCCCTTCGCTCTTCCTCACTTCGTCCAAACGTCCCGGCACTCGGAACGCCAGTGTGACGTCGCGGATGTCGACGTTCCCGTAATAAACGGGAGCGGCTGCCGGGGCTTTCGGTTTCGAGGAGAAGTAGGCCGCCGCCCCGCCGCCCAGAATCAGAAGGACGAGTACGGAGATGATGCGTTTCTTCTTGCTAGCGATGGATGTCATGGGGCCTCGCGCGCTCGGTTCAGTTGATCTTCTCGTCCGCGGAACGGCTTATGCTCGGGCTCGTCCGTTGGTACGCTGGCGTCAAAATCGCGGGCTGCAAGAATGCGGAGGAGCGCTCGCGAGTAACCAAGATCGGCATCGGCCTGGATACGACCGACCTCGGCCGCGAACGCCGTTTGGCGCGCGCTGAGCACGTCGAGCTGTGTGGCCATGCCCTCTTGGTACTGCATTTGAGCAATTTCGCTGGCCCGAACGGCCGCGTCTGCCTGTCGACGGGCAGACTGCGCCCGTTCGAGACCTGCGGCCACTTGATGCCATGAGGCGAAGAGAGCGTCCTCGACCTGTCGTCGACTGCCGAGCTCACGCGCCTCCGCTACCGAAATTTGCGCCTGGGCCGACTTGGTGGCGTGATAACTCGACCCATCTACACTCCAGGTGAGATTCACCTTGAAAGCATAGAAGGATTCGTTGCCTCCGAAGAAGGCCGTCGCGTTGGTGAAGCGCTCTTCGGCGCTTCCGGTCACGACCGGGTAGAGCCAAGCCTTGGCCGCGCTCGCGTGCTTTTGCGCCACGCGCTCGGCGGCGCGTGCGGCGTTCAAGGCAGGAGCCGAATCCGTGCGAGCGATCCATGTGGAAAGGGGCGCTTCTGGGCGCAGATCGTCTTCTGGGAAAGTCGACGTCGGGGCCGGTTCGACGCCGCTCAGACTGGAGAGGTCGCGCCGCGCGAGCGTCTCGGCCAAAGTCGAGGCGGTTACGTCTTGCTCTGCGCGTGCGACGTCCGCAGCGGCCCGCTCGACATCGAGCTCGGTGGCGGCTCCGTTGTCACGTTTGGTGCGGGCGATGGTGGCGCTTTCCTGGGCCAGGGTGAGGCTCTGTTCGGCAGCCTTTCGCACGGCGCTCGTGGCGCGGAGTTGATAGTACGAGCGCGTCACACGACGCCTGAGATCCTGACGGACGACCTCGGAATGAGCAGTGGCCAGGTCCAACTCTGCACTGGAAGCGGCCTTCGTCTCCCACGCTGTAACGTTGACGATCGGTACGCTCAACTTGAGCGACGCATCGAATTGATCTTGGGCGATGAGCGGTGTGGGGCCAGCAGAGCCGGGAAAGGCGATGTCGACTTGATACTGGTTGCGCGTGTAGCTACCAGCAGCAGTGAACGTAGGCAGAAGGCGCCAGGTGGCTCCGTCTTGTTCTGCCTTGCGCTGCGCTCGCATGGCTCCGGCTTCTTGCAATTCCGGGTGGGTCGCTTCGGCTCCGCGCACGAAGTCGCCGAGGGGCTGAAGGGCTAGCGCCGAGCTGGCCCAGCACAGACAGATACTCAAAAGCAGCAATTGTTTCATGGTGTGGGCTCCTCGGGTGCTCGCTTGAGGCCGCACAAAAGAAGCTCGATGTGCTGATCCAGGAGCCGATCCCGATCGAACGGCATTTGAGTGTGGGAGAAGGTCTGCTTTGCGATGGCGAGTAGGAAGACGGGTGCGACGATGATGGGGCCGATCACCTTCAAATCGACCGGGCGGAATTCCTTCCTTTCGATCCCCCGCGCGATGATGCGAGTGACCAGTCCCATCACCTTCGAGACCACGAGATCGGCCCAAAGGGTGGCCAGCTGCGGGAACGTTCCGGATTCCGAGACGATCATCTTGAGCAGAGCCGGCATCGGACCAGCCAGGACTCCCCGGACGATCTTGAAGAACGTTCGCAAGAGGTCCGGCGACGTGCCTTCGAACGCATCCACCAGCAGCGTGGCCTCCGCGAAACGCGGTGCGATGGCCGATTTGACCACCGCCTCGAACAGCGCCTCCTTGCTGTCGAAGTAGCGATAGATCGTCGCCTTGCTCACCCCCGCCCGCGTGGCGACGTCCTCGAGTCGTGTCGCCGCGAAGCCTTGTTCGGCAAACAGAGCGAAGGCCGCCGCAGTGAGTTCTGCCGGCCGTGCATCGCTTCGTCGTCGCCATCGCTTTTCCTGTCCCTGCATGTGACTAAATAATCACTTAAAAATTTGCTGAAATATGGCAATAAATTCCACAAAAACAGAAATTTCTTCACATAAGTACAGGATCTTATAAAGTGACTCAAAAGTCAAATAAATATGCGGGGGGATTCCAAGCACAGGGGCTTCCGCAAATGGAGACGAAAATAGTGGCAGAATGCTCTTTATGACCCATAAAAAGAGCATTTGAACACTATTTCCTGTGCCTCTCCTTCCACCCGGATCTCCCGCCTCCCCGATCACTGCGCCGGGCGTCTTCGCGTGGCCCCTCTCGTGACGCCCGAGGGGAGGATCCCGAAATCCATCTCCCCCAAACCAACACGCCTCCCCCAAACCAACACGCCTCCCCAAGAATCAACACGCCACCCCCAAGACTAAACACAATGAAAACCAAGCACTTCAAACCGTTTGGGAGAACGCACTCGTTTGGGAAATGCACTGTCCCTGGATGCGGTAGAGACCGCCCGCCGTATGGAAGGGTTTACACCCCGCTTGTTTCAGGGCACGGTTGGGGAAACAATTCTTTGTCTGTCCGACTCTATTCGGGCCACTGACTGAAGTAGGTAAGTGATGCGTATTCTAGCAGCGTTGGGGAGTGTTTCGCTCTTCGTGATTCTTGGTGTTCTAGGTTGCGATGAGAAAGACGGAGACGGCGGGGATGGGGATGGGGATTCCTCTGAAGGGGGTGAGGGCGACAAGTGCTACAACAACGGCACTTGTGATGCGGGCCTGTCGTGCGTGGAAGACAGGTGCGTCGACGTTCCTTCGGAAGCGGAACTCATCTTCGAGTGCCTGAACGGGTGCGCTCCGCTCTTGTGCAAGAATGAGCATACGGCCTGTCAGGCCGCAGACGGCTGCGGTGAGCGGTTTGACTGTATTTTTTCTTGCGATCCTGAAGATCGCGCCTGCAATGACGGGTGCGCGGTGATCGAGCTCGGTGATGTGGCCCAGGTGGTTGCCGAGACCTACTGGAACTGTACGGTGGATCAATGTCTCGATGGCTGCATCAACGTTAGCATCGGAGACGGTGATGGCGATGGCGACGGTGATGGTGATGGTGATGGCGATGGCGATGGCGATGGCGATGGCGGGGTGCCTTGCGCCGTCGAGAACGACCATAGGGGTTCCTGCGCTACCGGGACCGCGGAAGAGTGCGTCGACGGCGTGTGGCAGGACGAGGACTGCACCGGCTGCGCTCGGGTCAGTCCTCTCGTCATATGCGACCGAGTTTCTGCCTTTGTGCTCGACAACACCACCTTTGTGGACGTGCCGGGCGCCGTGGTTTCGTTTGAACAAAACGCGACGGACATCACCGCCACCTTTGATTTCCCCAGCGCTTTCGTCACCGGGTACATTCAGGTGCGTTTGACGTCTCCGACGACGAACGCGATTTACGTTTACGCAGATTCCGTGCCAGCAAGGACGCTTTCAGCAACGGCGGAGAACGCCTCCTCGACCTACGGATGTGATTACTCGATCAGCGGAGGCCTCCTCTACCAAGAATTTGAAGTCAACGGCTGCTGGCCGGATGCATCGATCGAGCCCATCGGGCAAGGTTCCCTTTCGACGCCCGTTGAGGTCATCAACATTCGCGTTCCGTCAACGGGGGCCGGTACGGTGGCTCTGCGCGTGACCGGTATTTCCATTTAACGGTTTTCGGGCGTGCTCTACTAAGAGTGAGGGGAGCTTTTTTACTCGCGCTAGGATGGCTTGTGCTTCCGGGAGCAGGGCTCTGCCTTCCGGGAGCAGGCGCATGCCCTTTTGTGTGCGTTGGAAGAGCGGCGTGCCGAGCTCTTCTTCCAGGTTCTTGATCTGCCTGGTGAGGGGAGGTTGTGAAATACAAAGGCGAGCGGCGGCGCGCGTCAAGTGTTCTTCCTCTGCGACGGCCACGAAATACTCCAGCTGACAAAGGCTCATGGGGATGAGGATACTCTTTCTGGCGCCGCTTTCATCATACTCATTTGGTATTGGAGGAGGCTCTGCTTTTGCGCGAAAGGGAGCCCATGGCCGTGGAGTTGTTTTTTGGAGCGGAGCGGGACGCGCTCCGGGCGGCGGGGCGCGTCGCCGCAGAAACCCTGCGCGCCACCTGCGCGAGAATCAAAGCCGGCATGAGCACGGCGGAAGTAGATGCCTTCGTGCGTGCGGATACGAGGAAGAGGGGGGCCGCTCCGAGTCAACTGGGGTACCATGGGTTTCCCGCTGCGGTGTGCGTCAGTCGCAATGAAGTCGTCTGTCACGGGATCCCCAGCGAAACGGAGCAGATCAGAGAGGGGGACATCGTGAACGTGGACGTCACTTCGTGTCTGCGCGGATTTCACGGCGATACGTCCCAGATGGTGCTTGTCGGACGGGTGAGCCCGGAAGCGAGGCATGTGGTGGAGGTCGCTGAGCGGTGTCGCGACGCGGGGATTCGAGCCGTTACGCCCGACGCGAGGTTGGGCGATATTGCGTATGCGGTGAGCGAGCTCGCACGGAGCGAGGGCTGCAGCGTGGTGAGCGAGCTAGGCGGACACGGAATCGGCCGGGAGATGCACACCGAGCCGCATGTTTCCTACGTGGGTCGAGCGGGTCGCGGTTTGCGTCTCAAGGTGGGGATGGCGCTCACGATTGAGCCCATGATCAATCTCGGTCGTCCGGATGTGATCCTTGCGGACGATGGCTGGACGTACCGGACGAGGGACGGATCACTTTCGGCGCAGTTTGAACATACGGTCCTTGTCGTTCCGGGGGGCGTGGAGGTGCTCACGCTGTGATCGCGCGCGCCTCTCCCATAGCTCAATCCGTCGTCGCTGCGACGGTGACGATGGATCTGCCCGGCAAGCGGAGGATGGCGCTTTCGGAAAGGACACCGAGGGAGGCGGAACGCTCTTCTCCGTCAAAGGTCGTACGGGTGACTGACGCCCGGTCTAGCAGCGACGCTAAAGGTCCTGACAGCGTGAGGGCCACATCGAGGGCGCTGTCGCCGGAGTTGACGAGGATCACAGTGAAGGCGTCTCCTTCTGGCGCGATCCAGCCCGAGGAGAGCAGAGCGGAAGAATCGCTCTCGGCCTCGAACCTGCGCCATCCGCGCTCGGTGTGGCGTGAGAAATGAGCAAGGGCGTGGTACGCGGGCCGCTTTTCGATGCTGGTGCCGTCCGTCCCGATCAACACCTGGAGGTTGGGGTCGGGGGAATCACTGACAAACGCTTGTTGCAAATAGGCGGAGCTGCCTGCGACGGCGAGGGCGTAGTGCGCGAGGCGGGCCGTATCGATTCCGTTCGACTGCATCTCACTTTGGATGGACGGTTTGCCGCTCATCTCTGATAAATCTCGGATCGCCTCCAGTTGCGAGAGGGAAACCTCCGTCGGAGACATCCCGTACAGGTGGTAGGAGATGGAATCGGTCTCGCTGAGGCTTTCTGCGTAGACGGGGACCTGAACGGCGCTTCCGACTTCCGGCCCGCTGAAGGAATAGTCGTCAGGCAAAGTACTCACGGCCTGTGCGACTGCCGCCATCGCCTGATCATAGCCTGGGAATTCTGCCTCGACACTGTTGCCGTTCGGTTGAGTGACGGACGCTGTTCCTTCTGCTCCGAGAAACCGGCACGCCTCGATTCCGATCTCGTCTCCCGGAATGAAGTCCGCGTTGTTCTGGATGGAGACATAATCCGGGACGACACCTGCGTTGGCGTAGGCAGCGAGGCTGCTACGCCAATATTCAGCAAACCCGGGGTAGTCGAATTCATTCGTTTCTGTGCGGACCAAGGTGCAATCGACGTTGGAATTGTAGCAGTACGGGTCCCCGTTGGCCTTGAGGGCGCTCGGCGGACTCCCGGACGTGATGAACACGAGGGGAGCCTGACCAAGGCGCTCGGTGGCTTGCTGAATGATTTCAGAAGCAGCGGCCAAGTCGCCCGGATTGCTTCCGCTGAAGCGGTTCGCCAGGCGGATCATCTCAAATCCGGATTCAAGGAACATCGCGTCGAAGAGAGCGCTTGCGTCCGGGTGCCCGAGGATGAGATCTTCATTGTAGGCTACGGATGCACCCAGCCCGAGCAGGCTCTGGTAGGTGGTTTCTGGATCTAGACTGACGGAGGCGGTGGCAGCGCGCGCGCCCGTGCAGACCCCGGCGACGCAGGTCGTGCCCTCGGGGCAGGGGCCGTCCTCACATCGAGGGAGACACATGCTTTCGCTCGGGAGAGCCCCATCGCAGGCAGCGATGGCTCCGGGCTCAGCGACGTCGATGCAAGAACTCGGTGTGGGACCTTCGCACGCAGAAGATGCATCGCAGCTCACGGTGCAGGTCCCACACAGGCACGAAAAATCGCCGCATTCGCTGCTTGAATCGCAGGCCCGGAGCCAATTGGTCTGACTGCCCGTCTGCGGAGAATCGGTCTGACAAGAGGAGGCAAGGAGGAGCGCTCCCAAACTCAAGGCTCCCCACACCACCCGCCGGGCGGGAAGGAAGAAGCGTCTCATGGTAGGGTGTCCTCGGTGACCAGATACTGACCGCAGTAGTAATGCACTTGGTAGGTGGCGTCGCCTGAATGGTCTTCGTTGTATTTTGAAACTTCTTCCCAGAGCGGGAGGATCTTGGCGCGTGTCTCGGCGAGCAGTGCCCGCACCTCTTTTTCGCGCGGGTGCCCCGGCCAGAGGTCAAACGTAAGGGTGGTGCCTCCGACCTCATCCGCTTTTGCAGACGACCGAGTCCCGTTGGTGATTTTGGCTGCTATCGCGTTGAGCACCTGACGGTGATGATCGACCACCGCAGCTTCCCATCCTGCGGACTCCCCGATGGGGATCAGGAGTTGCTCCGCGGAGTAATGAGTCGTCGTGCCGTCTGATTCTGCGCTGATGCGTCCGTCTGTCGTCAGACTTTCGAGAGCCGCCTTTAGGGCACCCTGGGAGACAGGAACCAGCTGACCGAGGCGCTCGAAAGTGACCGGACCTTCCCGATAAATGTGGAGCCAAACGAACGCCGGGAGGGAGTCCCCTGAAGCACCCTCCAAAGAGGCGCCGGTGTCGCGCAATTCTTCTTCCGTGGCTACGCGGTAGCGGGTCTGATCTCCACGACCACTGCGGATGACGAACCCGCCTTCCACGAGATCGCTGAGGATGCCGCGGACTGAGACTTCCTCGTCGTATTTGAAGCGCTCGAAGATCTCCGCTCGGCTCGCCGAGGGTCGTTCGGATAGGAAGTTCTGCACGGCGCTCCATAAGGTGACGCCCTGGGTCGTGGCGGACTCACCAAGCCTCTGCACCTTCTGCCGGTAAGAACGAAGCGCCATCCCGAACATGTCGGCGATGACCTTTTTGCTCACCCCCTGATTCTCTAGCTCGGAAACGAGCCCAGAGAAGATCTCGTTTGCCACGTGCCCCAGCGGTGAGCGAGCGCCTTCCGCCGTGGAGAGGCGTGCGATGAGGATCGTCGTTTGGCGGACGATCGCGTCGATAAGCACCTGGGATTTCATGCGAGGCTCGCCTGGGAAAAGGAGAGCACCTGCATGTGCATCAGGCAAGGAAGCCCGAGGCTCAAAGCGCGAGGGACGAGGGGGAGAAGAATCTCCCCCCTCGTGTAGAAAGATCCACTCTTGAGACGCTCTGGGTGGCGTTTCTGCCCGCGGTGCGTAAGGCTTGGGGGGATGCTTCCGCCTCGCCTGTCCTTGTTTCGGTCGGTTTCACGATTTTCCCCTAGCCCGGGAGTCCTGGCGGCTCTGGTTTATGGGGCTCTGGTCTTTTCTTGTTCCACTTCCGAAGATCCGGACGGGGAGGACTCCGGGGAGGAGGACTCGGACGACTTTCCGGACGATGACGGACAAGGGGGAGAATCAGGACACGAACCAGGCGATGGCGACGGTGGAGGGACAGGGGAGACGGGCAGCGGCGGGTCCGCTGCTCTTGCCTGTGTGGAGCATGGCGGGACTTGCGAGCTCGTCGAATGTGACTTCCCGGAGGAAGTGGGTCTTCACGTCGAGACGTGTTCCGTTTTGACGCCGCACACGAACCCTCCAAGCTCAGGCCCGCACTATCCCGTATGGGCGGCGTTTCAGAAGTACGACTTTCCCGTTCCACGCGGATACTGGATTCATTCTCTTGAGCATAGCGGCGTCGTTTTGACTTACAATTGCTCTGAGGCTGAAGCCGCTGGGATCGATTGCGCAGAGATGATCGATGAACTGGAAGAGTTCTTTGACACCTGGCCGGCAGATCCCAAGTGTACGGCCACGCGGCACCGGCTCCTGCTGACGCCCGATCCGTTGCTCGACGCGCCCTTCGCTGCGTCGGCCTGGGGGCATACCCTCAAGGGCAGGTGTTTTGACGGCGACGTCGTCTCCGCATTCATCGAAGAGCACTACGGGAAGACCTATGAAGACATCTGCACGGCAGGTCTCGACGTCAGCGTGACGCAGATCGCTTGCGGACGCTAAGTCCGCTGACGTTCTAGACTGAGTTTTTCGCACTAGGCTGATTTTTTGCATTAAGCTGAGTTTTCGAAAGCACCCATGGCCGTCGCGCTCTTTGACATGGATCGAACTCTCGTTCAGAAGAACACGGCGCAGCTTTTTACTCGCTACCGTCGGGATCTGGGGGAGGTGGGGCTTGCCTACTCCGCGCGCGTTGCCTGGTGGATTCTGCTCTACACCGCCGGGATCGCTGATGTAGACAGCATCTCTCGGCGTGCGCTTCGTGAGTTTCGTGGAGTGTCGGAAGAGGAGTATCGGCGCCACTGTCGCGCCTGGTTTCCTCAGTACGCTAGACCGTTGGTGCAGGGGGAAGCTGTCGTAGAGCAGCACCGAGCGGCGGGTGATTTGATCTGTATCGTCACCGGCGCGGCGCGCTATCCGGCCGAGCCTTTGCTTCAGCATCTGCGGCTCCAGCACCTGGTGTGTAGCGAGCTTGGGGTGGATGAGGCAGGGCGTTTCAACGGGGACATCGTTGAACCGCTTTGCTTCGGGGAGGGGAAGGTCGAGCGCACGCGTCGCTTTCTCAAAGAGCAAGGGTTCGGCTTCGCGGACTGCACCTGCTACACTGATAGCGTGACGGACGCGCCGCTTTTGGAACTCGTGGGTCGGCCCGTGGCGGTCAATCCCGATCCCCGTCTGCGTAGACTTGCCCGCGCGCGGGGCTGGGAGATCCAGGCTTGGAGCCCCGGCGGGAGCGTCCCGTGAGCGTTTCCTTTCCTCGCGCTCGGTTTCTTCTGTTGGCTCTGCTTTGCGGGGGCTGTCGAGGAAGCGCTTGGGACCCCGAGACTTGCGATCCTTCTGCTACCTCAGGCGATCTCATCATCAATGAGCTGGTGGCAAAAAACGGCGGAGTGTACATCGACCGCACAGGGGCCACCGATGATTTCGTCGAGCTTTTCAATGCGAGTGAGAGGACCCTGAAGCTGTGGCAATTTTCCCTCGGTGATCGTTCGGGGGACTATCCGCTCCCTCCGCTCCTGCTTTCGCCTGGTCAGCGCACGCTCATCTGGACGGATGGCGAGCCCGAGCAAGGAGCAACTCACTTGCCCTTTCGCCTCTCTTCCGAAGGTGAGGGCGTGCGGGTCAAGAGCTGCGGGAATGTCATCGATGAGGTCACGTATCCGGCTCTCGCGGAGAACGACTCCTACGCCCGTCATCCGGACGGGGAAGGGGAGTTTGGGATTTGTCGCTACGCGACCCCAGACAAGACCAACGGACAGGAATGCTCTGCGCCTGTGCCGCCTGGTCTGCCCGAAGACTCCAAGTTCATATCTTACCCCTGGCCAGACGAGCACCCCGCACTTTCGGGTCCTCTCCTCCTTTCGGAACTCGCTCTCTTTCCAGCGGCGTTCATTGAAATGGAGAATTCTTCGGACGAGCCCGTCTCACTTTCAGACTTCTCCCTTGAAATCGCAGCTATAAAACCGGGTGTGCCCTTTCCGGAGCGGGGAGAGGGGACGGAGGTCGCGCTCCTCGGCGGTGATCTTGCACCGGGGGGGAGGATTTCCGTCGACGTGAGCGCAGACGACGTCGCAGTGCTGGTCGGGAGTCCCGATTTTGAAGGGGTCGTGACCCTCTTTTCAGGCAACGACGTCATCGATCGGATGGACTTCATGCACTGGCCCGAGGGGGCGGTCTTGGCCCGTCCCGGAACCGCTCGCGCCCGTCCGATGTTTCTCGAAACGGCCACTCGTGATGCTGAAAATGGCTCTGACATTCTCGCCTCTCGCGCAGTAGGCAATCGCGTGCGGGGTCTGAGGACGCTCGGAGATTTCGATGCGCTGGCAGAGGGGAGCAATACCCTAGGAACGACGGCGGTGAAGTTTGTCGTCGATGTCGATCAGTCTGACGCGGTGCACTTTCTCCGTTCCGCAGATTGGGCTCTTCACTACACCTTCATCCGAGAGGTGGTCGAAGGAAAGGAACCTCTCGACAGATGTGATCCTCTCGACAACGAACTGTTCAATCAGGGTTGGTATGAATTTAGTGTCGCCGAGTATTTTAGCACGGTAGGGCGTCACTACTTTCTGGGCACGCTTGTGGAGCACGGAGCGACGGGTCACCACACCGTCGAGTTTACGCCCGGCGATGAGATCCTGCCCGCAGACATGCGGCGGGCGTTTTTTGCGGCCACAGCGCGGGCTCTTGATCCAGAACAATGGGCCTTTCGGCCGCAAAACGACGTGCAGATCGCTCGCGCCAGGGTCATCGAAGGAACGCTTCCCATCCTGCCCAAGAACGCGCCCTTTCGAGATCTCGTCTATCAACCGCTCACCCAGGGTACAGGTTACGGAGTGCTCACCTTCGTTCCGGCGACAGAGCTTCATCGGACGCCGCTGGGGTCCCAGGTCTTGCTCGTCACGGACGACGTCCCCAACGACATTCCTCTGGTCGGCGGCTTGATCACGCAAGCCTTTCAGACGCCCCTCGCCCATGTGAATGTCTTGAGCCAAAACCGCGGAACGCCCAACATGGCGCTCCGTGACGCGACCACCGATCCGCGCATCACAGAATTTTTGGGGGAGCTCGTCCGGCTGACGGTGACCGGCAGTCAGTTTTCGATCGAACACGCCACCGCGGAGGAGGCGGCAGAGTTCTGGGACAGTTTCACGCCCTCAGGACCCCTCGTAGCTCCGCGCCTCGACGCCGGGCCGAAGGCCCTCGTATCTCTGGATAAGGCTTCTTTTTCAGATCTCCCGGTGATTGGGGCGAAGGCGGCTCAAATGGCGGAGCTTTTGCGGGTGAGAACGGTCACGGGGGGGATCTGCACGGGCGCTCTCCCCTTTCGGGTTCCTCGCCGGGCGTTTGCGATCCCGGTGGCACATTTTCTTGAGCACTTCGAGACCAGCGGGGCGAAAGCCCTTTTCGAGGAGCTGACGGCCGAAGAGGAATTCCGATCGGATCCCCTCTCCCGGGCCGCTTCCCTTGCGCGCGTGCAAGAGCTGGTGCTGAGTGGAGACATGGATCCGAACTTACTTTCTGACGTGACCGAGATGGTCCGTCAACGTTTTCCTTGGGAGCCGGTGAGGCTTCGCAGTAGCAGTAACGCCGAAGATCTACCTGGATTCAACGGTGCAGGCCTCTACACCTCCGTCGGCGCGCAGCTGGGCGATCCGGAAAAGACGTTGGAGGCGGCCATCAAAATCGTATGGGCGAGTCTCTTCAATCCTCGCGCCTACGATGAGCGAGAGCTCTCGCTCATCGATCATTCCGAGGTCGCGATGGGCGTGCTCGTGCACGAAGCTTTTCCTCGGGAAGCCGCCAATGGAGTCGGCGTCAGCCGCAACATTCTCGATCCGATCCGGGGGGACATCTACTACCTCAATTCTCAGGCAGGAGAGGCAGCAGTGACCAACCCCGCTCCCGGCGTGACCACCGAGGCTCTGGAATTTCAGTGGCCTCCTCGAACTCCGCTCCTCACGGTTCAATCCCAAAGCAGCTTGACGAAGGGAAAGGCGGTCATGACCTCGACTGAAGCCACGGGTGTTGCGTGCGCGCTCCGAGCAATTCACGATCACTTCGCGCCCCTGCTTGACCCCGAGGGTGAGGACCCATGGTTTGCGATGGAGATTGAGTACAAGCTCCTCTACCCCGGACGGGAGCTTGTGGTGAAGCAAGCACGTCCCCACGCCTTCGGCGGGTTCGACGTGGCGACGGACTGCCGTGAATTTTAGAGGCTACCGCTCCGTGTTCGGATCCTCGTCCTGCTCCTCTTCCTTGCCTTCCTGCTTCTGAGGGGGCACGGAGCTTTTCGCTTCGCTCTCCGCTTCTCTGGAGTCCGTTTCGCTGATGCCCGTCGGGGAGGCGTGGGATTCTGCTTTCTCGGGTTTGGGAGCCCAGAAATGATTGTGGTTCATTTCGGTCCAAGCCCACCTGAGCCAGACCAACAGCGACTTCGACAGCCAGAGGGCCCAGGCGAGCATGAAGCCGCGCCAAACCCAGATCGACAAGCTCAGGATCCAGACTTGAGGAAGGGCGCCCCCACTGCGGTCGGCGTACCAGACGAGGTGAGAATCGTAGCTTCCAGCTCCTGTTACCTCCATATCGGGGGAACTCACGAGACCTTCGTAGACGGCGACCGTCAGTGCAAAGAGAAAGCCGAGCGAGTACATGATCAAGACGAACTGCAGGAAGTTTTGCCGCCCGCGCCCAAACCAGGGCCATGAGTTGCGCGAGCCGATTGCGTAGAACCAGCCGCCCACGAACAAGGCCACCCCTGCGGGGACTTGCGTCAAACCAAGACCGAGCAGCACCCACTGAGCGCGGTTCAAGGGGGCGTAGGGGAGGCGAGGCAGGAGCCATGCGGCGGCGAGAATGAGCACCAAGTATCCCCAGAGCAAGATCGCGGGCCCTTGCGGGGGGCCGCCCGCGAGCAGCAACCAGCGTTCGCTCGGCAGTTCAGTGACCACCCGAAAATTCACGCCCGCTGCGCCAGCGTCGACTTGGGGTGAGCGAAAGAGAGTCGAGAGACCCTCCGGATCTTGCCAACTGATGAGTACCTTTCGGATCCCGGGTAGGAGTGAGATCCGCACGCGGCCTTCGTCTGATTTCACCGCTTGGGACACGCCGTCCACAAGCACACTCTCCAAGCGAGCGCTCTTGGGGATGGTCACCGTGTGTACGGTAGCGCGGCTCGTCTGAATGGCCATCTCCAGGCTGCCCTGGGCCATGCGGACTCCGGGACGCAAGGTCAGGTTGGCTTTGCGTAAGGTGAGCGAGCTGCCCGCTGCTGCTCCCGGCTGGAAGGCGGAAATGGAAAGGCTCTCCCCGGGCCAGGGATGAAAGGTGGAGAGGGCGCGGCCGTCCCTCGTGTGGGACGTGGGTGTGATTCCGTCTGTTCCGCAGTGCCAAACGACGCCGCATTGGAGGTGCCAGATCTCACTGCGCGCACTTCTCTCTTCCACGTTGAGGTGGAGAGTCAAAGGCGCGCTGTCTTTCGGAAGACTCAGGGTCGAAACCAGAGTGACCTCCGTCGCTTCACGGGGGAAGGGCACCTCCGCTACCCCCTTTTTGACCTCGATGCCTGGGGTCGTGACTTGCTCTGTGGGCAGGAGCGGAAGCTTGAGCACCTCGGGGCTGGAGGCGTCGCTTTGTCGTGCGATGTGCGTCGTGACGAGAGCGGAAATGCCCAGATTGATCGTGCGTGTGACGAGAAAGTAGGGCGGGACGGCGACCTGGCTCCGATCGGCAGCGTCGTCTTTGTCCTGTTTGTTGTCGAGGCTCGGGCGTTGCATTTCCCGATGAAAGGTGAGGGTTCCTCCTTCCACTTGCCCTGTGTCGCTGACGCCGGTCACGACCCATCCTTCGGAGGAGACGGTCACTCGCTCGGGTAAAGTTCCGACATCGAGGGTCGAGCGCTCGCTTTCGAGACGCGCGGTCATGATGACCTCGTGCACACCCTTGTCGAGTCTGAGGTAGTAAGCGCCGTCGCTTTCGAGCCGCACCGCGGTCGTGAGCTGGCCGTTCACTTTCAAAACTACGGAAGAGAGGGCTGCGGCAGGTCCAGGCAGCTTGTAGGCGGCTCGTGCTCCGGCGTGGACCTCTGCCGTCAAGGTGAGGCTTTCGGCGGCTTCGATGCGCAGCGTGGAGACTGAAACGCAATGCGGGGCGCAGGCCGGAGCGCGAGTCAAGCGTTCTTTCAGCTGCGTCAGGCGCGCGTCCGACGGGTCGTCGGCGTGAGCAGGGTCAGCAGCTCCGAGAAAAAAGAGCAGGAAGAAAGCCAGGACAGTGGCGGTTTTCTTTTTCTGGTCTGAAGGTTTGGAGCCCGCGCCGGGGGACGGTGGCATCCAGGGCATCTGAACTCGTCGTAAGATCAAGTACCCGAAGAAGAAAAGGAAGAGCAGACGAGCGACCGTGAGGACACGCATCCCCCAAGGAGGCAGCAAGTAGAGCCGCATCTGGTGGTCTTTGACGACGGGACCGGTGAAATTCAAAACCCAGCTTTTCGCTGAGACCTCGGGGATACCGGGCCCAGTCTGTACGATGGCGTCCGGTTGAAATTGCTTTTGCGCGTTGTCGTCTCTCCGCCGGTCCAAGGAGCCTGAAATCCTCTTCTGGGAGGGGCTTGCCTGAAGGGCGAGCCCTGAACCAAAGGCGCGTCCTTCGTCCTTCGTGGCGCTCTTTTCGACGGGAAGATCCTGCTCAGCCTGCATTTCTTCGCGCAGGGGTTCTGGCGTACTGGGGGCATCTTGTCCTGCTAGAAGAACTGCCTTGGTTTCTTCTAGGGCGCCGTCGAAATTCCCGGCCGAATAGTAGTCCGCGTCCAAATGCGGATAAAGCGCACTTCGGACCTGAGCGACGGAGAACGAAATCATCATGACGAGCGTGATGAGGCCTGTGGTGTAGAAGGAAATTCGCAAGAGGGTCTTGAAACGTCCCTTCTCAATCAGTCCGAGCAGGGCAGCCAGAACCACCAAAAGCACCCAAATGTATTCTGGTGCACCTGATTCTTCGTGAGCGAGAATCAGAGCAAAGGCGGCCACGACACCTCCCACAGCGCCCGAGAGACGCGCCATGGCGAAGGTGAGAACGAGCACATAGAACACGGAAAACAGGTTCCATCGAGAGATCCAAGTGTCCGAGGTTTCGTCCACTCCCGTCGCGGCCCAAAGATCCCATCCTGGGGGAAGGTGCACGGTGGCCGACAGGGAATCGACGTCTTCCGACCAGCCTACCGCCGCCAAATTTGCCGTCCGCCCGACGCGGGACACACTTTCGAGATCGAGATGGGCGTCGCGGATCTCGACCCCGCGAGGCGCGTCCTTCTTCGTCTGGGTGATGACCTGACTGTCCCCGGCGACGCTGACCTGACCGAGCTCTCCGTGTTTTAAATCGAGTCTCCAACCCTGATGCATTTCCCCCGCGAGCTTGTCGCGTACGGTGAAGGAATGGGCGGACTCATCCAGCCAAAATTCGCGCGTCAGGCGCAACCGGTTCGAAGGCACTTGCTCCTGACCGCGCCGAGTGGTGGACAAGTGCAGGGAGTCTCCTTCTGCGAGAGAATAAGCGCTATCTGCGCGCCACTCTTCCGGCAAGTCTGTGCGCGAAGCATCGATGCCTGGCGCGCCAGTGATTTCGAGCGCGCGGAGCTCCGTCTGAGGATGCCATGACCAGATCTCTCGGGAGGGCCAGGGTGCCGGTCTGGCCAAACTGCCAAGCTCCGTGGGCATCCCCTCCGCTCGCGCGAGCAATGTCAGAGAGTGTTTTCCTGGAACCAGCTGCACTCGGAGCGAGCCACTCTTTTCAAGAGCCACGGCCAGATCTCCCTCCACTCGGAGCGGAAGGGTCCCTTGGAGGAGGGGGCGGTCGAGAGTGATTTCACGCGCTTTTCCGGATACCTGGAATACCAGACGGGTTTCTACGGTGAGGAAGGGACCGTCTCTGAGCTGCCGGAAAACGGCCAGCTCTACTTGCTCGGGCTGACCCTCGAGCGTGGATTCCAGACTGAGACCTTTGAGCCAGATGCTCGCGCCTTCCCGTTTGATGAGCGGGACGGGAGTCGCATTCATCGAAAGGGTGACGAAGGCGGTCGCTTGTCCCACGTGCAGGATCTCTGGCACCCGCGCCCAGGAAAACTCTCCCTTGATCGTGTGCGTCCCCCGGGGAAGTTCGAGGACCGGGACTCCCTCGCGTTCAAGGACGGGCACAAGCTTTCCATCGAGCGTCACGTCGTGGGGCCAAGCGCCTTTTTGTCCGGGCAGGGGATGAAAGGAAGTCGCTCCCACGACGACTTGTTGCACAAAGGTTCCGCCTCGTGAGGTCAGGTTCAAGGAGAGCTGTGAAGGCCAGACACAGGCCGGCGTCCCTCCGATTTGCACGCAGGCAGAAGTGCCTACTTCGGACAAGACCCAAGGGATCCACGGCTTGAGCGAAGGCGGGATGTCGGGCTCTTCCTCAGCTTTTGCGCTGCCAGAAAAGGATGCGCTGAAGGAGAGACAAGCCACGAAAACGACGGCCCGAAGCAGGCCCTTCGTCAACGTCTTCACCCGATGCTTTAAGATTCCCACGGTCCCAAGCGTGCCCGGAACCTTTGCGTCCAGCAATGCAGCGTAGAGCTAGCGCAGGAATCTGGCTCGAAAGGTTGTGGCCCGCCTCGCTGACCGGGCTGGGGGGACGGGTCCGCTCGCCTGTTTTCGCCTGAAGCCCTCAGATTTCGTGAGGCATGAGATCGTGGGGGGAGCGAAAGAATTGCGTTGGTGAGTAAACGCCCAGAGCAGAGACGCGGCGCATGTAAATGTCAGCGTACTGTTCTACTTGCTGCCCAAAGATCGAAAGTCCGTTCATTTCCTTCAGCAGAGAACCAAAGTACGGGTGGAAGCATTCGTTGATCTGCCCTTGAAGCGCTTCATACTCGACTTCGAGTTCAGAAAGGGCCGTGCGGACCCGGTCGATGTGGGCCTTGGCTCGGTCCTTGCGCAGCTTTTCGTCTGGACCTAGGGGAAGGCCGCTGCGAGACACTTCCTTGAACGTGGCGGCGTAGTAGCGGAGTTCGTCTTCGTAGTAGGGGCGGGATTCTGCGAGTTGTCTTCGGCGCACCCGAGAAGCGTCACTTTTTGCCAAGGCCGCTATCTCCTGATCGAGTTCTTGGAGCACCAGAGCGGTCCTCCAGGTACTGTCCTTCTTGCTGCGTAAGATGTCGCCGTAGATGTGGTCTCCGACGTAGAGCACGCGCGGGCCCTGAAGGTTCAGCCGCTGCTCGAAGAGAGGGAGACAACCTCCTTCGTAGACGACGCCGCGCTCAAGATTGCCTTTCGCAACTTCGACGGCCGGAGCCCGGGCATCGAGGTCGGGGGTCCGCTTGTAGAAGGGGAGGGGAGCCTCGCTCGTTTTCGTCGGTTGAAACCAAAGGGGCTTCTTGGAAGAACAAATGGTGACGTCGAAATACTGCTTCCAGTCTTGATACCGCTCCGTCCCGCCCCCAAGCAGGTACGTCATCACTTGCTCGGTGTAGTGGTACGGCGAGTTGGTCAGGAGGAACAAGCGTTTTCCGGAGGAACGAAGCTTGTGTAAGGCGCGCGCGAGGTCGTCATCTCGCTCGACATACTTGTCGAAATCGGTCGTCACATGCTGATACACGCTGCCGTCGGCGTGCGCTTCGTCCACGGCAGCGCGGATGTCGTCGAACAGCCGCTGATAGTCGACCTCTTGTCCCTCTGCTTCGAGCAGGGCGGTGACGGCAGCGAAACAAGTGACCTCGCAGAGTGCGAAGAGAGTATCGATCCAATGGAAGCGGTCACTTTTCGGGTGAATTTTTTCAGTTCCGTAGAGTTCCTTGAGCTTGTCCTGGGTGAGTTTCTCCATGCCGTGAAACCCCTGATTGACGACCTTGTGTCTGTCCATCTTCAGGATATTTCCGTACTTCTTGTCCACCAAGAGTCCGCGGATGGGGAAGCGAGCGTCAAACGCGAGCTGCTTGAGGGATTCTGGATAACCCCGTTTCACCAAGCGTTCGGCAGCGAGCCGGATGCTGAGGGCGTCCATGGCCTCTTGGCGGTAAATGGCCAGAGTGTAGTCCATGTCAAACCCGATCCAGTCGATGCCCGCCATGTGCAGGTTTCGATTGGCGTACACGCGCTCCGCTCTGGGGATACTCATGCCATGGGGCGGCTTTTCGATCATCCCAGGCAGGGGCAGGGAAAGCTGAAAGCGATCTTCATCAGGGCCAATCACCTCGTCCGTTTCGTCCTCGTCCGTCACGCCTCTGTAGCGTAGCATATCCCTCATGGTGCTCCCACTTTGCATCCTGACGACCGGCGC
Source organism: uncultured Polyangiaceae bacterium (assembly GCA_964392575.1). Classification (GTDB taxonomy): domain Bacteria; phylum Myxococcota_A; class Polyangia; order Polyangiales; family Polyangiaceae; genus NIC37A-2. Next base: position 26,705 of record CAYMQT010000049.1, read on the forward strand.
TCCCGTTTCCGAGGCTGAGCGAAACCGAGGCAGTTTTTCCCACATGATACGAAAAGGGGTGGGTGACGCTTTCGGGGGCCAGATTCTTGATGAAAACGCTTGCAGATCCACGAATTTTCCGGATCCCCGGGGCCTGTCGGGCATCATCGTGACGGGCTCACCTGCGCGGCTGGGTGACAAGGAAGATTGGATGCTAAGGTGTATGGACTTTTTGCGAGAGGCGGACGGCGCGGGCACGCCGATTCTGGGCGTGTGCTTTGGTCATCAGCTCTTGGGGGAAGCGCTGGGAGGCAAAGTAGCGCCCAACCCCCGGGGTCGTGAGATCGGGGTCGTTTCTCTTGAGCGATTAGAGGAGGATCCGCTCTTTGGTGGAATCAAAGAGGAGCCATGGATCGTGATGACGCACCTCGATTCTGTTGTAGAGGTTCCGTCAGGAGCGACCGTCTTGCAGAGGACGGTCCTGGATCCCCATGCCGCCATTCGATTTTCCGCATCCACATGGGGAGTCCAGTATCACCCGGAGATGGACGCGGAGATCGTCGGCTATTATTTGGAAGCTCGACGCGAAGAAATTCTCTCCGAGGGACTCGATGTCGACGACATCTTGAGCCAGCGCCGAGAGAGCGCCTACGGGCAGACCCTTCTCCGTCGCTTTGGACGCCGAGCGGAAGCCGGCATTTTCGAGGATTAAAGCCCCTTGTGGGAAACTCCCGCCTGCGCGTGACCCGGCCCCCCGCCTGAGCTAAAGCGGGGCCCCTATGGGTTTTGCATGTGGTGTTGTCGGCCTCCCCAATGTCGGGAAGAGCACGCTCTTTAACTCCCTCTCGTCGGCGAAGGCGGAGGCGCAGAATTTTCCTTTCTGCACGATTGAACCCAACGTCGGCATCGTTCCGGTTCCGGATCCGCGCCTACAGCGACTCTCTGGACTGTATTCCACCCAGAATCAGGTGCCGACGACGATTCGCTTCGTCGATATTGCCGGTCTCGTCAGAGGTGCGTCCAAAGGCGAAGGGCTGGGCAATCAGTTCCTCTCCCATATCCGCGAAGTGGATGCCATCGCGCATGTGGTGCGCTGCTTCGAGGATGAGAACATCACCCACGTCGACGGGAAGATCGATCCCGTGTCCGACGTCTCGACCATCTTCACGGAACTCGCTCTCAAGGACGTCGACACGGTGCAGAAGCGTCTCGACCGGGCGCGTAAGCAGAGCAAGGGTAGCGACAAAGTGGAGAAGGCAGCCGTCCCCTTCTGCGAGAGATTGCTCGCGCACCTAGATGAGGGAAAGCCTGCTCGCACGTGTGAGCCAGAAAACGAGATAGAGGAAAGCATCGTTTCGGATCTTCAATTGCTCACGTCCAAACCCACGTTCTTTGTCGCCAATTTGGATGAGGGGAGCGTGGCAAACTACGCGGGAAACAAGCACTATCAGGCGCTCAAGGCGTATGCGGACGCGGAAGGTTCAAAGGTCGTTCCGATTTGCGCGGCTCTGGAGGAGCAGATTTCAGAACTGGAGCCGGAGGACCGGCCAGAGTTTTTTGAGAGCGTGGGCTTGAAGGAGCCGGGACTCAATCAAGTGATCCGGACGGGGTACGAGCTGCTTGGTTTGATCACCTTTCTCACCGCCGGAGAGAAGGAGTGCCGGGCATGGACCGTGCGAAAGGGGGCGACGGCGCCTCAGGCCGCGGGTGTCATCCACACGGACTTCGAGCGGGGCTTCATCAAGGCCGAGGTCATTTGGTGGGAGGATTTGCTCACCCTGGGCAGTGAAGCCAAATGCAAAGAAGCCGGCAAGATGGCCATTGAAGGCAAAGAATACCGAGTCCGCGACGGCGATGTGATTCACTTTCGGTTCAATGTGTGAACCGAAAGCAAACGAGGAGATAAGCAGAGCGTTTCAACGAATCACTCTGGTGCCGGCTTGTCTGTCTGAGCCTCTTCTTCGGCGGACGCGTCCTTCTTCTCCTCAGCGTCAGTCGCCTCTTCGCCCTTGTCCTTCTTCATGAGGAGGACGCCCACAACGACCAGAACCAAGAGGACGAGCAGCAGGACAACGGGCCCCGTGTTCGACTTCGCGATGGGGAGCCGCACTTGTTGAGGCAGAGGTCGCGCTAGGGGTTCCTCGTCCAGCGGCTCATCGTCCCTTCCACCCGCTAGGGCCGAAGGAGAAGAAAGGTCAGGCGTACTTGCGCGCCGGGTCTCCTCTTCCTGCTGCGTTCCGGCCGGAGGCGTGTCTTCACTGAACTCATCGGGCGGCTTGTCGCCTGGGGTTCCGCCTTGAGCCTGAGCGTGTTCAGGGACGCCGCCTCCAAAGAAGGGACTCGTCCCCACCATCGTTCCGCCCAGGGGATTCACGGGGGCAGACGGAGGCTCCTTCTCTTCTTGCCCCGAGCGCAAAGCCCCCGGACTCTCCGGGATCGTTGCTGCACCGAGGGCCGCCTGAGAGGCTGCCTTGGCTTTTGCAATTTCCGCCATCATGTCCGGCGGCGCGACTCCGATCATGGTCCCCTTGAGCTGGGAGGGCGACCGACTTTTCTGAGGTTCGGATTCGGGGCCCTGCGGTTTGATCTCGGAACCCTGCGATTTTACCTCGGAGTCCTGCTTCGCACTGGCCGCCGCGGCCTTCTGGGCAGCGAGCTTGGCCTTGGCCGCTTCTACTTCTTTGCTCAGGTCCGGCGGCGCGACCCCGATCATGGTTCCCTTGAGCTGAGAGGAAAGAGGCCCCCGGCTCA
>CAYMQT010000050.1:0-25766 GCA_964392575.1 uncultured Polyangiaceae bacterium
AGTGAAAAGGGCGGAGTGAAAAGGGCGGAGTGAGCGCAGAAGAGGCGCATCGCTAAGGCCCCCTCGCCCCTTGCTGTGTCCCGACAAAAATAAGGCTAGAAGGCGTCTCATGCGCTCGGTGTGGCTTGGACAAATGCGACATTGGTGGGACGGAATCCTGGCCGCCTTGGCTTGTACGGCCCTCTGGATCTTCGGCATCTCCTTGGTGGGTGATTTCCGGATCGACGACGCGTACATCACCTTTTCCTACTCCCGTAACCTCGCTGACGGACGGGGTCTCATCTACGGGTACGACATGAAAGTGGAAGGGTACTCCAACTTCCTGTGGATGGTTCTCTGCGCTCTGGGAGAAAGAGTCGGAGCAGGATCCCTCGCCACGGCGCGATTTTTCGGCCACGCTTCCTTTGCGCTCCTGCTCGCCTCGTCCTGGTTCGTCGTTCGACGCTACGCAGGAAAGTTTGCGGCGCTTTCCGCCGTCGTCTGCCTCGCGTGTGCGACGGATCTTCATCGCGCCATTCAGTCGGGTCTTGAGTCGGTCGCCTTTGCCGCCCTGATCGGTGCTGGACTCTGGCACTACGTCATAGAAAACCCAGAAAAGCGCCGCTGGTCCGGGCTCTGGTTTTCCCTGGCCGCTCTGACGCGCATCGATGGATTCATTGCACTCGGTTTGATCCTTGGCTGGGATCTCGCGCGCGTCCTTGTGGCCGAAAAGAGGCCTCCTGCCTTGGTCTGGGCACGCTGGGCGACGACGGCCCTTGTCCCCGTCGCGGCGTACTGGATCTTCCGCGTCTCCTACTATGGCCTGTTGTTTCCGCTCCCTTACTACGCCAAGGCGAGTCTCGGGATTGAAATGGAGCAGCGCGGCGCCGCCTACGTATGGCGGTTCTTCGAGGAGTCCGGACTTTGGATCTTCCTACTTTTAGGAGTCATGGGTCTGGCCAGAACCAAGGAAAAGGCCTTCGGAGTGGTCGCGGCATTCACCGCAAGCCTCACCGGATATGTCATCTACGTCGGTGGCGACTGGATGCCGTTCTATCGGATGCTCCTTCCCCTCTACGCGCCCCTCGCGGTGTTCTTCGGGCTGGGGGTGGGTGAACTCGTCCCGGAGTTCTCCGCCTTGAAAAAGTGGCGGACCGCCCTCGCCGGGACCGCCGTACTCCTCGCCACGGCCTTCGTCGGAGCCCACCTGAGCCAAAATTGGCTCATGACGCCCCACGAAGAGCGCAAAATCGGCGAGGCGGAACACTCGCGCTCACACACGAAGAATCTGCTCAAAGCCTATCCGTTCGTGCAAGCTCTCATCCGAGAGCCCGGAAGGAAGCTCGTCACCGATTACGGGGGCGTCTTCGCCTACGCCACCAAGGCCACGGTGATTGAAATGTGGGGCCTCTGCAACAAGGACATCGCCCTCAAGGGCAACACCGAAGGCATCGTCCCCATCTACGGCAAGACCTGCGTCCCCTGCTACGCCGACTTTCAGCCGGACTATTTTCACGTGGTCGTCCCGCTCCTCCGCGACCGAAATGCGTTTCGGAGCAAGCACCAAGTCATCGGACAAATTTTTCAGGGCTGGGCGATCGACCGCGTCATCGATCTGAAAAACAACTACCGCCCAGGCCGAGTCACCAGGGTCAAAAGCGGAGAGACCCTTTGGTTTCTAGAGCGCATTCGTGAAGGTGAGTCGTATCAAAAACGCACCGTGGGCGCCTTTGAGATCGACTACCCACGCCTGCGCTGATTCTCGCTCAAGCGCCTCTCGTCCCTAGACGAGAGCGCTTACTTGGCCTTGGCTTTTGCCTTCGCCTTCTTGCTCCGAACCACCTTCTTCGCCTTGGTCTCTTTCTTGGGAGCCTTGGCCTGACGAGCCGCACGCTTTTCAGCCGCGTCGTGAAGGTCGATGAGGCGAGGCAGCGGATAGCCTTCGAGGCGGGCCTTGTAGCCGTCGTCCTTTTCGCTCTTTTCGTGCTTCTGGATCGCGGCGATCAGCTTAGCGCGGGTACCGAAGCGCGCCTTCGCGTCCTCGAGGGAGGAAAGGAGACGGAGCAGCTTGGCGTTGGAAACCTTGCCGAGTCCCTTGTCCTCGTTCACGCGGTCGATCCAAAGATCCTTCGTCGCGAGCTTCTGGACGGCTGCTACCAGCTTCTCTTTTGATTCAAAGCGCTCCTTGACGAGCGCGAGGGGGCTTTTGGCCATTTTTTCTCTTTTCGAAGCGGCGCCATTGTCCCCGGAGCATCACTGCTCACTTCCGGCACCAGGTTCTTTCTCTCCGCGACGGGACCGTCGCGCTCCGGCTCACCCGGAGGGAGGCGAGGCTTAGCAAGGCAGCTCCCCCCTCGCAAAGGCCCCCTCGCACGCTTACGGATGCAGGCTTTTCCCACCCCCCGACCCGTGCTACCCGGCAGCTGAATATGGCTGAAAACGTCGCCTCCCCCGCCCCACCCCGGGTCCGATTTGCCCCTTCCCCCAGCGGCTACCTCCACATCGGAGGGGCGCGGACGGCTCTCTTCAACTGGCTGTGGGCCCGCAAGAACGACGGGAAATTCCTGGTTCGGGTAGAAGATACGGACCAGGAAAGAAGCAGCTTAGACAGCGTGAGGGCCATCCTGGATTCCATGCGGTGGCTAGGACTCGACTGGGATGAGGGCCCGGAAGTCGGTGGCCCGTTCGAGCCCTATTTTCAGAGCGAACGAAAGGACCGCTACAGGGCCGCCGCGGAGCGACTGATCCACGAGGGAAAAGCCTATCGCTGTTACTGCACCAAGGAGGAACTCGACGCCCAAAGGGCAGCCCTCAAAGAGAAAGACCCCAAAGCGCAGTTCACATACCCGGGGACTTGTCGACAGCGAGCGGACGCCCCCGACGCACCCTACGTAGTCCGGTTCAAATCTCCGCAGGAAGGCGCCACCGTCTTCAAAGACCTCGTTTACGACGTGATCAGCACCCCCAACTCTCAGCAGCAGGACTTCGTCATCCTGCGCCAGAACGGGCTTCCGCTCTACAACCTCGGGGCCGTCGTCGACGATTTTGAAATGGGCATCACCCTCGTTGCACGCGGGCGCGATCACATTGGCAACACTCCGCAGCAAGTCCTTCTCTACGAGGCCTTGGGCTGGCCGCTCCCGGAGTTCGCTCACTTGCCCATGATGCTCTCACCCAAAGGTGAAAAACTCTCCAAGCGCCACGCCTCGGTCAGCGTCACCGAATACCGGGACAAAGGCTACACTCCAGACGCGGTGCTCAATTACCTTGTCCGCTTCGGCTGGTCCTCGGGGGACCAGGAAATCTTCTCCAAGGAACAGCTGATCGAGGCCTTCAGCTTCAACCACATCGGCAAAAGTGACGGCAAGTTCGACGCCGCAAAATTCGCTGACGTAGCGTTTGAACACCTCAAAAACGAAGCGCTCACCAGCGACGAGGAGTACGTGAACCTCCTGCGGCCGTTCCTGGAGGAGGCGGGCATCGGCCATGCTTCTTCGCATCAACTCCTCAAAATCCTCCCTCTCGTCCGTGAACGTGGACACGACCTCAAGGAAGCCGCTCACCATTTCGATTTCTATTTTAGAGAGCCGGTGACCTTCGATCCAAAGGCCAAGGAAAAGTTCCTCACGAAAAACGCGGCAGTCTACTTGAGCGAGCTTGCCGACCTGTTTGAGCAAACGGCGTGGGAAGTCGGACCCTTGGAAGAAGCCTTCAAAAAGTACGGTGAAGACCGCGACATCAAAATGAAGGACTACGCTCAGCCCGTTCGCGTTGCTCTCAGCGGGCGCACTGCGACACCAGGACTTTTTGACGTCATGGTCGTCTTGGGGAAAGACCTTTCGCTTTCGCGGCTCCGAAGCGGAGCGGAAATAGCGCGGGCGACGGTTGGATGAATCCAGAGCCGCATTTTCCGGCCATCCGCCCGCTCGTCCCGTACCTGGACGTGCCCACTCCGTTTGACGCGGTCCTTTCTTATCCGCCGCTCAAAGCCATCCTTCCGCTGCCCATCCTCCTGCTGCTCGCCCCGGTGATCTGGTGGATGTTCAGAAGCACGTGGACGCTTCTCGATCAGGAGTCCCGCGCCCAGAGACTCGAAGGTCAGAGACTCGAAGATCAAAAAGCGGAAGGCGGCGGACCGGACTACAGGGCTATCGTATGCCTCGCGCTTTTGGGCGTGACCCTTACGATTCAGGACTATTACGGAGGCCGCGCCTTTTTTGGCGAGAGCATCGAGCCGGTTTTCCGTAGACTTGAAAGCGCCGGCTACCGCTGGCTCAACGTCGATACTTATCGCGTCCTCTACGGATACTGTTGGTGGGCCATTGCCCGCATCGTCGGCTATGTGGTGGTGCCCATCGCGGTCTTCAAGCTCCTCTTTCCTGAAGACCGGATCTTGGACATGGGCCTTCGCGTGCGCGGTCTTCGGGAGCACCTTTGGCTCTACGGCCTTTGCCTACTCGTCGTTTTCGCCACCATGGCGATCCTGTCCGGACAACGTGACTTTCTCAACTATTACCCGTTCTACAAAGGCGCCGACCGCAGCTGGTTCGATCTGCTCGTTTGGGAGGGGTTCTATTTCCTTCAGTTCTTCGCCCTCGAGTTCTACTTCCGCGGGTTCATTCTGCACGCTTTACGCAAAAGTATGGGCTCGGTCGCCATCTTCGTCACGGCCGTGCCTTACTGCATGATTCACTACGGCAAGCCTTACCTAGAAGCGCACGGCGCCCTGGTCGCAGGCATCGTCCTCGGCTCCCTCGCCATGCGAACGCACAGCATCTACGCGGGTTTCCTCGTTCATATCAGCGTGGCCGGACTCATGGATTACTTTGCCCTCATGAGCCGGGGCGGACTGCCCACGAAGTTCTGGCCCTGAGCGGGGGATCAGTAAGTGGCCTGGCAGGACCGGCCGCTCGAAGCCATCGACAGGACTCGAAGCCGTCGACAGGAAGCCTCGGCCAGGGCGGTCAAAAAATGACTAGCGTTCTTCGTAGCTCCCGGTGCACACTTCGGTCCCAAAATGAACGTTCGCACCAACACCCCTCTGGACTCCACGCATCCGCCCCTCGTCGGTGAGGAACTGGACGAAGGCGAGCAAGCGTGGTCTCCCAAAAAGAGCGCTGCTGTCTACCAAATCGAGGGTTGGGGCCGGCCCTATTTCCACGTTGGAGAAAACGGGCACGTCCTCGTGACGCCCAATCCGGCGCTCGACAGTCAGATCGATCTCTATGATCTCTGTGACGAACTCAAAGAGCGAGGTCTCGACATGCCCTTGCTCATCCGCTTCTCGGACATCGTACGCGACCGCATCGCGCGCCTGAACCAGGCCTTCGCCCGCGCCATCGCAGAGTATGACTACGCTGGACGCTATCAAGGGGTCTTCCCGGTCAAGGTCAACCAACAACATCACTTGATCGAAGACATCGTCGAGTTTGGAGACGAGTTCGACTACGGGCTCGAAGCTGGCTCCAAACCCGAGCTCCTCATCGCTTTGGCGACGATGCGCCGCGACAACGGGCTCGTGATTTGCAACGGCTACAAGGACCGCGCCTACATCGAAACCGCCCTTTTGGCTCAGCGCCTGAATAAGACGGTCATGATCGTCCTTGAGCGCGCCGAGGAAGTGGACCTGGCGATCGAAGCCTCAAAGAAACTCGGGATCCGGCCGGTCCTGGGCGTGCGCGCGAAGCTGCTCAGCAAGGGCGTCGGCCGCTGGGCGAAATCGGCGGGAGACCGCGCCAAATTCGGGCTCTCCACTGCCGAGATCGTAGAAGTCGTCGACAAGCTGACATCAGCGGACATGCTCGACACGCTCAAGCTGCTTCATTTTCACATTGGCAGCCAGATCTCCAGCATCATCCCCATCAAGAGTGCCCTGCAAGAGGCGTCCAACATTTACACGGAGCTCTGCAAATTAGGCGCTCCCATGGGCTACCTGGACGTCGGCGGAGGACTCGCCATCGACTACGACGGCTCAAAGACCGATTTTCACGCCAGCAAGAACTACCAGATCCAGGAATACGCCACCGACATCATCGACACGATGAAGACCGCCTGTGAAAAGGCTCAGTTTCCCGTGCCTACGATCGTGAGCGAGAGCGGACGAGCCGTCGCCGCCCATCACTCCGTACTCGTTTTTGAAGTCGTCGGGGTCAATAAGGTCGGATACGGCGAAGCCCAGGAACCTTCCACCGGATGTCATCGCGTCCTCACCGATCTTTGGGAAACGTACAAGAATATCGTCCCCAAGAACGTTCAAGAGAGCTACCACGACGCGACCCAGGCCAAGGAAGAAGCACAAAACCTCCTCAAGTACGGGTATCTAGGTCTGCGAGAGCACGCTCACGCCGAGCGCCTCTACTGGCACTGCTGCAACAAGATCCAAAAGACTCTGCGTCGCCTGCGCCGCATTCCGGAAGAACTCCTGAGCCTAGAGCGAACGCTAGCGGACATCTACTACTGCAACTTCAGCGTCTTTCAGTCGGCGCCGGACATTTGGGCCATTGATCAGCTCTTCCCCATCATGCCCATCCATCGTCTCGATGAAGAGCCGACCGTCCCGTGTACTTTGGCGGACCTCACCTGCGACAGCGATGGGATCGTGGATCGCTTCATCGATGTCGAAGACGAGCGGGACACTTTGGAACTTCATGAGGTCATGGATGGATCGCCGTACTACTTGGGTATGTTCCTGAACGGTGCTTATCAGGAAATTCTGGGCGACCTTCACAATCTCTTCGGCGACACCAATGCCGCGCACGTACGTCTGACGGAAGAGGGGACCTACGACGTCGCCCACGTAGTCAAAGGGGACAGCGTGAACGAGGTTCTTCAATACGTGCAGTACAAGCCAGATGACATGGTGGAGCACGTGCGCCGTCAAGCCGATCGCGCCGTACGCGCGGGTCGCCTCGACAACGCTCAGGTCCGCATGCTCATCGGCCACTACGAAGAGTCTCTGCGGGGGTACACCTACCTCACCGACTAAGAGCACGTCCGAAAACCTGCTGCGCGCCCTGCTGCTTCGTCCTCCTTCCTAGCAAAAGGGCGCTCGCGACGGTTTTCGGACGTGCTCTCTAAGAGCCTTATTTATTCTCTTAGAGCCTTATTTATAAGATATAAACTCTGCGAATAAGCGATGCGCGCGAAGACCTCTCAATAGTTGGGCGGAAATCCCGTTCGCGCTACAATTGGGGAGCCCATGCTTCGCCGCGCCTTGATCTCCCTCGCTTTCGTCTGCCTCCCGCCCGCCCTGGCGCAAGCAGACATCCATCGGACCGTCGGACCGGACGGTGTGATCTCCTTTTCCAGCACGCCGTCCAAGAACTCTGTGAAAGTGGCAGAAGACCGGCCTCAAAATCGCGTCCACATGCCCAGCGACCGCTCGCCCGGTCGATTCACACGCTACGACAGCATCATTCGCCAGGCGGCCACGCTCTATCAGATCCCCGAAGAGCTCATCCGCGCCGTGATCCAGGCAGAGAGCAACTTTGACCCACGTGCCCTCTCCCCGGCGGGAGCACACGGACTGATGCAGCTCATGCCCTTCACGGCAGAGCGCATGATGGTCACGGACATCCTCGACCCCAGGCAAAACATCATGGGGGGGACCCGCTACCTACGCATCCTGGCAAACATGTTCAACGGCGATATTCACCTGACGGTGGCTGCGTACAATGCAGGCGAAGGAGCGGTCATCCGCTACGGGGGCATCCCTCCGTATGAGGAAACTCAGACGTACGTCGTCCGGGTGCTCGAAAATTATCAGCGCTACCGGGCCGAAACCGCTGAACGGGTCGCCCACACAGCGCCTGAAGAATAGCCCCACCGCCGGAAAAACTGCTGAAAGTTGCTAGAAGCTGCTGAAAATGAACCGAGAGCAGCGCCTCGGACGCATCCGCTACTTGTCAGCCGTGTAAGCAGCCAGAGTTTCTACAAGCTCCCGGTGGACCATCTCCACGAGCTCGAGCGGTGCCACGACCTTGGCCCTGGGTCCCCACTCGTGCACCCAGCTCACCACCGGGTTCAAATTACCCACAGTCATCGTGAGCCGCACCCCTCCACCAGCGAGCGGAGCGAGCTTCTGAGACTGATGAGCTTTTCTCATGCGTATGTACTCCGCCCCTTTAGCGTCAAAATCGATGATGATCTTGTGTTTTTCTTTGCTCAGATAGACTCCGAACTCGCCCTGAAAGTACTCGTCCACGTTGAAGTCGTCGGGCAAGTCGAACGTTTCCGCATACGCGATCTGCGTGTCGCGCATGCGATCGAGGACAAACGTGCGCATTTCACCCTTCTCCGTGTGAAACCCGACGCAGTAGATGGAGTCACGATGAAGGACCATCGCGTAAGGATGGATGGTGATGCGCTCCTCTTTCACCTTGCCGCTAGAGCGGTAGCGCAGCGTGAGCGGTCGCAGATCCGCCACTGACTGAAAAAGATCGTCGAGTTCTTCGGTCTTCTCGTGGTAATTCTTGGGCGCAAAGGGCAGGTAAAGGAACCGGTCCTCCAGTCGAGCGTCCGCCCGCCCCGCATTGGGTCCCCGCCCAGGCCGACGCGAGAAAGCCAAGAGCTTCTTGGTCGCCATATCGATCTCTTCGTAGAGAGTCGAGCCACTCATCGGAGCGAAAAGCCGGCGAGCGGCGAGAAACGCGTAGACCTGCGTCCTCCTGAGCTCGACCTTTCGGGGAAGTTCGCTGGTGCGAATCTTCCATATCAGAGGCCCCCCTCCGCGTGTCTCGACACTTTGAAGCTCAAAATCCCGGTCTACTTCCTTGAGATAGCGACGCATGGTGCGCGTCGTGACTTCTAAGGCGTCGGCCATCTCAAACAGGGTCAAGCCCTTGGGATGCCGGAGAAGGATCTCGCGCAGACGGTCCAGCCTCCGGTGCTGCGTAAATTTTCCTTTGGGGCGTCCCGCCTGGCTCATACAGATGCCCTTCTAGCAAAATTACTTTCCAGGCTACACTCCCGCCATGTCGCCGCGGCCCGCAGCCTTGATCGCACACAAGCGAGACGGCGGAGAACATCTCGAAAGTGAGATCCACTTTCTCATCGAAGGCTTTCAGTCGGGGGAAGTGACGGACTACCAGATGTCGGCTTGGCTCATGGCCGTCTATCTACGCGGACTCTCGGACGCGGAAACCGTCGCACTCACTCAGGCGATGCTGCATTCCGGAACTCTCTTGAAACCGCATCGTCCTGGGTCGCGTGGGCCAGCACGAGTGGACAAGCATTCGACGGGTGGTGTCGGAGACAAGATCAGCATTCCCTTGGCTCCTCTCGCCTCTGCCTGTGGTCTCCATGTGCCAATGATTTCCGGCCGCGGGCTGGGTCACACCGGCGGAACGCTCGATAAGCTGGAGTCGATTCCTGGCTACAATGCTCGCCTCTCTCCTCGACGGTTTGAGCAGGTGCTCTCGAAGTGTGGGGCTTCCATCATCGGTCAGACCGAGAATATCGCTCCGGCTGACAAGCGCATCTACGCACTCCGAGATGTCACTGCCACCGTCGCTTGCCGACCACTCATTGTCGCCAGCATCCTGTCGAAGAAACTCGCGGCCGGGCTAAACGGGCTCGTTTTGGACGTAAAAGTGGGACGCGGAGCCTTCATGAAGGACAAACCGAGTGCGCGCGCTCTGGCTCAGATGCTGGTCAACGTCTCCTCACAGCTCGGCACTCCCGCCGTCGCTCAACTCACGCGCATGGACGAACCTCTGGGGAGAACCATCGGCAACGCGCTTGAGATCCGCGAGTCCATCTCCATTCTCAAAGGGGAGGGCCCGGCGGACACCACCGCCCTCACCTTGAGACTTGCAGAGGAGATGCTCTTGCTCGCGCGCGCGCACTCCTCTCGACGCACAGCGCGAGCTCATGTGAAAGAGGTGCTCCTGTCAGGCGCCGCGTTCGAGCGATTCGTGCACATGGTCGAACTCCATGGAGGCGATACTCGCGTCCTAGAGCGACCCTCCCTCTTGCCCCGAGTCCGGACTCAGATCCCCGTGACCTGCCAAGAGCGCGGCATCGTACAGACGATCGACGCCCTCGCTCTCGCAGAGCTGAGTGTCGATCTGGGAGCCGGAAGAAAGCGAGCCGAAGATACCGTCGATCCGGCCGTAGGCCTCGAGGTGCACGTCAAAGTGGGCGACCGAGTGACGCGCGGGGACCTGCTTTGTACGCTCCACGTACGGAAAAAGGACTCAGAAGCACCACGCCGCGCCCGGATTGCGTTTGAGGTCGGTCCGGAAGAGACCGCGTGTCCCTCCCTCTTCCTCGGTCGCCCCATCACTCCACAGAGCCCTTGATCTAGCGGATGCGCTGACCGACTTTCGCTCCGGCGTCGGGCGAAAGCACGAAGAGATCGGAGCCTCCTTCACCGGCACACACGACCATGCCCTCGCTCAGTCCAAACTTCATCTTGCGCGGCGCGAGGTTGGCCACGACGATCACCAGCCGGCCTTCCAAAGACGCGGGTTCGTAGGCCGCCTTGATCCCCGCAAACACGATACGTCGATCCTCTCCGCCCAAGGTCACGGTGAGCTTCAAGAGCTTGGTCGCCTCCTTCACTTGTTCGGCCTTGAGCACCCGCGCGACACGCAAGTCAACTTTTCCGAAATCCTCGATGGAGCAAAACCCGCCCAGCGGTTCCAGTGCTAGAGCCTCCGGACCGTCGTCGTGGGGGTTGTTCAGAGGCGCGGACTCCGCGCTCGCCAGGGCGGCCTGCCTTTCTTCTTCGATCATTTTTTCCAGATTCTGGGCTTCGACCCGCTTCATGAGATGTGTGAATTTTCCGATGTTCTGACCAAAGAGAGGCTGCTCCGCGTCCGAGAACCGGCTCGTGCTCGCCTGCAGCAGCTCCGCGCTGGCTACTGCCATTTTTGGTAGAACCGGGCTCAAGTAGACCATGAGCTGCCGATAGAGGTTGAGCGCCACGGTGCAAATGTCGCGCAACTCTTCCGCTCTTGCCTCGTCTTTCTTGAGTTTCCAGGGCTCCTTGCGGTCAAGGTACTCGTTGGCCCGGTCCGCAAGTGCCATGATCAGGCGCATGGCTCGGGCAAAATCACAGGCTTCGTAGGCCGCAGCGATTTCAGCGCCGGCTTCCCGCCCGCGGTCAAAGAGCCCGTCGTCCTGCGGGTACTTTTCAGACAGCCTGTCCACGAACTTTGCCGTTCGACTCGCTAGGTTGACGACCTTCCCGACGAGATCAGAGTTAACCTTCTGGGTGAACTCTTCGAGATTGAGATCGATGTCGTCTGTATTGTCGCTCAGCTTACTGGCGTAGAAATAACGGAGAGCCTCCGGGTCGTTGTAGTTGAGGAAAGTGCGCGCGCGCACGAGCGTTCCACCTCGCTTGCTCATCTTCTCGCCATTGACGGTCAAAAACCCGTGCACTTGCACACGCGAAGGCAGAGACAACTCGGCCGCATGGAGCATCGCGGGCCAAAACAGAGTGTGAAAATAAACGATGTCCTTGCCGATGAAATGGCGTATTTCTACCTTGGGATTGCGCCACCAGTCATCCAACGCTTCCCCGTTCGCGTCGCACCATTCCTTCGTAGAGGCGATGTATCCCACAGGCGCATCGAACCACACGTACCAGTAGTGCCCCTTCGCTTCCGGGATCTCGAAACCAAAGTACGGCGCAGGCCGGGAAACGTCCCAATCACGCAAGGGTTGATGGCCCGACGCTGACTCCTTGGGGTCGAGAGGTTTCTCCAAGAAATTTCCGCGCAACAGTTTCGCGATTTCCGGTTGCAGGTGCCCGGGCGCCCTCGTCCATTCATTCAAGAAGTCGTGCTGGGTCTCAATATTGACGAACCAGTGCGGCGCCGTCTTGGAAACGGGCGGTTTTCCGCTGTGCACACTGACGGGATCGATCAAGTCCGCGGCCGTGTAAGCCGCCCCACACTTTTCACAGCTGTCCCCGTATTGATTTTCAGTGCGACAGTTCGGGCAGGTGCCTTTGACGAATCGATCCGCGAGGGCAGCGCCGTTCACAGGGTCGAAGTACTGAGTGACCGGCTTTTCATGGATGAGATTCTTCGATCTGAGCGCGGCCCAGATTTCGTGACAGAGCGCCCGGTTCGCCTCGGAGTTCGTGCTGCCGTAATGATCGAACTCGATACCGAAATCGGCAAAGTCGCGCTGATGAGCCACCGACATTTCAAGAAGAAAATCTTCCTCGGTCCGGCCCTCTTTCTGAGCCCGCAGCATGATGGCCGTGCCGTGAGTATCATCAGCGCAAACATAAAGGACGCGACTGTCCCGCGCCTTCTGAAAGCGAACCCAAATGTCGGTTTGCAGGTACTCGACAAGATGACCGATGTGAATGTCACCGTTGGCGTAAGGAAGGGCGCTCGTGACGAGAATGCGCCTGCGGCTGGATTCGGCTGCCATGTGACGGCGAGGGTACACAAAGCCGGGCTCGCGACAACGGCTCCGGTCGCCGTAGCCCCCCGGCGCGGGATGCGATAAGGGTCCCCCATGCAAAGCGCCCCATCCACGACCACCACTGGCGAAGGTTCACTGCTTGAAGGGCGCGTGGCCCTGGTCACGGGCGGCGGGCGCGGGATCGGCTTCGCCATCGCTCAGGCCCTCGCGAAGCAGGGCGCCAAGATCGTGCTCAATGACTTCGGTTGCGACCGCGCAGGGAAATCACCGGATCCGAGCGTCGCCTTGAAAGCTGCGGAGGAGCTGCGCGAGCTCGGCGCAGACGTGCTCAGTGACACCTCGGATGTGAGCGAGCCAGAAGCGGTCGCTCAGCTGACCGCCCGGATAGCCGCAGAGTTTTCCCCCGTCGACATTCTCATCAACAACGCCGGCATTATTTCCGATCGCAGTCTCTTCGATCTTGAAATCGAGGACTGGGACCGTGTGATCAAGACTCATCTCAGAGGTACCTTTCTCTGCACGCAAGCCGTGGCCTCCGGACTCAGGAAGGCAAAATTGTCGGGCTCCATCGTCAATATGACGTCCACGTCCGGCATGCTGGGCAACCTCCTACAGAGCAACGAGTCCTCGGCCAAAGCGGGCATCTATGGGCTCACCCGCACCTCCTCCATCGAACTACAAAAGTATCGCATCCGCGTGAATGCGATCGCCGCCATCGCCAAGACGCGCCTGACGGAAGATCTGCCGATGTTTGAAAAGGTGGACGACTCGCTCCTACCCAAGCACATCGCCCCCGCCGCCGTGTTCCTTGCCAGTGATCTGTCAGAAGATTTGAGCGGCACGGTGCTCAGTGTGGCCGGGGGACGCATCAGCACCTTCGAACTCGCCGAAAGCCAGGGGCGCATCAAAGAAGCCGACGGCGGCGTCTGGACCCCTCAGGAAATCGCAGAAAATTACGATTCTTTGGCCAAGCGCTCCCTCGACCGCTAGCCCTGGAAGAGCTGATTTCAGGCCCCTCGCTCACTCCTTAGGGCACGGGTAGGCAAAGGTGGTATCCTGAGGAGAGAGTCCGTCCGCTCTCCACGGCCCTCGTTGCTGTTTCCTCCTGCTCTCATGAGACGCGATCCAACCATACCGCTCTTCCTCTGGGTCACGGCAGCCATCGTGGCTCATGCCGTCGGAGGCGGAGGTGCGACTGAAGTGATGGAGCGCATCGAAGAGACCATGGACATCGGGAGCTTTGCCTCCGACGTCAGACGCATCGCCAAGGGCGCTGGTCGACCGATTGAAGTGAGCTTCGTCGAAGACCAGCCGGCTCCGGAAGCCCTCGATCACCAGCTACACTCGACTTCAGACGAGGATCTGGACCTCAGCGAAGACGAAAAATCCCCGGAGCATGTTCATTTTCCGGAAGAAGAGAAAGAGAAGAAGCCGGAGACGCCCGAAGAGAGCAAGGCTCAGCAAGAGGCTCTTGAAAAAGAGAAAGAAAAGAAGCCTGATCTAGCTCTTGAGCGAGAAAAGCCCAAGATCTCGCCGCCGGTCGTCTTACCAAACCGTCGTGTCGCTGTAGAGCAGCATGTCGAGGACAAAGATCAGGAAGACAACCCGAACGCACAGTTCGCCGGCGAACATGCCAACCGCGTGGAAGAAGAGACGCAAGCGCGCATCACCGCCACGGATCAAAACAACGAAAAACCCAGCATGGGTAGCCAGTTTGCCGGCGAAGACAAAGAGCCCGGAAACTCCAATGAATCACGGGTCGCGCAGAGCGACGAAATCGCTGGCGACAAAGACAAAGCACCCGCTGACTCAATTCCCGAAGAAGCCGCCATGGCCTCGAAGCTTCCGGCTGCCCAAGAAGCGCAGGGCGGCGCCCGTCCTGAGACAACGCCGCCCCTCCGTACGGCGGACGCTCAAACCGCCCAGAGTAAGCAAGATCCTTCAAGAGCAGAGGAAGGGATGGCCGAGACCCTCACCGGGAACAGCTCCTATCAGATAGCCCGCTCGAAAGAGCAACTCGCGGCTCAGGCTGCCAGACGCGAGCGAGAGGAACTCCTCAGACTCAGACCGAATCGACCCTCGGATCCCTCCAAGATGTTCGGCTTTGGTTCTCATCAAACCACCGCTTCGGGAGTGAACTTGAACCTCAACCAAACCATCACCTCGGCGGTGATCAACCCGAGGGCTATCGACGAAATCCGCCACAAAGACGGACAACGCCGCCTGAGTCAGCATCGAGGCTCGTGGACCGCCGTCGGCCTCGAACGCTGGAAGCCTGCTCTTGAGAACTATGTCGCCAGCGTCAAACCAGGCAACCAGACCGCGCTCAATACCGCACGTGTGCCCTTTGCCCGCTACCTCAATCAGATCCATCAGCGTCTGCATGACGTGTTCGCGCACGGGTTCCTCGGACACTTAGATCGGCTTCCCGGCGATCATCCGCTGAACAATCAGGAAATGAGTACGCACGTTGAAATCGCCTTGAGTCGCGAAGACGGGCGCATCGTCCGCATGGGGGTTACCAAATCCAGCGGTGTTACCGCCTTTGATGTGGGCGCTCTGGAATCGGTGAAGAAGGCCGCTCCTTACGGTGTGCCGCCTGGATCCATCGTCTCCTCGGACGGCAACGTCTACTTACATTGGGAGTTTCATCGCAAACGTGAGTACGCTTGCTCCACCTACTTTGCGCATCCCTACATCATCGATGCCGGCCAGAAAACGGCTCCGCCACGGGTGGAGCCCCCACGCCCGCCAAGCGAAGACAGCGCGCCCGACGAGCGCGGTCCTGACGAGCGCAGTGGAGGGAGAGTGGTTCCAGAGAGCACACCAAGCAAACGAGCCGCCGCAGACCTTCCTCAAGACGCAAGCACTCCAGCGGCGTCGCACAGCCCCGGCTGATCCAAACCTCGACTTCCTCCTCTCGCTCCCCACCTTACTTTGAGTTCCACCCTGTCGGCGGCCACGCCCGTAAACGAATCCCATTCCTGGGTTTCTCCTTTGATTTGGGGACTACAGCTGTGGGCGCTCTCTGCTCTGCTCAGTGTGACACTCGCAGGCGGGCTGAGCCCCGCCTTGCGCGGCGCCTTTGTTGGTGCCGACACCTGGATCCTGCGCGTGGATCATGCGGGACAGCTCGCAACCCAGGCCGCAGCCATCACGACGACTCTTCTGATCGTCCAACTGGGCGTGACAGCCGTTTCAGCCGCTCGCTCCCCTTGGTTTGGATTTTCTGCGGCACTCATGGGAACTGTGCCGACGTTCCTGCTTTTTTTCGCCTACAAGGCGCCCTTGCCAGGCGTTCTCACCTGGATCTCGACGGTCGCGACCGGTGTGACTCTCACCCTTTGTGCGGGCATCGCCGTATCTAGTCCTCACCTGCGCTTCATCGTCCTGACCTCCGGACTAGCGACCCTTGCCGCCGCCCTTTCTACCGCTGAGATCTCCGGAGGATGGGAGGAGCTCGCGTTTTCGATCGGACAAGGGCTCAGGGTGCTCTTCGGAGTCGCATGCCTGGGCCTCAGCCTCTGGGATCACTTTCTTCATCACAAGAAAAAACCCTGGGTGCCAGCGCTGCTCCTTGGCTTTTCCCTCCTCTTGGGGGCAACCACCAGCGCCGCGCGCGCGCCCGACGCCTCTGGGGCGGTTCTGGTGATGGGCCGCAGCATCGATGCTCTCGCCTCCGGGGGAGTTTGGGGCGGCGCGGGCCCCTTTCTGATTTCTCTGGCCTACTTGACAGTATTTGGAGCGCTCTTTGCTCGGCCGGGCTCGCTAGTCAGGCTTGTCTCCGCCTGGATCGCTCTGAGTACGGTCCTCACCCCGTCCCCTCTCGTGTGTGGGTGGCTTACCCTTTTGGGTTTCGCAGCCGTAGTGCTCTGCTGGCAGCCAAAAAACTCAGGGGCTGGGGGCACCGACCGTCAGCAAAAGTGAACCGAAACTGCAATTTCCTAGGCCATGAACTCAAAAACAGGCGATGTCAGGCACCAAGTGCTAGGGCATAGATGCGCTCTAGCGCACCTCCGCCTATGTCCGCCCCGCCCGTTTTAGTCATCGAAGACGATCCAATGATCGCCCGCGCACTCAAGCGCGCCTTGAGAAGTCATTCGCTCGAAGTGGCAGTGGCTCATACGGTGGGAGACGCGCTCAAAGACAGCCACCGATACCCGGTGGCCATTGTCGACGTGCACCTACCGGACGGAAACGGAATCGATTTGTTCAGGCAGCTCAAAGCTGAAGGAAGAATCCTCAAGAGCGTCTTCTTCACTGCGACTGAAAACCAGTCTGAAAGAGAAGACGCAGCCGCAAGCGGAACTTTCGTTTCCAAGAGTGAAGGTGTCGAGAAGGCCGTCTCCGTCGCCGTCGACCTTGTGCGCAGCGCAACGCACTAAAACGAACACCAGCTCATTTTTGAGCCTGTGCTCTAACCGCTGCTCAGTCGATGGACAAAACAGGGTATTTTGAGGACGACCGACAGAGTGGGGCGCGCTGTAGGTTTTCGGACGTGCTCTCACGTTCTAGTCGACGGACAGAACCAGGGCCGTCATCACGAGGACGAGGTGCGGCATCGAGGAGAAGAAAAACTTGCGGGCCCAACCTTTGTCGGCATCTCCGCGAAGACCCCAAGCGGACATGGCGACAAACGCCAGCCCACTGACGAGTGCCGTGATGAGGTACGCCACGCCCAGCTGCAGCGTGAAATACGGCGCCACCGTCGTCATGAGCAGCAACACGGATAGAGCGAGCGCCGTCACCTTCGTATACTTTTCGCCCTTTTCATTGGGCAAAACTTGCAGCCCAGCTCGCGCGTACTCGTCTGCGCGAAAGAGCGTAATGGCCAAAAAATGTGGCAATTGCCAAACGAAGAGGATCAGAAAGAGCGCCAGCCCCGGACCATCCACGGTCCCGGTCAAGGCAGCGTATCCGATGGCAGGAGGAAGTGCCCCCGGCACCGCTCCCACGTAAAGCGCGACAGAGCTAACCCTCTTCAAGGGCGTGTACACCATCACGTAAGACAGGAGAGCCACGGTCGCAAGACCCACAGCAGCCCCCGACACGAACTCGGCCAAGGTAAACAAGCCCAGAACAGAAACCAGGACTCCAAACAGCAACGCTTCATCCGCGGAGAGGCGCCCCGTCGGGATGGGTCGGCCGCGTGTACGCTCCATCAAGCAGTCAGAATCTCGCTCCAGGAACATGTTGAGCGTATTGGCTCCCGCAACGACCATCGCGGTTCCCAAAAGCGTGAACGAAAAGTCCTGCCAAGAGAACGGGCCTGGGGCAGCCAGAACTCCCAGACCCGTCGTCACGAGCACCAGTCGGGTGACTCCGGGCTTACAAAGCTCAACCACTGCACGCAAAACCGCGGCAGGCTCTCGCTGAGCCTCAAGAAAGGGAGCGACGGATGCGGTGGGGGGCACGCTCAACTTTCAGCGTCGCCGCCGTCTTTTTTGTCGCCAGTGCCGAGCTTCTTCCCGTCTTCATCCGCAATTCCCTTCTTGAAGTTGCGGATCCCTTCACCCAGACCCTTGCCGATGTCGCCAAGGCGGCCCGCGCCAAAAAGCACAACAATTACCAATGCGATAAGTACGATCTGCCAGGGTCCGATAGCCATGAGTGCTCCTAGGTCCGGTCACCATCCGCGAAAATAGCGGCTCTCCGGGCCATGCTTCTATCACCCGGAAATGGGAGCGGCAAACCGGAACCCACCTACGATTGCCGTTCTTGGTAGGGAATTTGGGGGTCCAAAAATCCTCTTTGGGACCCAGAAAAGTCACACTTCATTAAAAATGACCCTTCATTTAAAAAGGTACCGACAAGCCAAAAAATTCACCGGAAGGTGAGTTTCGGCCGCACCGAAGGGTTGTTATGCTCCCTCTCTACTTTCTGGTAGTTTCCACCTCCCGGACGCGGGGAAGGGATCCGACAACAATTCCAATGACTTGGTTCAACTACGCCCGCATGGGCAAGTCGCGCGCAGGCCTGCGCTCCTTTTTGGCTTCCCTGAGTTTGGCCTTCGCTCTGATCCATTCACCGGCGGCCGCCGAAGTGGGTGAACCTGCCATCACACCGGGCGCAAAAGGTGCGGTGGGCACGGCAATGCTCGGCGCGGAGTTGGTGCTCGCCGTCGAAGCAGCCATCGGAGTAAAGCCGTGGTGGGGTTATGCCATCGGAGGCGGAGTTGGCGCGATCGGAGGTACCGTTGGCGGTATCTTCATCGACAAACAGGGCAATGCTCCCCTGTCCTCGGGTCTCCTCGTCGGAGGCATGCTCTTGGCGGTACCCACCGCCATCGCCGTGCTCAATGCCACACGCTACAAGCCTCCGAAGAATCCGGAAAATGACTCCGGAAAAGCAGCGGAAGAAGCCTACCATATGGCAAAGTTCGATCCCTCTCCGGCGCTCGTCGCGGTGACGCCGGAAGGACCGTTCCTGCGTTTCCCTGCAATCGATGTCAGGCCCGTCTATTCCGACGTGGAATCAAAGATATTTGCCGTGAAGAATGCGGCTTCCATGCGTGTACCGGTTTTTAGCCTTTCTTTTTAAGAAGCTCCTCCAAGCATGCCCTCCCGTGACAAGAAGAAGAGGAGCGATGACCCAGCCCTTGGCAAAGTCATCGCCGGCCGATACCGGCTAGAAGCGAGAATCGGCGAAGGGGGCATGGGGATCGTCTACCGCGCTCGCCATGTGCTGATCGACCGTGTGGTCGCAGTGAAGCTCATCCGGCCAGATCTCCGGGGTGAGACGCACCTGCGCGCCTGGATGCTGCGCGAAGCGCGAGCCGCCAACCGGGTGGATCACGCACACATCATCGACATCCACGACATCGGAGAAACGGACGAAGGCGCACTTTATCTCGTGATGGAGTTCCTCATCGGAGTCCCCCTCTCCACGGAACTTGCGAAGGGGCCCATGCCCCTTCATCGCGCCGTCGACATCATCGAGCAGATGGGTGCAGCTCTGAGCCGCGCGCACGATCTCGGCGTCGTTCATCGGGACCTCAAGAGTGACAACATCCTCCT
This sequence comes from uncultured Polyangiaceae bacterium, assembly GCA_964392575.1. Lineage (GTDB taxonomy): Bacteria > Myxococcota_A > Polyangia > Polyangiales > Polyangiaceae > NIC37A-2. The sequence goes on from CAYMQT010000050.1 coordinate 19,383, forward strand.
CACCGCTCGCGGCGGCCGGCCCGACTACGTGAAAATCCTTGATTTTGGCCTGGCTGCCCTGGCTCACGACCCGCGACTCGCTCCGAAGGGCGCGGTCTTCGGAACGCCAGAATACATGTCTCCAGAACAGGCGCGTGGAGAACAGGCCGGTCCTCAGTCCGATCTCTACGCGCTAGGCGTGCTCTTCTTCGAGATGCTCACCGGCCAGCTCCCCTTCCGGGCGAGTGATCGCGACGCGCTCCTCGAACTTCAGCGTACCGCGACGGCGCCCGATCCAAAAAGCATTCGCAAAGATTGCCACGAAGACGCCCGCGCAATCGTCCTTCGGCTCCTGGAAAAAAATTCAGCCAAACGCTACCGGGATGGCCATCATCTCCTGGAGGAATTGAAACGCCTCCAGCGTTCGCTCCCCAATACAACCACCTGGGACGCCAGCAAGGGGCCCGCGCCTCTCCCCTCTCCGACTCCGCAGGCTCCTCCTCCTCCCCCCCCGAAGACCCTCAAAGTCACCGAGTGGGCCGAGCGGGCTGGCATGCTGTCACGCATGGTCAGCCGCGCTTACCCGGCGGAAACCGCCGCAGAAGACGTAAAAAAAGCGCTCCAAGTGGTCTGGGAAGTCTCTGCCGCGGCCAACTTCCTCGAAGGTGAAATTGCGCATCAGACTCGCAAGCTCGAAGCGCTGGAGCGTCGGGGACGAGCGCTCAGGGCTGAAATCGGACGCAAAGTCGAAGAGCTGGCTCAGGATGAATCCAAAGCCTTGCGTGACGCCGCCACGTATTCGGACGAAGCGGCGCAGGCGAAGCGCGAACTCGCGTTGGCGCAGGCCTCCGCGAAGGAACATCTGGCTGCCGCCGATCACGCCGAGAAAATCGGGAAAGGGTCTCGTACCCTCTACGAGCGTGCGGGAGCAGCGCGGGCATTGATTGACGTGAAAGCCGCCTGGGTCGAAAACCGCCTCTCTCGGTGCCGCGATCACGAGAATGCCGCCAGTGCTCTCCGCACCCAGATCGAAGAACTCCGGGGTCAACTCACCCGCTATTCGGGTGCAGTCGAAGACGACCTCAACACCGGCCGCGAGAAAATCGCCACGAAGAGCCGTGAAGGCCTGACCTATGAGAAACGATTCATCGAGTCCTGTGAGACCGTCCTTTCAAGCTTGCGCGGCCGCCCGGAGGTGAGGGAACTCCTTGTGGAACTCGGCGAAGCAGCCCCGCTCCCGCCGCCCAAGGCGGCCGCTCCCGGTCCCGAGGGAGAGTCCGCTCCTGCGGCTAGCTAAAGAACGCTCGCACAAGAGGCCGGCCGGCCTCGGTCAGGCCGGAAGTTTGGCTGAAAGAAACGACCGAAGCTTCACCAGCGATTGTTCGTCCATCAGAAACTTTGGGGCGGCATAACGACTCGCCCAGCCTCGAACATCGCCCAGCATTTCTTCGCGTACGGAGACCTCCTCGAGGATCGCCTCGACAGAACGGCCGCGTACGACGCCTTTTCCAAGTCCAGCGACGAACTTTTCCAGCCGAGGTGAGAGATCACCCAAAAACTCCGTCACCAGCTTTGCGTCCTCTGCTAAAGCAGCAAGGGTGTCTGGCAAACTACCCTGAGCAGCAGCGCTTGCAGCAGCCACACGCAGCACGAAAGCATCATCCATGAACCCCAGCCCCTCAATCCCGTCATCGATGAGATCGAGGGACTTGAAGAGGTAGTTCAAGGATCCAGCTAAGGGCTTACGCACAGCGGCCGGCACGCTCGCGTCGGCTACGACATCAGCAACGGCACGTGTGTCATCACCCAACGAAACAAGCCAGGCAGCGAATGCCGAAAGGGCACGAGAATCCACATCACTCATGGCAGGGTGAGTAGCAAAAACACACGCGCAACTCCATCCACGCTACAGCACCGGCTCATTTTTGAGAGGTTCTGTCGGGAGGGCACAGAACCCGAAGCGCGTTTTCCGAAAGGACTGCCCGGATCTGGTCTCGGGAGAGCCCCTCCTCCCTGAGCGCTCTCGCCAAACGCTGAAATCGGGCTGCATTTGAAAGTTCGGGTACCGCAGAAATGCCTCCCTCGAAGTCCGAACCAATCGCGACGGCACCCTCTCCCCCGATCCGGAGGAGATGCCTGATCTGGGCCACCACATCAGCCAAGCTGACCACGCTTTGTGAACTTGAGCGCAGGAACGGCGCGTGAAAATTGACTCCGACCACCCCACCTGAGCGCGCGATAGCCCGGATCTGATCGTCGGTGAGATTTCTTGCGTGAGGGGCGAGCGCGCGAGCGTTGGAATGAGTGGCTATCACCGGCCGGCCGAGTTGTTTCGAAAGGGCGAGCACATCCCGAGTCGTTTCATCCGACGCATGCGAAACATCGATGATGCCGCCTGCGCGTGCAACGTGCAAAACAAAGGCCTTGCCCAGGGTGGAGAGGCCCAAGGACGTTTCTCGGGCAGGCCGGAGCTCTGGTCCCTTGCCAGAGCTCGTCGCGAGAGCGTTGTCGACACTGTGAACGAGGCCGAACGAGCGAACGCCGCGCAGGACCCACTTTCTCACCTCCGATTCGCTTCCCCCCAAGGGCGCAGCCCCCTCGAAGGCGAGAAAGGTGCTCACCGTACGCTTCTCACGGCCCGCCTGATTCACCTGGCATCCGGGGAGCGCGTACGGCGCGGTTTTCAGGATCGAATCGAAGACGTGAGCATAAGAGCGCTCAAGCTCGGTCAGGGTTCGACCCTGCGGCGCGTCCTCTGGCACATAAAGCGGAAGAACGACGGCGCGCACCCCTCCCTCTTGCAAATCCGCCGCGCGAAACTGCCCGCTCCCCTCCCCAAAGGGGCTCCGCTTGTAGAGTGAGCGAAAAGAGAGATCGACGTGAAGATCCACGACCGGATACACCTCCTCAGCCGTCACCCGAGGAGGCCGAACCAACAAACCCGCAAGCGCACCACACAGACCAAAAAGAAGTGCCCAGGCCAACGGGGGCCCGCCTCCTCTACGGAGGGGTGAGGCGCTTCGGTAGAACAAGGGCAGTCGCCGCATCTTCCCGATAGTACACGAAAGCATAGGCCGCCCGACTGGCGAGGACGCGCTTCGTGTAGCGGCGCGTTTCACGATAAGGGATCATTTCTACCCAGACATCGAAATCCACGTCTGGGCGCTCACGCAGCCACGTTTTCGGTCGTCCCGGGCCGGCGTTGTACCCAGGAATGGCAAGCCAGGGGTTGACCTTGAATTGACGTCCCAGTTCTTCGAGCACTCGCGAGCCGATCGCGATGTTGTTCTTGGGATTTTTGAGGGCCAGAGGTGAGTAGGGAATGTTGGCCTTCTTGCCGATCCCGCGCGCCGTCGGCTCGATGATCTGCATGAGGCCGTAGGCATTCGCGTGGCTCACGACCTCTGCTCGAAAGGTCGATTCTTCCCTCATCACGCCATAAATCAGCCATTCTGGCACTCCCGTCTCGCGGCTTCCCTTGGAGACCAGCGACAAATAGGGGCGCGGAAATCCGATCTCCCAGGCTCCCTGCCAGTCCCCCGCCGGATAATGGGAGAGCCAATCGGACAGGCGACCCCTCGCGATGGAATGCGCGGTGTGCGCGTCCCCCGCGCGATCATAGAGAAGCGCCATTCCCCAAAGGAGCGAGTCCTCTGCACCCTCTTCGAGTCCAAGCTTTCCAAGAATCTCCTGGCCTCGTTCCCTCTCCCCCACCCGAAGCAACTCAAGACCGCGCTTGAACGAATCCGTCTCATACTCCCTTCTGTGCGGAAACTGAAAAGTCTCCTCCCGCGCAATGCGCAAACCCTCTTCGAGGGCGGCACGCGCTCGCGCGGGGTCGGCCTCCATCAGACGGGAATAAGCGTGCAGCATATAGTAAGAAAGGGGAACCTCCCTTACGATCGACTCATACTCAGAAAGTGCCTCTTCTTCGCGACCCAGCTCCTGCTTCACCTTGGCAAGAAAGTAGCGCTCCGTGCCGGCGTGTTCATGCCCCCGCGCGCTGTCTCGGGGCCGAATGATCTCCGAGGCCCGCTCCAGCACTTGCGCGGCTCCTGACCAGTCCTTTCTTTCCATGCGGTGCAGGGCCAGGGTGAGAACACCCTCCATGGTCGTGTCACCGTCCGGGTAGTCGTCCGCGATCCTGGACAAGAGGTCCATGAATTTGGCGCTGCTGCCCATCTTTAGGTAGCTCTGCGCGGCGCGAAAGCGCGCGTCATCGGCGAGGCTACTCTGGGGATACTGCGCCTCTAGATCTGCATAGAACACCACTGCCTTCGTGTGACGTCCGTCGGCTGCCGAATACTTCCCGGCATTGAACAAGAGCCACGGGTGCAGGTCTTTCTCAGCCTGACAGCGCTGCGCCGCAGGCGTGACCCGTTCTGCACCCTCGCCCCACTTTCGCTGCGCCGAAAGGACTCTGCCCACAAGAAAATCCGCTTCGCATCTCTCGCGAAGATACTCTCGTGAAGGAGGAAGGGCGATCTGTGTAGCCACCGTTTCCGCTTCCTCCCATTGCGCGGCTTCGACGAGGCCCCGAAGGTGCGCCAAGCGAAGAGCCAAGGGACGCTCTTGAGCGATCACGGCTCCGCTCCTTTGCGCCCGGACGAGCAACTCCTTTGCGCCTTTCACCCTCGGATCGTTTTCCGAAAGGCCAAGCCCCGCCTGCTGAGCTTCGTCGACGGCTTCACGGAGAAGGGCGTCACGAGAGACCCCCTTCTCCGTCGCTTCCGCGACGGTGAGAAGTGCGCCCGCAAGCGCAATACGAGCCTCAGGATCAGGAGACGCTTTCACGAGCAAGCGCCATTCCGAAAGAGCGCGCACCTCATCCTTCAGGGCGGACCACGCTCTGGCCTTTGTCCGAAGCACACGCGGCTCAGCGGCGAGAGAGACCACTTCCGAAAAGGCCGTAAGGCTCGCCTCCGCCCGACCGAGAGCGAGTTCTACCTCAGCCAGGTGAACCAGAGCGTCTTCTCTGAGGATCCAGGTCTCCTTGGCCGCACTTTGAAATGCCTGCTCAGCGCCGGAAAGTTGGCCGCTTCGCACGAAAAGCAAACCCTGGAGGTAATGGGCGCGGAGAGCGAGAAGTCCGTCGTCCCCGGGAGCCTGCTCAAGACTCGGGATCAGGACGGAGAGTCGCCGCGCCGCTTCCCCCGGATCATCGTCCTCGGCGAGTGCCTTGCGCACCTCCCGAAACTCACTCCGGTCTAGAAGCGGCTGAAACTCACGCAGATCCAGACTTGCTGTCGGGGCGCTGCCCTTGGCCTTCGAAACGGGATTTGGACGCTCCCCGGCCTTGGTTTCGTGAGAAAGCAGCGTGGATCCCGCCGGCCGCACCTGCTTGCCCGCGGAAAGCCCGCAGGCCACAGCAAGCAGCGCCAGCAAGAACACCGGTCGAGGACGCCGAAACACCCCCCACCCTAGCGCGCTCTAGCTCAGTTTTCGAAATCTTCGGCAAGAATCCCCAGCGCAGCCGAAAGCGCCCGCAGAGCTCAAACTTCGGGCGAAGATGGCTCCTGTTTTCCCATGGCCAGACGCCCTACTGCGCACATCACCAAGTAGCAGATCAGAAAGGGGGCAAGTTCGAATATCATCAACATGTAGAAGAAACCTTCCAGGTTCAGTAGGAAGTCACGCCAGTCCCAAGCCCATGGAGCCAAACATTCTTCCTCAACAGCCAGAACCCCGACGACGAGTCCGAAAATAGAGCCTACTAGAAGCAAGGACCACCGGTACCTTCGCCGGGCGAGGGTCGTGATGAAGGCCCCAGTCACGAGCCCAGCGCAGGCTGCGCCCATGGGTCGTATGTACACAAATACTATATCACTTAACCCGTGCTGACTTCCCACCAGGTAGCCCCCCCAAATCACGGTGACCGCGCTGGCAGCAAATCCCAACGCGCCATCCGAGAGGAGCCTACGTGCCTCTACTCTAGCCATAGCACCGGAGCTCGCTGACATCTGCCCGCAGCATCGCACTGAAGTTCCCCCTCGGCGTCCGAGCAGGTCTGCCGCGTGACAGGCTCACGGACCCTTACCGATCCAGGCCCGACTAATGATGTCCCGCAGAAAAGCGCGAGTGCACATAAGCAGCTCCTCAAGCGAGTCATCTCTCTCCCCCTACTGTCGAAACACCTCGACACTGGTATCTTGGTGACGCGCCCTTTCGATACGCAATCATTGAGTACCCGCAGAACGCCGCGATGACCAACGACCAAACGAATACCCTGGCGACTTGAACTCTCATACTCATCCGCTAGCGGATATCACATGGGCATGAATCTTGGTCCCGGCGGCAAGGCTCATCCGGCTTGCGCCCCAATCGGCCAGCAATGCGAGACTGCCAGAACTCCCTAGGGTAACACGGGGTTGGGAAAACTTGACCCGAATGCTCGCCTGCGATCGT
>CAYMQT010000050.1:25776-29056 GCA_964392575.1 uncultured Polyangiaceae bacterium
GGGTGCGGAGATGGTGACCGATGCGACTTGGGTATAGCCGTTGATCAAGATTTCCATGGCCCTGGCCCCGGCATACGCATCAGGGCTGGCTGCAATGGTCGAACCGTTGGTCGTTGACCAGTCGGCAGATGGAGCTTCGAATTCCAGTACCCTTCCCTGGTCCGACGTCAGAGCCTGATGCGCCGTTCCGACGAAATTCTGCTCGGGTGCGTCACAAGCACTGGCGATGCTCGCAATGACAAATGTCACCCAAACTTTCCAACCCCAACCGTCCATGTAAGCATCCCCGTTAGCATGCTTTCTTTTCTCTTGTAAAGCAGGTGCTTCGCTTATCCGGATTTGTGCGTAACGCCGCACTTCAGAAGCTGGACCAGCTCCTTTCTTGTGCTTCTTGTCCGGCTACCGGCCTGTGGACCGGATGGCACGCCGGCCGCGCTTGACCCTCCCCCTCCGGGACGCCTCTCGTTTGCACACCAATCGCACCCGTCAACATCGACTACGCTAATACAAAGCAACTCCAGTAACTCGCGCAGGGCCCGCGTTGTTGCGAATGAGCGTGGGAGCAGGCTACTCGACGCGTGTTCTTACTCAGCGCGTGTTCTTACTCAGCGCTGGCCGCGGAAGTCTGATCGTTTTCGAAGGCTTTGATGTCGTCGCGGTACTCGCTTCTATCGAGCACCGTCATGGCCAAGAACAACAGCACGAACAAGAAAGAACTCGTGAAGGCCACGACGTTGAACTTGCTGTCCCAGATCATGTGCATGAAATAGCCCATGACCAGCGCCGCTTTGACCGTTGCAATGATCATGGCCACGACGAAGTTGCCCTGACCTCCAAGGTCGATGGCCGTGACCGCGACCGTGAGGATGGTCAACATGATCAGCGCGGAAAGCACACCGATGAGCAAAGACATGGGCGCCGTGTGACCCAAATGCTCCTGGTGATCTTCATGACCGCCATGAGATCCATGATGATGATGCTCATCCCCGTCGTCATCGTCGTCTTCGTGCTCGTCTCCACTGAGAGCGGCCACCGTTCCGGAAACATCCGTCTCCATAGTGTCTTCTTCCCCGAATCTGCGACTGGGGGTTACTTCACGAGCGTGGGCACCCCGTTCTGTGTCGGCTTTTGAGTCGACGGGAGGCTCGGGAGCCTCGGGCTCTGATTCCGAGGCAACCTCGGACTTGTCCGCGGGCGACTCTGCCGCGGACGACTCTACCGCGGACGACTCTGCCTCAGTGCCTTCGGCCTCTGCTTTTTCTTCGGGACGCTTTTCTTCGTCAGCCATGATTCTTCTCAGTTCCGTCTCAGCCTCAGTGGATGAGGTAGAGCATGGGGAAAAGGTAGATCCAGATGAGATCCACCAAGTGCCAGTAAAGTGCCGTGAATTCGATAGGACCGAAGTATTTGGGTCCCATTTGGCGGCGAGCCACAATTGCCAGCATCCAAAGCCAGAGGCCGATGCCGATCACAACGTGCAGACCGTGGAGGCCCGTCATGAAGAAATAAATGCTGAAGAAGACTCCCGCGCGGGCGGGTCGTTCAAACACGAGCGGACCATCCACCGGGCGCCGAATCACCCCCGCCATCTCGAGCGGGTGGCGCTCCTCAGCACTGAGTCCCTGGATCTGACGTTCGAGCCACGCTTCGTCTGAAAGCTTCTCGGCTTGCTTCTCGGGAACGGCAGCCTTTGCTTCCTCACCTTCCTCGACAGCACCTTCAGCTACGGCTGCCTGTGCGGACGTACCCTGCTCGACGCCAACCTGTCCGGCGAGCACAGCTGCCTCTTCGGCGCCAGGACCAGCCGTCGTCTCAGGCTCTTCCTGAGCAGGGGCGGCAGAAGCCGGCTGAACGGCCACCGTCGTCTTCACTTCGGGGGCAGGAGCAGACGTCGTCTTCTCTTCCGCGGCAACCGGTTTTGCTGCATCCTGAACAGGAATCAGCTGCATTTTCGGGCCGTCTCCGACGACGGTGTCCGACACGGCGGCAGCTGTCCCTTTGCGTGCAGCGATGCCAGCGACGATGCGCTCGGCTGCCTCGGCTGCCTCCGGGTGCTTGTGCTTGAACGTGTGGAGCTCCCACACTTCCTCATGGGGATGAAAATGACCGGCGGGCAGGGTGCCGTGTTCAAACTTCGCCTTGTACTCGACGAACTTCACACACATGAAGAAGAGCGCGCCACAGATCGTGAGAATGATGTTCAAGCGCAACAGCTTCGTCTGGGCCAGCTGAGCGTTTCGTACCGCCCAAGCGGCAGTAAAGCTCGACAGAATGAGGACCACGGTATTGGCCGCGCCCCAAAAGGTATCGAGGTAAAAATGCGCCCAATAAAACACTTCTGGGTGCTGCGATCGGTAGACGGTGTACGCGCAAAAGAGCCCGGCGAAGAACAAAATCTCCGTCACCAAGAAGAGCCAAACGCCCATCTTGCCAGACTCAAAGTGCTGTTTCGCGGCATGAAAGTGATGGGGGGTGTACGGATAGACCGCTTCCCCATGACCGTGGCCGTGTTCTGAGTGGTTGTCGTCGCTCATGGTCTTTCCTAGCGAGGTTTCTAACGAGTCTTCGTCCTACGCGCGCGTCACTTGACGGGTACGTAGCCCCCGATTTCCTTGTCGTAGGTGAGCTGGGCGTAGCCCTCGTAGGGCCCGCGGTTGACCACAGGCTCCTCGTGAAAATTGTAATAAGGCGGCGGAGACGAACACTGCCATTCCAAGGTCGTTGCGCCCCAGGGATTGGCGGGTGCGGTCTTCCCGCTCTTCCAGGCTTTGAGCAGATAAATCGCGGTGAGCAGAAAGCCGAGACCCAAGGTAAACGCGCCGAGAGACGACAGCTGATGCAGCGGTTCAAACTCCGGCAGGTAGTTGTAGTAGCGGCGCGGCATGCCCCTCGTGCCCATGACGAACTGCGGGAAGAACGTCACGTTGAGGCCGATGAACACCAAGAGCGCACTGATGCGTCCAAGGCTCTCGTTGTACATCTTACCGCTGAACTTGGGGAACCAGTAGTGAAGGCCTCCCATGAAGGCGGTGACCGCCCCACCCATCATCACGTAGTGAAAGTGAGCCACGACGAAATAAGTGTCGTGTAGATGCACATCGACGCTCATGGTCGAGAGGAACACGCCCGTGAGCCCACCGATGGCGAAAACCCAGAGAAACGCCAAAGCGTAGAGCATGGGCGTGTCCAGGTGAATCGACCCTTTGTACATGGTGGCGATCCAGTTGAACATTTTGATGGCCGTCGGGATGGCGATCAAAAAGGTGATGGCGCTGAAGAT
>CAYMQT010000051.1:0-9195 GCA_964392575.1 uncultured Polyangiaceae bacterium
ATTCGGCCGGAGGGGTCAGCTGTTGCGTGAAAATCAACCTGGGAGCGGGATTATTCAAGGTTTTGCTCCTTTGTTGCGCAAGACCTAGCTCTCGAACACACTTACAGGAGGGACCCTTGTTCTATGACTCACATGCCACGAAAGCCCGCATTTATTACAGAGGTGCTGACCCACGAGGAAAAGGAGCGCATGCGCAATACGCGAGCCTCCTCGACGCTCTCCTACGAGCAGATGAAAGCTCAGATCTTGCGGGACGCACGCAAGCAGAACGTCAATCGCTCGATGCCTTCGCTCGAAAAGAAGGGTGGTTGATCGAAGAGGCTCGCACCTTTCAAGAACTTTCTGATCGGCTAGGTGGGGGTAACGAGCATGACGTCTTCCTCGATGCTCACAGTCTACGGGTGCTCAAGCGCACCGTAACAGAGGCTGGGTATGGGGCTCAGGGCACAGCGCGGGCCTATCTGGAGAATCTCAGGCGCCAGAACCTGATGTTTGACGCTGGTTACATCCTCGAAGGGCTAGTGCTGGAGCATCAAAAGCTCCAGTTCTTGGTCTCCCAACCCTTCATCGAGGGAGTTGAGGCCAGCGATGCTCAGATCGAGGCGTACTTCAGGGCTCGTGGATTTGAATGGCGCGCCCAGGATACCTTCAGCGTGATGATGGGTGGGCGGTTGTGGACGGTGGCAGATGCCAGACCTGCCAACATTTACATCAACTCCCAGGGGATCCTCTTCCCCATTGATGTGCAAATCTTGGCTGAGAACACCTGAATGAACTGCGGAGCCCCGTCCGAGGTTGATTTCGGGAGCCCCGTCCGAGGTTGATTTGCTGCGCCCGATTTCGGCTGCGCGGAGAAGGGAGACAAAACGGATTGATTCGGCCGGAGGGGTCAGCTGTTGCGTGAAAATCAACCTGGGAGCGGGATTATTCCGGGAGCGGGATTATTCCTAGTGCGCTCTGACTCGCTTTGGGGTCAGAGTGACAACTGCTTCCGGGTGCTCTGCCTCGCGTCGCTGAAGATCTGAGATGATTGCTGCAAGGTCGTTCCCCAACGACTCAGCGTACTCACCACGAATTGCTCGTACCTCGTCAATCACTGGATCGCGACCTTCGACTTTCACGGGAGCAGCTCCTCGGGAGTGCAAATCATCGGTGGTTCCAGGCCTTGGGTTCGACATAGCGATTCAATCTTACCACGAACTGCGGCATTGGCTATGTGGGTGCAATTCCAGGTAAGCAGAAAGTCCATGCCGTGAATGGCCGCCGCAGCGACATGAACCGCGTCCACCTCCGCTTTTGGTGGTAACGCGCCTGCCCGTAGGAAAAATCAGCGGAACGATCTCCCCGGCTTGCTTCAGCCAGGACCGCTCGACTCCCCTACTCAGCGACTCCCCTACTCAGCGACTCCACCACTCAGCGACCTCCACCACTCAGCGACCTCCACCACTCAGCGCCCCCCACTCAGCGAACTCCCGCGCGGTGGATCTCATTTCGTAAGAGAGCAAACGCGCGCTCGGGATCTGACCATGTGAGCGCGAAGGTCGGTCCAGGGCCGAGGCATCCGTTGTATTCTCCGTGACGCACGATCGCCGCCTCATGGAGAGCGACCACCCGCTCGAGCTGAGAGAGGGGGCGCACGGCGTCTTCTCCCCGTCCAACGGTCACGACAACGGGAGGTGCCTCGGCGTCGTAAGGCGCCTCATGAATCGCGGTGCGGACAGCGGGGTCCACCGGAAGCGCGTAGGTGATGCCCTCTCGCTCGAAGCGAATGGAAGAAAGGTCCATGCGCTCGAGGTAGCCGGGAAGCGAGGCCGCTCCCAAGGGCACCGGGTCGAACCGGATCGCCCGGGCGAAACCTGAGACGCAATCAGGATGTAGATGCATCGTGTCATCCGTGATGTAGCGGGCCCCCGCATCCAGAGCAGCCAGGGTCATGGTGCTCTTACCCGAGCCGGAAGGCGCAATGAATACGATCACTCGCTCGTCGAGAACCACGGCCCCCGCGTGGAGCACGCCGAGACCATCACCAAGATCACAGCCCCAATTGAGAAAGACTCGCTCCAGCTGCCCAATCGCCGAAATCGCGGGCGCGTACTCAACAATCGGTCCCGAAACGATCTCGATTCCTGACGTCTCTACCCGAACTTCCGCGAGAGGAACGATGGACTCTTGTGCTTCTGAGACGGCCGGAAGAAACCAAGCGCGAGCTTGCTCAAGGAGGTCCTGGTTCGCGAAGCGAACGAGGACCGGAGCGCGACCGAGGTTGAAAAAGAGACGGGGCACGAGCCCGACAGAACCGGAACTTGCGGCGGCGCGCAAGAAGGGGAGTCAGGCGGCGACGAGGAAGCTAGCGCGACGAGGGAGCTAGCGGCGACGGGTGTGAGCTAGCCGGGTCGACGAAGTCAGGGGGTAGAGGCGTCAGGTTCGGGGACGAGTTCGATGGCGCCGCGACTGAGAAGCATCTGCAGAAATTGCTCGACCTGAACCAACATTTCTTCAGGCTCAGGTGCGTCGGGCGAAAGCGCCCGGAGCTCCTGCACGATGTCACCAAGCGAACGGCGCCCGTCTAATAGATCCCAGATTTCTGCTCCGACGGCATTGATCATCAGGAGTTCTGAGCGCTCTTGATCGAAGAGGGCTACCTGATTTTCATCTGGAAGATCGTGGGAAACCTTCCAGACCCGCCGGTAGACGATTTCAGAACGGACGCTACGGTGAGGATGCATTAATATTCACGGCGATGACCCTACGATGAAGCCTATTGCTGCGAGTAGCTCGCGCGGGACAAGAAGGACAGGTCCTCGCGATACGTTCCTGTGAACGTCAACAAGAGGGAAGTGGTGGTACACCGCAAGTTGGCGGACTTTCGCTCGCCGCCGCCGCTCGACGCGCAACGGTCACCGACGCCACCACCATAGGCACGGCCCATGCGATGCTCTTCAACGCTTTGCGACGCGACTGACCTTGGCTCCAAGGCTCCGGCTGAGTGCGGCTCCCCTCTTTCATTGAATTTTTAGACATCAATTCACCCGTAGCACGCAGCAACAGCCAACGCGAAGTCAGCTCAATCGTAGCGAGAAAAGTAGAGCACGTTGTTCTGCTTGTAGGTTGTGTATACACTCCCAGACGCTCCCGCCAAGATTTCTGGGTACGCAGTGTTGCCGGTGTCGGGAGTGACAAGCGGTGCCGACACCTGCCAGGTTCCTGCGATGTCTGTCCTCGCTGAAGTCACAGTGGCCCCTGTCAGCCAAGCAGCGTGAATTTGCCCCTGGGTATCCACAGTGATTTTCGGCAGTGCAGGATTGGTATAGCTAGCCGTGGACGAAGTCCCGATCATCGTCTGAGTATAGGAAAGATCTGTTGCGACCTTTACTGCATAGATCTCTGCGGCCCCGAATGTGATCGAAAAAACCAGGTGGGAGATTCCGGTGGGCTCGGTGTACAATTCCATCGACTGCGAAGTCGCTACGACGTTTTCAACCGACTGCGGCGCAGCCCACACCTCCGTACTGCTGTCGAATCGAGACATGAACACATTGGCCGCCGACCCGGCGTATTCCGCCCAGGCGACATATCCGTTGCCTAGAGCGTCGATCCCGGCCTGAGAGAAACCGGTCGTATTGTAGGCGGGCCTGTCATCGACTGTCCTTAGGACTGTTGTAGCGGACCAGCTGGCATCACTCGCACTCCAAACTCGAGCATACGTGCGGTAGCCTAGAGAGAACTGGTTGGTGTCGACCGCCCCCACGGAGTCCATCCAAACGTGAATAACGTCACCATTCACGTTCTGCACGAGTTCACCGTATCGGGAAGTCGTGCCCTGGTTGGCATAACCATCTATTGGAGTAGCCGCCTGCCACGCTCCGCTGGAGTACTGTACAAGTACTAAGTCGGCAGCCCGGATCATACTGCCGTCTTGGAACGGCCCCACATTCCAAGACACAAACGCGTTGCCGTCATCGTCCAAAGTAGCGGTTAGCTCACGACGAATACCCGTTATTGCGGAGTCGTCGATGCGCTCAGGAGTACTCCAAACACCCGTCGAAGCATCGTAGAACGCGGCGTTCACGCTTGTGTCCAAGTCCGCGACTATTGTTGCGATTCCGACGACAAGCACATTCCCATTGGGTGCAACCGCGAGGGCTGGTCCGTACAGTCCCCCCAGATCGAGCTCGTGAATCGTAGCGTCCCAGGTGCGGGTTGCTGCGTCGTAGCGCCGCAATTGTACCTGTCCCAAAACGCTATATGCGATCCAAACGTTCCCCGCAGCGTCGACGCCCGTCGCCTTGTTGCGAATGGCCGTGGCGTCCTTGCTCGCGGCGAATGCAGGTGACCACGCAAACACCTCATCCTTGCACTCGCCAGCGGTGCAAGTGAACTCCGAATGACATGCTTCCCCAGAAGTAGCCACATCCAGACAGGTCGTCGCGCCGCAGAAATCGCTACTGACGAGCGGATCGATACAAGTGCCTTCGCAATTGACCTGGCCGCTCGGGCAATCGAGCTTACACGCGCCCGTGACGCAACTGTATCCGTCCCCGCAAGCCTCCCCAGACGTACCAGCATCAGCGCAGGTGGTCGCTCCACAGTAATCATTGTCCGTCAGCGGATCGATACAGCTACGGTTGCAGGCGACCTTGTCCGATTCACAATCGTCCGCGCACACTCCAGAGGAGCACACCTCATCCTCCGTGCAAGCGCCCGTTGCCGGAGCACCGCCGGCGCCCATGTCCTCGCAACTCGTCACGCCGCAAAAATCCGGATCCGTCTGCGGGTCGATGCAGGTGCCGCTACACTCCAGCTCACCCTCCTCGCAAGGGCTCACCACAAGCGGCGGCTCGCAAACTCCCTCTACGCAGATCTCATCACTCGCGCACGCCGTGTCGCATTCCCCACAGTGCTCCGGATCCGAGTCCGTGGACGTGCAACCTTCACTGCATTCGACCTGACCGGCCGCGCAGTCACCGTCGCCATCGCCGTCCCCATCACCGTCGCCGTCACCATCACCATCGCCGTCGCCGTCGCCGTCGCCGTCGCCGTCTCCATCGCCGTCACCGTCACCATCACCGGCGGGACGACCGCTATCGGTTTCACCATCACAAGCAGTTCCGACGAGGGCCATCGCGAACAGGGTAAAAAGCAAGGCTAGGGGTTTTCTCATGGTATTGCTCTCGGACGCAGGAGTAGCACCTTTTACGGTGACACCGAAACCAAGCAGACCCTCCCACAATTTGGAGGAGCTTGGCGTCGGTCAAGGCGACTTGCGAAGAAGGAATTTTAGGTGAAGAGAGGTGAGTCGCCAATAGGGACCCTTGCCGTAACGGTATTCTAAGTCATCCTGTTCGAGCAGGACCGAACGGAGGGCCGTTTGAGGCAGATCTCGGGGCAAAGCGAGGGCCAGCTGAAGCGCCTTCAAGACCAAAGGGTGCGTTTCTTCCGGGGTAAACGGGTCCAGGGCCTGGAGAGCCCTACGGGCGCGAAAATGCGTCGCTACTGGAATCTGGCGAGAAGCGAGACCGCGGCGGTCGAGGATCCCCAGAGCAAACTCGAGAACAGGCGCCGTGCAAGTGCGCTCCGCAAGCGCGAGGAGCTGTCCCTGAGCGAGCTCCCACGTGTCCCAGGCGGCAGCCAAAACAGCGAGCTTCTCCTCCTCGAAGCGATGCTGCATGTAGTGAGCCACCATGTGGCAGAACGCCAAGGGACGATCAAAAGTGGTCACCTTCCGACCGTGCAGCTCGACCTCGATGAGGTGAGCGCGAAGGGTGTTTTCGTCGACGGAAAAGAAGCGGCGCGCGAACGGATGCTCGTGAAGGTCGACCCAAATCGTGTCGTCGCTCCCTTCCTTCCTGAGAGCAACCTGTCCGACCCGCGCAAGCGCGCGCCCCGGATCGAGTCCCTCCGAAGGGCGGTACCCGTCCTTCAGAAGACGCGAAAGGGCGATTTTCGAATGAGAAGGGCGCACCCACAAGTCGTTGTCCCCCGAGACGCGCCGGCGCAAATCTCCGTAAACCATGCGAGTGAGGACCGGGCCCTTGAACACGACGACGGGCAGATCCTCGAGCAAATCGAGAACCCGAAGCAGCGCTGCTTCCACCAGCAGGTTGCTACCCAGGCGCGCCCAATCTTCTTGAGCCCAGTCCTCTTGACTCGAATCTGCCAACGCTAGAAACGTACTCGGGTTATGGGATGCGTTCTAGGCGGGGGGAGGAATGTCGACCCGGAGAATGGCTCCGCCGGAAAAACGCACCATCTTGTGAACGGGCGTGGCCGCTTTGCGCAGGTTGATCCTGAGCTCTACCCCTTCTTTCCCGTCGTAGAGCTGCGTCTTTACGACGTTGCTCTTGAAGTACTCCGCCTGAAGGGGGTTCTTGTTGTTCTTGACGTCCACCCGCGCCCCCTTGAGAAGGAAGGTGAGGGACATCCCTTGCTGAGAGAACGCGACCGGCGTTTCCGCGGTGAGCTTCACCTGAAAGGTCGAACTCCCGTCCTTGTAAACGCGGAGCCCGCTGTAAGTCACCAGGGCCTGTCCCCTCTCCGCTCCCCTCTCCGCCAAGGGCTCCGCGCGCACCTCCTCAGCCGCAAGAAGCGCGAAAACCACCCCAGTCAGGGCAGCCGCACCGAGAGCGAACCGAAGGAGAAACTGAAAGCGTCGCATCCTTGATATTTTCGCCTGAAAAAGTCTCCGAGGGAAAACAATTCAACCGGGCCAAGACCCTTTTTCCGGAGCTAGGGCCAAAGTTCGACGGAAAAGCGCCGGCGGAAGCCGGCGCTTCAATATCTCCCGCACCTGCCTCGGCGAATGACTCTGGCTGAAGTGCATCAGGATGAGAGTGTCGTTCTTGAAGGTTTCGGCCCGCGCCACGATTTCGTCGAGGTGAATATGAAACTTCTTTCTCGAGTGATCCACGCTCTTCGAATCGTCCAAAAACGTGCACTCCAGGATGAGGGTCTTCGCTTCAAAAAGGGCAGGGTTTTCGTCCAGGGCGTCCACGAGCGAATCTGTCAGGTAGCCGAGCTCGTAGCGTTCTTGATTCTCGAACAGCTCTGCTCCTTCCTTTGCGCTTTCGGTCCGAAGCTTTTTGATCTCGGCGCCCGAAAGCGCGGAAAACTGAGGCCGTAGTTTTTCCACCCTGCGGAAAAAGAGATACCCCAGCGAGGGGACCGAGTGATGAGAGCGGAAGGCGCGCGCCCTGAGATCCCCGGCGAGCGAACATTCGTCCCCGGGATTCAAACCGTGACAGACGAACTCGACCTTGCGGCGCCCGCCCCGATGAAAAGCCTCCACTCCGAGCCTGACGTCTTCGACGATTTCTGAGGGGACGAACGTGGCTGGACTGGGTAAATGAGCGAGTCCTCGCATCCCGATCATCCCCGGAAGGCTACCGATATGATCCGCATGGCCGTGCGAGATGAAGAGATGCTTGGCGCCGACGAAAGAGCGGGGACTCAGACCGGCATCGAGAATGACGTCCAGCTCTTTGACGTGTAGCGTCGTGTAGACGCCGCCGACGCTGACACCGCTCACCGTGTGATGCTCTCCTTGTAGCGTGGTCAGCATGTGACTTCTCTTTCTCTTTCGGCTTTTCTTTCGGGCGCCTTCGCCACCACACAGACGGACTGACCCTGCGGTGAAATTGGACCCTGCGGTGAAAGGGGACCCTGCGGTGAAATTGGCTTTCGAGAAAAATCCGCGCCAAGGACGACCTCGCAAAACCCCGCATAGTGAAGATGCATCAGGAGCTCCTGGGGCTGATACCAACGCTCGGTGAGAAGCACGGATCCCCCCTCTCCTTGCCTTTCCTCGACAAAGATCTGAGCGAGAGGGTCATACCCAGGGTCATCGAGCCGCGGCAGAGGCACATCGAACACTAAGCTGCCTCCCGGACGGAGATTCTGAAGCGTGTTTTTCAAAAAGGCCCGGAGGTCCCGGGCGGTATACAAATGACAGAGGGTGCGACCCGCAGCGAGGACGAAATCAAAAGAACCTTCTCTGACGTAGGCGCGCATGTCCCCCAAGACGAAGGACAGACGCGCGCGATCCGATGCGTCGAGCGCTTCTGTGCGCAGGGCAAGACGAGCGAGCAGGGCTTCGCTCGTGTCGAGCCCGGTGACATGGGCTCCTGTCGCAAGCAAGGGGATCGTCAGTCTGCCGAGGCCGCAGCCCACGTCCAAAATTCGCGCGGCCCCTTTACAGAGATCCACGTAGTACTCAAGGTCTTCCGTCCGGCGCTTGGCCAAAAGAGCGTAGGCGTCGGCGTCTCGATAGGGCTCTACCGCGCCGGGCAAGAGGGAAAAGGGCGGGGAAGTTTGCGGCGCGCTCACCCGCATGTGGTATCATCAAATGAAGAAAAACCGAGTGCTCTCCCGCCAGGAGATGCTAAGAGGCCTCGTCGCCCCGCGCGGTTCTCGCGCCCCTATGGGTTTCGATGCAGAGCTATCTGGACACCATCAAGGAAGCGTCCCTACCGGGCATTTGGACCCGCGGGGTCAAGCTCGCTCAAAGCGGCGCCGTGACCCTGCGAGAAGAGTCCGAGAGCGAGGGAGTCTACCAGGTGAAAACCTTTGGCCGGCCCGTCGCCCCCCTGGCCGTTCTCTACGTCAAGGACGAGGAATGGACCTGCGACTGCGGGGGAGACAACGACCCGTGTGAACACGTCATCGCCGCGGCCATTGCCGCCACACAATCGCTGAAGACCGGAACGAATCTGCCGAAGAACGAAGACGTCGAGCCGTACCTCGCTTATCGACTGAAACGGGACAGACATCAGAGCTTGAGCATAGGTCGCATCATCCTTCATCCTGATGGACGCGAAGAACGACTGGCCGAACCGCTCGCCCGGCTCCTCAAGCGCGGGGCGTTGACTTTCTCCCCCACTCAAGAAGATCTGGAAGTGGACAGACTCCTGGTCCAGGCGGGAACAGGACCCACCCGGGCCAGTGTCGGTCAAGGGCTGGCTCCCCAAGGGATGGAGAGGGTTCTCCGGGCGCTCTCGGCGGCGCGCAACGTCGAACTCGATGGCGCCCCCATCGAAATCGACCTCTCTCCCTGTTTTCCTCAGGCGAAGGTCTATGACGAAGGAGAGTCCATCATCCTCAGCGTCACTCGCGCCGAAGAAATCGAAGAGGTGCTCGACCGAGGGGTGGCTCTGGTAGGAGGCAAGTTACGGCCGCTCGGCGCTCCCGATCTGACCGGGC
>CAYMQT010000051.1:9205-28824 GCA_964392575.1 uncultured Polyangiaceae bacterium
GGGCCGAGACTGGAGCGGCTTCCGCTGATGAAGGCGGTGGGACCTTCCGAGGTCGGCACTTTGGCAGATGTCGTGCATGAGATTGAACGGCATGTGCGCGTGCAGATGAACTCCAAGCTGATGCCCGGTCGCGGCGGCGTAGAACAGCCTCGGATCTCCTACGATACCACCCCTCAAGGCCACACCCTGAGCGTACTTCCGACCATCGTCTACGGAGATCCCCCCACCATCCGCATCGATGGCGACAACGTGATCCATCTCCGAGGAGACATTCCGCGCCGGGACATTCAAGCGGAAACGGAGCTGCGCCTCGCCCTGCGAGAAGAACTCAATCTCGTGCCCGGTCGGCGCGTGCATTTCGACGGAAACGAAGCCGCCAAGTTTGCCAAACGCTTGCAGAATTTTCAGGAATCTGCCGGCGCAAAGTTCGCCCGCGATGTGATTTCAGACGTGGCCCTCGTGCCCCGCTTCGGGATCGAACAGAACCGTTTCGATATTTCCTTTGCTACCGACGAAGACGAAGCGCGCGTGGCCTCGGTCGCAGCCGTCTATCAGGCCTGGCGGGACGGCCTCGATGTCGTTCCCCTCGACGACGGCGGGTGGGCTCCTTTGCCTCTGGACTGGCTCAAAAGGTACGGAAACCGCGTCGCGGACATTCTTGCGGCGCGGCGCACGGACGGGGTCGTGCCCGCTTACGCTGCGGCTCCGCTCGCTGCGCTTTGCGCAGATCTCGGACGTCCACCGCCGCCAAGTTTTGAACGACTCAAGCCTCTCCTTCAGGACTTTGAAGGGCTCGCAGACGTCCCCCTCCCCTCGGACTTCACTGCAACTCTTCGCCCTTATCAGCGTACGGGCGTGAACTGGCTGGGCTTTCTCTCGAGGGCAGGTCTAGGCGCTGTCCTTGCCGATGACATGGGTCTCGGAAAAACCATCCAGACCCTGTGCGCCCTCAACGGCAAGACGCTCGTGGTGTGCCCGCGCAGCGTCGTCTTTAACTGGGAACAGGAGATTCAGAAGTTCCGTCCTGATCTCACCTGCAACATCTTTCACGGCCCACGACGCGCCTTGGACGAAAAAGACGTGACCCTGACCACGTACTCGGTCCTGCGTCTCGATGTCGCGCACTTGATTGCCCACGGGTTTTCGACCGTGATCTTGGATGAGGCCCAGGCCATCAAGAACTCTGACAGTCAAGCGTCCCGAGCCGCTTTCGAACTCTCCGAAGCCCTGGGAGATGAAGGGTTCCGCGTGGCTCTCAGCGGCACCCCGGTGGAAAACAGACTGGAAGAGCTGTGGAGCGTGTTTCGTTTCACTCACCCTGGGCTTTTAGGGACGCGCGCCGACTTTCAGAAGCGCTACGCCCGCCCCATTTCGGAGGGCAACACCGAGACGGGTGAGCACCTGCGGAAACTCATCAAGCCGTTCCTCCTCCGGCGCATGAAGAGCGAAGTCGCCCGGGACTTGCCCCCACGAACAGACGTCATTCTCCGGGTCGAACTCGACGAAAATGAAAGAAATCTCTACGACGCCATCTACGCCGCGCGGCACCGCGAGGTGGTGGAAGTGCTGGAGGGAGGCGGCAGTGTCATGGCGGCGCTGGAAGCCCTGCTTCGACTCCGCCAGGCCGCTTGCCATCCGCAGCTGATTCCAGGCCAAACCAGCGGGCGTTCCTCCAAAGTCGAAGCGCTCCTGGATTCTCTCACGGAAGCGACGGTCGACGGGCACAAGTGCATCGTATTCAGTCAGTGGACCAGTTTCCTCGACCTTGTAGAGCCCGAGCTCGACGCGGCGGAAATAGATTTCGTTCGTCTGGACGGCAGCACCCGCGACCGAGGCAAAGTGGTGCGTGAGTTCCAGGATCCGGACGGACCCAAAGTCATCCTGTCCTCCCTCAAGGCGGGCGGAACCGGACTCAACCTGACCGCGGCCGATCACGTGTTTCTTCTGGATCCCTGGTGGAACCCTGCCGCAGAGGACCAAGCGGCAGACCGAGCACACCGCATCGGACAGACCCGGCCCGTCACGGTCTATCGGTTGATCGCAAAAGAAACCATCGAAGAGGGCATCATGAATCTTCAGTCTCGCAAGCGAGCCCTGGCGGACGTGGCCCTAGCCGAAGGGGGAGCCGCCTCCGGCGTGACGCGCGAGGATCTTCTGGCTTTGCTTGGGCCCGCTCCGTAGCCGTGCCCCCAAGCGCCGCACCTGCTAGGACCCTTCCTTCCCATGGAAGGCGAAGCCAATCTCCGTGCGCTCTTCCATCCGGCCGTCGGGGACTGGGTGCGGCAGACCTTCGGCTCACCGACGCCCCCGCAGATCCAAGCCTGGCCGAAGATCAAAGAAGGGGCCCACGTCTTGGTCGCCGCACCGACCGGATCAGGAAAGACCTTGGCGGCGTTCCTCTCTGCTATCGACGCTCTCGTGCGCGAGAGTCAAGTCAGTGAACTTCCGGCCGAAACTCGTGTTCTCTACGTGTCCCCGCTCAAAGCGCTCAGCGCCGACATCGAGCACAACCTCAGGACTCCGCTTGCGGGAATAGAAGCCGCCTTGGAAAGCTGCGGAGGCAGAAAAGCCGGCATCACGACGGCCGTGCGCACGGGGGACACCCTCCCGAGCGAGCGGGCACGACAATCCAAATCCCATAGCCACATCTTCGTCACGACTCCCGAATCGCTCTTCATTCTTCTTTCGAGTGAAGGGGGCCGTCGGATGTTGAAGACCGTCCGCACCGTCATCGTGGACGAGATCCACGCCCTGGTCCGTGACAAACGCGGCTCTCATCTGGCGCTCTCGCTGGAGCGCCTCGACGCGCTCGTCAAGCAGCAGAACGAAAAGGCACAAGTCCAACGCATCGGCCTTTCGGCAACTCAAAAACCGATCACTCTCGTGCGCGATTTCCTCGTCGGAGCCCAAGCGAAAGACCGACTTTCCTTTGTCGTGGACACCGGGCATCGCCGAGCGATGGATCTGTCGCTTTGTGTTCCTGGCTCGCCCCTGGAAGGAGTCATGCCGGCCGAAGCGTGGGCAGAAATCTACGATCAGCTCGCGACGCTCGTGGACTCCCACAAAACGACGCTCATCTTCACCAACACGCGCCGTCTTGCGGAGCGCCTGACCCGCTTTCTCGCCGAGCGCGTCGGAGAAGATGTGGTGACGAGCCACCACGGATCGCTTTCGAGGCTCCGACGACAGGCTGCGGAAAAGGCTCTGAAGGAAGGTCGTCTGAAGGCCCTCGTCGCGACTGCTTCCCTGGAACTGGGGATTGACGTCGGAGACGTCGATCTCGTGTGCCAGATAGGTTCGCCGGGGAGCATCGCCACCCTCCTTCAGCGCGTGGGCCGGTCAGGGCATTTTGTCGGCGGAACCCCCAAGGGACGCCTCTTTCCCCTGAGTCGCGATGATTTGGTGGAGAGCGTTGCACTCCTCAAAGCGGCTGCTGCCGGCGAGCTCGATCTCGTCCGCATCCCTGAGGCGCCCCTGGATATTCTGGCTCAACACATCGTCGCCATGGCCGGCGCCGAAGAGTGGGATGAAGCGCAGCTTTTCGAAACCGTGCGAAGGGCGTACCCCTACAGGGATCTCAGTCGAAGGGCCTTCGATCAAGTGGTCTCTATGCTGGCGACCGGGTACGCGACCGCGCGAGGGAGGCGCGGCGCCTACCTCCACCACGACCAAATCGGTCACCGCATCAAGGGGCGGCGCGGCGCTCGCCTGGCCGCCATCACCAACGGCGGCGCCATCGCGGACAATTTCGATTACGAAGTCTTGCTCGAACCCTCTCAGGTGAAAATCGGAACGGTTCATGAGGATTTTGCCATCGAGTCGATGGCGGGTGACATCTTCCAGCTTGGAAATGCCAGCTATCAAATCGTCAAGGTGGATCCCGGGATCTTGCGCGTGGGTGACGCCCATGGACAACCACCGACGATTCCCTTCTGGGTCGGGGAAGCACCTGCGCGCACCGACGAACTCTCTGAAGCCGTATCCCGTCTCAGAGAACAGGTGGCTCAAGTCCCTACGCATGAAATCAAGTCGTTCATCGACTCGCTGACCTCCACGTCCGGGATCCCCAAGTGGGCCGTCGAACAACTGGTGACCTATTTACGGGCGGCCCTTTCGGCCCTGGGCCACATGCCCAGTCAATCTTGCCTCGTCGTGGAACGCTTCTTTGACGAAGCGGAAGGGATGCACGTCGTCCTTCATTCTCCCTTCGGAAGTCGCGTCAATCGCGCTTTCGGCCTGGCCTTGCGCAAGAGATTCTGCCGAAGTTTCAACGTCGAGCTCCAGGCAGCGGCCACTGAAGATGCCCTCGTGCTCAGTCTGGGGCCCATGCACAGTTTCCCGCTCGAATCGATGTTTCAGTTTCTGAGCCCCAACACCGTGCGAGAGGTGCTCGTCCAAGCTTTGCTCGATGCCCCCCTCTTTCAGACGCGCTGGCGTCACAACGCTTCACGAGCGCTCGCCATTTTGCGCTTCCGCGGGGGCAAGAAGGTTCCACCGCGATTTCAGCGCATGCAGTCGGACGATCTTTTGGCTTTGTGCTTCCCGGATCAAGTCGCGTGCCTGGAAAACATCGCGGGAGACCGCGAAATCCCGGACCATCCGCTGGTCACTCAATCGATCCACGACAGCCTCACGGAAGCGATGGACATCGATGGATTAGAAAACTTACTCAAAGCAATTCAGGCCGGGACCGTTGCCTGCGTCGCCCGCGATCTGACGGAACCTTCCCCCCTCGCTCACGAAATCTTGAGCGCCCGGCCGTACGCATTCCTCGACGATGCGCCGCTCGAAGAGCGACGCACCCAAGCCGTTCAGATGCGACGCCTCTCGGAAACGGACAGTGCGGATTTTGGTGTGCTTGATCCTGAAGCCATTTTGCGCGTCCGTCAGGAAGCATGGCCCGATCCTCGGGACGCCGACGAGCTGCACGATGCTCTCCTCGTCTATGGCTCGCTGCGAGAAAGTGAAGTGATCTGGCCAGAGTTCGTGGCAGAGCTGACTCAGGCAGGACGAATCGTTCGCTGTCAGCTGGGCTCACAGGCCCTCTACTTTGCCACGGAACGAGCGGGACTCGCCGTCAGTGCTTATCCGGACGGGATCCTTGACCCCAGACCGGGGATCGAGATCGCGCCCAGAAGCCAAGTTGAATCCATTTTGGAGCTTGTTCGCGGGCGGCTCGAACTCTGCGGTCCGACCACCGGAGCCGAACTCAGTGCAATCCTTCTGATCGAACAGGGGGAAATCGAAGCCGCCCTGTTGGCCCTCGAAGGAGAGGGATTCGTCCTGCGTGGCAGCTTCGAGAAAAAGGACGAGGAAGAATTTTGCGAACGCCGTCTCCTGGCGAGGATCCATCGCCTCACGCTGGGACGCTTACGCCGAGAAATCGAGCCCGTGTCCCCCGGCGCTTTCCTCCGGTTTTTGACCCATCATCAGGGGCTCTCGCGCGAAACCCAGAGGGAAGGACCTTCCGGAACGTTGGCCGTGGTCGCTCAGCTTTCCGGCTATCCTATTTCAGGCGGGAGCTTGGAAGACGACGTGCTCCGGGCGCGTGTGCGCCTTTATAGTCCGGCCTATCTGGATCAGCTGTGCCTCTCGGGCCAGATCGCCTGGCGGGTGGCGCGCCGCCCGAGCGGACGGGAGGGTCAACCGCGCCAGCAGCTGACCAAGGCCAGTCCCCTCATCCTTTACCCGGGAGATGAGCGTGAGATCTGGGCGCTTTTGGAAAACGCTCCCGGCGACGAGCAGGAAGGTCAGGAGATGAGTGCCGACGCGCGCCTCGTGGCCGAGACGCTGCACGAGGGCGGCGCCCTCTTCTTCCGCGATGTCTTGAAACGCACTTCCCTGCTGCCTAGCCAAGGCGAAAAAGCCATCGCCGAATTGATCGCGCGTGGAGCACTGACTACCGATTCCTTCGCTGGCGTGCGCATTCTCCTCACCCCTGAAAGCAAGCGCCGAGAGCGACCTCGCGGCCCTCAGCTCCGAAGGGTCGCGCGCCCGTTTCAGAGCCTCGAAGCGGCCGGTCGTCTCAGCCCGATAGAAGGTCCTCCCCTCTCCGACACCACGATCAACCCGCTCGAAGAAGAGCGCACTATCGAAGGGATCGCCTGGATCCTGCTCCGACGTTGGGGCGTGGTCTTCCGAAAGGTCTTGGAGAGAGAGTCCGGTCTCCCTCCCTGGGGAATGCTGCTTCGCACGCTCCATCGACTTGAAGCACGGGGGGAAATCCGTGGAGGACGATTCGTCAGTGGGTTTTCTGGAGAGCAGTTCGCGACCACAGGAGCGATCGAACAACTGCGCAAATTACGGCGACGGCCCGCCGAGGGCGAGGTGATTCGGCTAGCGGGAACGGACCCTTTGAATCTCGTCGGCATTTTGACGCCCGGAGGGCGTCTCGCGGCCAGCGCCAAAAATCAGCTGCTGCTCGTGGACGGGATCCCTTGCGCACGCTTGGAAAACGACCAGCTGCTGCTCACCCCCCCGGAGCCGGGAGAAGCTAGACTCCTCACTGAACAGGAGGCGAGACGGGCGCTCGTGGGCAGTAGGATGGGAAGCCAAGAGGCCGCTTACTTGCCACGCTCAGCCGAATAGAGCGCGCGTAGTTTTTCCTGCTAGCGCTGACGCGATCTCGCGCTTGCTGGCGCCCGTTGCCAGAAGTCCTTGGACCAGAAGATCCAGCGAAACGCTCGGGTCCCCGGCTTCCATCTTTGCGACGCGCGACTGGCTTGAGCCCATCCGGTCGGCAAGTTCAGCCTGCGTGAGCCGCTTCTTTTCACGCGCTTTTCGGAGACGAGCGCTCAGGGACAGTTTCATCTCCACGAGACGAAGTTCTGTGTCGCTGAGTTCGAGAAAGCCCGCCGCGTCGCCCACTATCCAGCCGCACTGTTCGAGTTTCCTTTTCTTTGCTCGGTCCATGACATCACTTCCCATCGTGGCGAACAACAATTAACTCAGGCAGCATAACGAAACCGGATCAACTCCAAGATACGTTTTAGCCTCCGAGTTGCGAAAGCAAGTACGAAAGACCCGCTTGCTCGGGATCCGTTGCTTGCGCGCGCCTCGCCATGAGAAGCGCCTTCTTTTCATCTCCTTGAATCTGAGCGATCTGAGCCTGCCGCAGGTAGGCCTCCGCCTTGCTCATCGGACCGGCTACCTTGCTCAGGGTGAGGCTTTGTAGCGCCTTGACTGCAATGTCATAGCGGCCTTCCTCTTGCCCTAGTACCGCCAAGTCTCGGGCCACGTCCCCGTTGTTCCGATCACTCATCAAGGCCGCCTCGAGCCAGGCGAACATGCCGTCCTGGTTGCCTTGCGCCTGTGCGACTCGCGCCAATCCCTGCTGCAAGACGGCTAGCTCTGGCGTGCGGCGCTTGCCATGGGACTCCACGGCATGATTCAGGACTTCCTCCGCACGCGCAGTGTCGCCCACGGCAAGATAGCAATCTGCTAGCTTTGCCGTCAAAAGATAAGGAGATTCTGCGATCTCGAGCGCCTGCTCGTAAACTCCAATCGCCACTTCAGGTTCAGCTGCCGCAAGGTAAAGATCTCCTGCTTGCAGGTAAAGTTCTGAACGAGCGCTCGTGTCTTGCGTCTTTTCGGCCTCCGAAAGCAGCATGACGGCTAGCTCCTGATAAGCGCCAGCCGCTTCATACATCTCGCGCAACTTAGAGAGGACCGCCTCGTTGGTCGGGTCCTCTTCAAAAACCTGCTCCAGCGCGGCGCGAGCATCGAGAGGATTCCCCGCTGCCCGTGCCGCATCGGTCAGAAGCAGAACTGCCTCCACTCGCGCCTGGCCGGAAAGAACCTCGACCAAACGCTGGTAAGCAAACATCGCCGAAAAGTGATCCCCTTGCTGAGTCGCTGTGCTTCCAAGGATCTCACAGACAACCACGTCTTCGTCATGATCCCGCACCCAGGAGGCAAGGGTATCAATTCCTGCTGCCGAGTCCCCGCTCCCGATGTAGATCTCAGCCAGCTTGAGGGTCACGGCTCGCTCGCCCTCCTCGTCACCGTCAGACTGAGAAAGCCCACGCAGGTCGATGAGGACCTCGATTCTGGCGCGCTCTAGGCTCTCCTCCTGTTCCTCCGGAATGAGTTGCTCAAGCGCACGGGAAATATCCTCAGCGGCTTGAGACATGGCTTGCTTATCGGAAGAGAGTTCTTTGCGAATGATCGTTGCTCGAAGTTCGAGCAAATCAGCAAGAGCTACTTCCTCTCCTGAATCAATTGCAACGGACAATTGCTCGATGGCGTCTTTCGCGCGACCGACCGCCACCAGATACTGAGCCCCTTGCTCCAAATAAGCGAGGTTTGCGGGGTCCGCCTTGTACGCCCGAGCCATGGCCGAAGCGGCGCCTTCAGGATCGCCCAGATGTTGGTCAAAGATTTGTGCGGCCTCCGCGTATCTTATCCCGGCGGCTTCGCCCTCCGCCTGGGCCGCGTGAATCAGAAGTGCCTCCGAAAGTCGAGCGAAGTCATCCCCTTGTCGCAGGTAGGCGATGTACTGTTCTAACAAAGCTTGATCTCTGGGCGCTCGCTTCACGCCCAGTTCCAGGGCGCGACCGGCGCCGTAGTCATCGCCCAGCTCAGAGCGGAGGGCGTAGAGTGAAAAGGCCTGTTCGCGCGCCGCTTCGCCTTCTTCGAGAAGAAGCAAATGCTCCATCACGTCTGCTCGCTCGCTTTGATTGTCGTCCTCACCATAGAGGTCCAAAAGGAAAGAAACGTACTCGCGGTCGCCCTTCGCAAGCGGAAGTCCCTCGGTGAGAACGCTGATGGCTTCTGCTCTCTCCGTTGCCATGACGAGCTGAGCCAACTCCATGCCAAATCGACTGACCAGGGCAGCGTCTCCCCTCTCTCTCGCGCGACTCAGCAATCCCTCGACCAGCTCCCGGAGCTCGTCCCAGCGCTCGGCTTTGCGCAAGAGATCTGCGAGAATGCCGGCGGCTTCGGTCAGGTGCGGCCTTTCACTGAGCACTTGCCGCAGCTGTTCTTCCGCTTCTTCGAAGCGCTCTTCGCCGACCATCAAGCGGATTCGCTCCATCTTGAGCGCTTCGAGATCGCTCTCGTCCGTTGCTGACTCTTCCACTTTCGAGATCAAGTCTTCTACATCGGAGACACGCCCAGCGTTCCTGTAGATGGCCAAGAGGCGCCGCCACACGCGGCCTTCCTCGGGAGATTGCTCCAGCAATCCTTCCAGAAGTTGTGTCCCCTCTTCCACGCGACCCAGATGCTCCGAAAGACAGGTCGCGCGCCTCAAATCCAGCTCAAACCGGTCCTCTCCGTCAAAGAGCGGCGAGGCGAGCGTGAGAAGCGAAAGCTCCCTTTCCCATTGTTGATCTGCCTGAGCCAAAGTAGCCCGCTCGACGACGAGTCCGCCCATTTCCTCAACCTCGCCGGCTTCGACGGAGACTTCAATCGTCCTCGTCAAGAGTTCACGCAACGCCTCTCCGTCGTCGAGAGCGCGGGCGTGTTCCACCGCTTCAGAAAGGACCGACCTCTCCACCGTCTGCGTGGAGGCCGCCTTCCTAAATGCGTAGAGCAAGGTCTCCTTGCTGGCCGCCTTTCGACAGACACGAAGGAACAGAATGATGACTCGTTCGGTGGCGGAGCCCGCGCGCACCACGGGTTCGAGCATCGAAAGCGCGCGCTCCTCGTCCGCAGCAACCTCCAGCGCCTGCATCAAGTGTGCTGCGCCGGCCTCCACCTGATCTGTGGCAAGTTCAAAGTCAGCGAGGCGGTAGAGGGCATCTGAAAGAGTGTCTGGGCTTTCATCCGCGCCCTTGGACGCGACATAGCGACTGAGCGCGCTTCTGACTCGTTCAGGGGAAGAACCCTCATCGAGGACGCGATCGAGCGCCAAGAATGCCCGCTTGGGCTTGTGGTCACTCTTCTGAGAGATTTCGAAATAGTCGGCGGCCTTGGCCCTATCGCCGAGCTCTTCTTCCGCATAAAGGCCGGCGCGATACCAGAGTTCTCCGGACACGGACGCTTGAGACTGATTTTCCTCGGCGAGACGCACGATGTGGTTCCAGAATTCTGCGGAAAGCTCGGCGCGATCCGCCAGCTTCCTCGTGGCGTCGATCAGGAGATGATCCCCCGGAGTATGCGAGAGCGCCATCAATCGCGCCGACAGGGCCTCTCTCTCACGTCCACTCTGTTCGAGCACGTTGGCCTTGGTCACGAGCAGTCGGGAGGCGAGGGTCCCTTCCAGACCTGAAGCGAGTCGTTCATCGAGCGCATCGATGAGTAGTCCATCTTGACCCGAAGCCCGCAGCGCACCGGCCAATCGCAGGGCCTCCACCGGATCCCGAGTGGCGACTTCAAGCGCTGAATCCAAAAGCTCACGAGACTGCTTGGCATCGCCCCTCTCTTCCGAGATCCGGTAGAGTTCAAAGAGGATCGCGCTCTCGCCCACCTCATCCGCCTCCACATCATCCGCACTCGACTCGCCCTTTGGTGTGGTGCGACTCGCGATCAGAGCAAGGGTTCGATACGCCTGCTCTGCTTGATCGAGTCGGCCCTTCTCCTTGGCCAACTGACCCACGAGCATCAAAATGGTAGCGTCCGTCCTTTCGATCTTGGCGGCGGCCTCCGCGTGTTCGAGCGCTTCGTCGAGCTGCCCCGACGCACGCGCAATCCGCGCAAGCTGGGCATGGACTACGGCTTTCTCCCGGGTGCGCCGGCGTCCGAACTCTGTCAGCAGGTCCGTCAGGATCTCTGCCGCCTCCTCAAACCTTCCTACCTCGCGCAGGGTGTCGGACAGTTGCAGTTTGATCCCGCGCTCTTGAGGGTCGAGCTCCATCGCCTGCTGAAGCAGCGGCACCGCCGCTTCCAGATTACCGAGCCGCTTGCGCTCCACCTGAGCCGCCGAACGAAGATACTCTATCCGAGTGGCGTCATCCGGAGCGTACTTCACCCCTTCTACCTGCAAAGTCGAGAGCGCATTCCATTCTTCCAGATCGCGATAGATCTGTGCGAGCAACTGACGCGCTCCGTCCGCGGGCGGATCTTTCGAAAGCTCTACCTCGACGAGCGTACGCGCCGCGTTGCGATCCTCGTTTTGAACCATCGCACGACCGAGGCGCAACACCACCTCTCGCCGCGTCAGAGGAGCGTCTTCTGGCTCCTCGCTCACCTCCGGGAGAAGGGCGAGCAGCTGAGTGAGCCAGGAAACTTCACTTTCCGGGCGCTCGTCGGCGGCTGCCATTTGAGCCAGTCGGTCGAGGACCGGAACGCTCGGGTGCGCGGCAGCCGACAGCTTGAAGTCACTTTCGAGGCGCGCTTCGTCCTTCAAGTGCGTAGCGGCGATTTGTCCCGCCCGATACCACATGAGGGACGCGCGCTCTGGATCTGCTGTAACAATAGCCCGTGCTTGCTCTTCGAGCATGCGCGCAAGATCTGAGTACTCCTCGCCCGCGCTCAGAATCTCGGAGAGGGCATCGACGGATCGCTCGTGGCCCGGCTCGTCCGCAAGGTTTTCGTTCAAGATCGCTGCAC
Organism: uncultured Polyangiaceae bacterium; assembly: GCA_964392575.1. Classification (GTDB taxonomy): domain Bacteria; phylum Myxococcota_A; class Polyangia; order Polyangiales; family Polyangiaceae; genus NIC37A-2. Next base: position 20,696 of record CAYMQT010000051.1, read on the forward strand.
GCTGTTCGAGATCGGCACCGGTTTCTCCCAGCACACGCACTTGGTCGAGCCTGAGGAAAAGTCGCCGCGCAAGGGGACGACCAAGAGCCAGTTCCCGCTTGCGAAGGGACAGTAGCTCGTCCAGACGGCCCGCTTTTTCGTGGATCTCACTGAGGAGAGTGATCGCCCCCTCGTGCTCCCCTTCCGCCTTGAGCACCGTTTCGCAAAGTGAAATGGCCTTCTTTTCAAGGGACTGTTCAAAGGCCACCTGGGCTGCCCGAAACTTCCGCGCGACCTTCTCACCAGCGGGAAAAGGCAGCTCCGACGAGCGCTCCAGCAGTCCGACTGCGTCGGCTCCGCGCTCTTGTCGAAGCGCCAACTCGACCAAATGATCCGTCGCCCATGCAGCAACGTCACTGGCGGCGAAACCGGATTCTGTCTCTACGGAGCCCGAGTCCTCAAACGCGAGCGTCGCTGCTTTCAGGGCGCGTTCCAAGATGGGTAGGGAAAGTTCATCCTCCTGAGTGCTCAGTGCTACCTCGCCGGCTTCGCGCAAGATGCCCATCTCGTCACTACAGACATCCGCCAAAGCAACGAGCGTCAGCACCAAGGGTTTGCCTGGCGCTCGTCGCTGAAGATCGGCGAGAATTCTCAGAGAATCTTCTTGTGGATAGTCCGCGGCGGCGCGCTTGAGCACCATCTCGGCGGAGTCCGGATCTTGCAGCATGTCACGATACCAGACAGCGAGCTGCTTCTTGAGGTCATGAGCCACGAGGGGAGAGAGACCGTCGACTCCCGCAATTTTGTCAGCAAGCCCCTCTAAGGCCCCGTCCCAGTTCTGATGCTCGGCTGCGCATTCAGCGAAATGCTGAAGCTGGTCTACTGAGACGCTGTCCAAAGCACGACAGGTTTCCACCAAGGCCCAGGCCGCGTCTCCATAAAGGCCGGCGCGATGAGCGACGCGCACGAGCGAGCGAGCGACGTTGAGCTGTGTGGGAGAGCGTTCGAGCGCACTTCGATACGAAACCGTAGCCAAATCGGGCCTTGAAAGGCGCTCTTCTTCGATCCGACCCCGTGAAAGAAAGAGCGAGCCTGCCCGCTCCGTGGCTTTGAGCCCAGCCAGCGCCTGCGTATAAGCGTCCGTCACGGCTCCCCAATCGCTCGACAGCTCTGCCAGCCGATGCAGCTCCGTCTCGATTTTCGATTCTGGCGTCAGGGCAAAGGCGCGAACCAGCACGCCGAGAGCTCCCCCCAAGTCCCCTTCGGCCTCCTGCAATTCAGCGGCCTCCAGAAGAACCAAGGCCCGAAACTCGTCGTCCGGTGCAGCGCCTATCCTCAACTCGACGAGATCGATCAGCGCTGCTGGATCATCCGAAGAGCGGAAGGCATCAGCAAGGGCCTCGGCGGCAGGATGAGCATACTTGGGGTCGAGGGTGAGCGCCCTGAGACCTGCCCGCGCCACTTCACTCAAAGGATCGAGTTCAAGGCATTTTTCGTAGCTTTCAAGCGCTTCCGCCTTTTGCTGCAAGTGCAGGCGATACGTATCGCCTAAGCGACCGAGCTGAAGCACTCTTCTTTCAAGGTTTTGCTCTGGCTCGATGGCCTCTGCAAGAAGCTCTACGACCTGTTCGTAGTTCTCATCCTGCGCGCTCAAGGACACCAAAGCATCCAGAGACTCGTCCACCCGCCCAAACTGATCTTCTACGACCCGCCACACGGAAATGGCGCTCTTCAAGTCCCCCAAGCGCTCTGCATGGACCGTGGCAGCACGCACGAGATCATCTCGCTGGCGCGCAGGATCGGAGTCCACCTCCGCTCGTGCGCGCAAGGCATCCACAAGTCCCTTGAACTTGCTGAGCTCCGAAAACAGTTCGACCTTGGCGCTCAGGGCTTCCAGATCTTTTTCATTGTCGTTCAGGCGCAAAGACCAAAGTCCCAGCGCCCGTTCACCTTGACCAAGGTCTGTGGCGAGGCGAGCCGCTTCACCGAGTACTCGCGCCCGCTCATCCGCCTTCCCTTCCAGCTCCGCTCGCTTTTCGAGGATCACGAGCAAGTCTTCTGAGCGCTCTGCTTCGAGCAGCAGAACACTGAGTTCCTGGCAAGCCAGAAGTCTCGCCGCAGCGTCTGCTTCAGGATCTCCTTCGATCTGGTAGTAGAGGTCCGTCGCGGCACCCGCATTCGAAAGCTGGTTCCGCTCTGTTCGTGCCGCATCGATGAGGAGTTCGATGCGTCGGGGCCCTTCTGCGCAAGTCTCCGCCGCGGCGACGAGCGCGGCCACGTACGTCGGGAGCTGACCCGTACGCTCGGCCAATTCACGCGCTTTGCCTTGAGCAGATTCATGCGCAGGCTCGAGCTTCAAGATGGATGCCCAATGACTGAGCGCTCCTTCAAGCGAGTCAGCTAAAGAGAGCAACGCCGCCGCACGCTCGTGAAGGTGCACACGATCCTTGTCAGATTCGGCAAGCAGTAAGGCTCGTTCGACGGCTGAAATGACCTTCTCAGATTCCCCCCGCTTTTCATAGATCTCCTCGAGGAGCTTGAGCACGGGTCGCCTGACGTCCGCGGCGACGGCGGACGTGTTGGCGAGACGTTCGAGCAGACTGCAAGCTTCCCCTTCGTCGCCCCCCGCTTCGAGGTACTCATTCACGCTCAAGAACGCGCGTTCACCGTCACCGAGCGCGTCGAGGAAACGCACAGCAATTTGCAGGCGCGTGCGAATGGCGGATTCCTTCGCCATCACCGAAAGGCGCGCGGTCCAGATCTCGATCAGATCTTCATGCCGATTCTGTTCGTCAAAACGTCGTTCGAGTCCACTTGCTAGTTGCTCGTCGTCGAGGCGCAAGAGCAGGAGAGCCTTCATGTAGTCGCTGGCCCGCTCGGGCTCGGCGGCAAAATCTCTGGCCACTTTCGCGGCCTCTTCAAGCAGCGCCCCCCGGCGCTTGTCGTCTTCCGTCACCGAAAGGGCGCTGTCATAAGCACCGAGAAGACTGTCCCAGTCGGCCGAGACCGTCAGCAACACCGTGAGACGCTCGAAAGCCCATTCCTGTGACGGATCCTTGGTCAGAACGAGCGTCAACATCTCCAGAACTGGACCCGTGTCTTCGTACCACTCCTCGCAGAAATCGGCCGCGCGTCGTCCTAGTTCTTCAAGGACCTCCCCTTCGATGTCCGTCTCTAGGATCTCGGTGAAGAGTGCGGCAGCCTCGTCGGGACGATCATACTCACGGCAGGCTTCCTCCAGGGTATCCCAAGCTTCGAGATCGTCGTTTCGTTTCCGGACGCTTTCGAGTGCCGCTTCAAGCGGCGAAGGGAGGTCTGGGGCTTTTGAACTTCGTTCCGATCTGGGCGGCAGAGAATGGGACATAGACCGGATGAGTGTCCCAGCAATCGTGAAGGGTTAGAAGGACAGAACCTGAATAATTCTGAGTGAATTCGAGATAGTGCCGGAGGGGCCTGCTTCAATAATCACTCAACGAAATTGGAAGTGCCTCTGGATCCCTTGGCAGAAAAACCGGCCTTTTCGTCCGCGCGAAATGCCCGAATAAAGGTGCTTGAGCAAGTCACCTCCAGGAGTGCGACCTAAACCCACAATGTGCGGCGAGGTCGCTTTTCCCCCATTTCAGCCCGTGAGCCAAATAGTAAGCTGAAGGAGATACGCGAGTCCGATCGCGATCAACATTGCGTTGATGAGGCCGTCGAACCACTTCTGCACCCGGAGGAACTGCGGACGGAAGAACAACTTGCCCAGAACGGCAAGGATGAATCCGAGAGCGAGAAGACGGTTCAACGGAGCGCGCCTAAGCCTTCACTGTGTTGTCGGCGACTGCGCCTTCGGCCACGCGGGTAAGGAGCGCAGTCAGACGCTTGGCGTGGAGAGAGGGATCCTTCACGGGACTCCCTTCGGCAATCAACGCTTGATCGTAGAGCAGGGCCATCCAGTCAGAGAGGTCGGGGTTGTCACCGCCAATGAGTAGGAGCTTGCGAAGACTTTCGATGATCGGGTGTTCGACGTTGACTTCCAGGACCCGCTTGCTTTCGGGAATGCTGAGGTTCTGAGCACGAAACATCGCTTCCATGTGGGGCGGGAGCGCTCCTTGAGGCGTCACCAAACAAGCGGGACTTTGCGCCAAGCGGCGTGACGGCTTCACATCCCCCACTCGTTCTCCCAAAACGTCCTTGAAGCGCTTGATGAGCTCAGCATTGACTTCGCTGTCCTCTTTGGATTCCGTTTCACCGAGATCCAGAGACTCATCCATCGCATTGATGAGCTTCTTGCCGTCGAACTCAGGAAGGTTTGCCACCGCAAAGGGGTCCACACCGTCGGTCATGAAGATGACCTCGATTCCCTTCTCTTGAAGCTTTTCCAGATGCGGGCTCGAAAGAAGGATCTCCGGGTTTTGGCCCTCGATGTAGTAGATGCCTGCTTGGTCCGGTTTCATGCGCGCTACATACTCGGCAAGGCTGACCCAAGGGTGCTCTTCCTGGCCCTCGGCCTTGTAGCTCGTCTTGTAGCGCAAAAGCTGACTCAAGCGGTCCTTGTTCTCCGGCTCGAAATGCAGCCCTTCCTTGAGCACCGCCCCGAATTGCGCCCAGAACTTGAGGTACTCTTCACCTTTTTCCCGCGCGAGTTCTTCAATCATGGAAAGCGCCTGGGAGACGACTTGCTTGCGAATGATCTTTACCTGTTTCGAGTCCTGCAAGGTTTCCCGAGATACGTTGAGGGGTAAATCTTCCGAATCAACGACACCGCGTACGAAGCGCAACCATTTGGGCAAGAGTTCATCGCAGCTCTCCATCGCAAGGATGCGCCGCACGTGCAGGCGAACCCCATGCTCCCCCCGAGGATCCAAGAGATCCGCGCGAGCGGTTCTGGGAAGAAAGACAATCCCTGAAAACATCTGCGTGCCCTCGACACGAAAATGTTTATGGGTGAGCGGGTCTTCCCAGTCGTGGGCCAAATGCTTGTAAAATTCAGCGTATTTTTCCGCGTCTACTTCCGCCGGAGAGCGCTGCCAAAGCGCGCTGGCTTGATTGATGGTCTCCGTCTTGGTTTCCGGAGCAGCCTTGGTTTCCTCTCCCTCCTCCGACGCCGGGATCTCCGTCACGAGTTCGATGGGGTGGCCTACGTAATCCGAGTGTTGACGAATGATTTCCTTGATTCGGTACGGTGACGCAAACTCCTTCTGATCTTCCTTCAGGTGAAGGATGAGAGTGGTCCCGCGCGTCTCTCGCTCGGCCTCGGTCACCGCGAAATCCTCCTTGGCCTCACTCTCCCATCTGAAAGCGACCTCGCTACCCGCGGCGCGAGAGATCACCTCGACCCGGTCCGCAACCAAAAAAGCGCTGTAGAAGCCGACCCCAAACTGACCGATCAGCTGAGCGCCCTTCTCCTTGGCCTCGGCGGCCTCCCGGAGCTTCGCGCTGAACTCGCGCGTACCCGAGCGGGCAATCGTTCCCAGCTGATCCACGAGATCTGCTTCACTCATCCCGATCCCGTTGTCAGAGATCGTGAGGGTCCCGCGCTCGCGATCAGGAATGATCTGAATCTTGAGTTCTTCCCCCTCCGAGAGGAGGTCTTTCTCGCTCAGAGCCCGAAAGCGCAACTTGTCGAGCGCGTCCGAAGCGTTGGAGACCAGCTCGCGGAGAAAGATCTCTTTGTTGCTGTAAAGGGAGTTCACCACGAGGTGAAGAACCTGGCTCACTTCGGCCTGAAAGGCGTGTTTCTTCGCTTCTGTCACGATATGTTTCCTAGATTTCATGGCGCGCCCGCAGGCGCACCGCCCTCAGATGGGTCCTCTTCTCATCAGTGTCAACCCTCCTCGGGACCAGGGAGAGAAGCCCCGCAAAGAAGGGACCAAGACTTCAGTCACGTTTCCGACCTGAAGCGAACTTCTGGGATCACAATCGAAACATTCCCTCTCAATGACCCTCATACGGGCTCTTGCGTGTCTGCATTGTTTCACACGGCTTCTGTCGTTTCTGAGACGTTTCTCACTTTCCTCAGATCGTGGGTGAACCGGAAACACTCTGCCTGACATTCTGAGAGTCAGGATCGAACAATGACTCAGCGCAATTCTCCCTCGCCTTTCAAAGTTGCAATCCCTGACGCTCCCAATTCGCTCGCCCTCCGTCGCGCCCTCACCCGAATCGGCGCGGAGCCTGTGTCCTTTTCGGGTGGCAGCTCCGACTCCGGTGCACTCCCGCTCGAGCAATGGATCCTCCAGCTCATCGACGGAGATTTTCAGGACCTGATCTTGACCTCCGCGCAAGGGGTTCACCTCGTCGTAGAAATGGCAACTCAGTTGGGGAAACGCCACGCTCTCTTGGACGCGCTCGCGCACATCAACAAGATCGTGGGCGGAAGGCGTCCAGCTCAGGCCCTGGCTGAACTGGGCGTTCCGGCCGATCTGATCCTCAAGCGTGGAACCCAAGCCGAGCTCGAGGAAGTGATCTCTCAGATGAGCCTGTCTGGACACGTCGTGGGACTTTTGCCCTTGCAGAGGGATCTCGAAGTGGCGCTCACAGAAGTCATTGAGACCTCCGGTGGCACCGTGCGCAACGTGGCTCCAACGACCACGGTGGATCCAGAAGCAACAGCCCTCTTGACCCGAATCGAGTCGGGCCAGATCGACGCCATCCTCTTTCTCACAGAACGCACGACAGCGTGGCTCTTCGATTCCTGTCGCGTTTCCGGTCAGGAAAAGCGGCTTCTGCAAAACCTGAGAGCGATCCCGGTGATCGCCTCGCAACCATCGAGCCTCGTCCTCAGACGTCGAGGCGTTCACCCGGATCTCATCCTCGACCAGCAAATGATTCAAGAACCCAAGGCAGAAGACATCGCCTTTACTCTCGGACTCGGAGGCGCGCCTTCAGACGAAAAAGCCCCACGCACCGCGGGTCGCCACCGCGTGGTGATCGCCGGCAACGGCATGGTGGGCTACAAGGTCTGCGACTACCTCACCTCTCGTCCCTCGAATCACCTCCACATCGTTTCCTTGGGCGAGGAAAATCTTCCGGCCTATGACCGCGTTCATCTGTCCGAGTACTTTTCTGGAAAGACCGCGGAAGATCTGTTGCTGGAGCCCGTGAGTTGGTACGCTGAACGAGGCGTCGACCTTCGCCTGGGTACTCGCGCCGCCAAGATTGACCGTGAATCGCGTCTGGTCACCTCAGAAAAAGGCGAGATCTTCCCGTACGACACCCTCATTCTCGCAACGGGAGCAGAAGCTTTCGTTCCGCCTATTCCAGGACTGGAGAAGAAAGGCTGTTTTGTCTACCGGACCGTCGACGATCTTGCCGCCATCCGCGAGTACGCCAAACATGCCCGCTCCGCTGCGGTCATCGGTGGGGGGTTACTGGGCCTCGAGGCGGCGAAAGCGGCCAAAGATCTCGGTCTCGAAACCCACGTCCTAGAGATGGCCCCGCGCCTGATGCCTCGTCAGCTCGATGAAGCAGGAGCGACCCTCTTACGCAAAAAAATCGAATCCCTTGGCGTCACTGTGCACTTGGGAAAGCGGACGACCGCTGCTTTGGGGGACGACCGCGTTTCGGGCGTAGGCTTCGCCGACGGCGCGAAACTCGCCGTCGACCTGGTGATCGTCTCCGCTGGCATCAAACCAAGAGACTCTATCGGGCGCGAAGCCGGCCTCGCATTAGGCGAACACGGGGGCATCGCCGTCGACGACTTTCTCAGATCCAGCGATCCGAACATCTTCGCCGTGGGCGAATGCGCCATTCACGAGGGGACGCTCTACGGCCTCGTGGCGCCCGGCTACGAGATGGCTCGTACCGTTGCACAGACCATCCATGGCGAGCCTACGAAGTTTACCGGCGCCGACATGTCCACCAAACTCAAACTCTTGGGTGTGGAAGTCGGAAGTCTCGGCAGTCCCTTCGGCGACGAGGCTCCGGGCACGGCATCGATCGTCTACCAAGATCTCGTCTCCGGCATCTACAAGAAGCTCGTCGTCGACGAATCCGGCAAGAAGCTCATCGGCGCGATCATGGTCGGCGACGCCAGCGACTACGGAGTCCTTTTGCCCTATGCCAAGAGCGGTGGCGAACTCCCGGTCTCACCAGAAGAGCTCATCTTTGGCCCGCGCGGCGAAGGAGGCGGAGCAGGGCTACCCATGCCCGATACGGCCCAAGTC
>CAYMQT010000052.1:0-1315 GCA_964392575.1 uncultured Polyangiaceae bacterium
ACGCGCCTCCAGGTTGCCCCGGGGTTCAGGCCTTTGAGGCAAAACTCGCTGAGCTGATTCCAGAGCAGGACCTTCCTCTTCACCTGAGGATCGAGATGCGCATCTTCCGGACCGGTGGAACGTATATCGCCGAACTGACCCTGCGAGGAGACGTCGAAGGCAAGCGCGCACTAGAGTCCGAGACGTGCGAAGAGCTAGCGCGAGCCGCTGCCGTCGTCGTGGCCCTCTCCATAAGAGCCTCAGGCCCCGATCCAGAAGAAAGCGATGACCGTGGTGATGAACCCAAGGAACAGAGCGACCCGAAGGACGACGCAACCGCGACCTCCGGGATTCACTTTGGCATCAGTGCCGGTGGTCGCGTCGACTTCCTCTTGCTCCCAGCGGTGAGTGCGGGCCCGGAGCTCGGATTCTTGGTCCTAAATCGGATGTTTCGCTTTGCTGTCTACGGGGGCTATCTGTTCCCCGTTGCACGCACGTACGCGCTTCGAGACGGCGCAACCGCCGGAACTGCGACACTTTCGATGTCCGCCTTCGACATTCGAGTGGAAGGCTGCGGTGTTTCCCCGACAATCCTATGGTCCGTCGGGCTCTGTCTGGGGGCCGGGCTCGATGTGCTGCGCTACGTGGGGTCAGGCTCGGACTCAGACGACCAAGGAACGACTTTATCAGGGCGCGCCCATGCCTCCGTGCTGGGAGCAGTACGGCTGAGTGAGCGCCTGGAGCTGACCCTGAGAGGAGGTCCGTGGCTCAACTTCAAGCGACAGCCCTTCTCGGTACTGATCGGTGAGAGCGTCGTTCCGGCCTTCGTGCCTAAGGCGGTCGGGGCTGAACTCGCCCTGGGCGCAACCGCGCATTTTTAGCTCTTTGAGTTTTTGTTTGCAGAAGAAGACCCCACAACCGACGATGCTCCTGTGGAAAAGAGCGTCAAGTACGAGCAAGCGTCCCCACAGTACTTCAAGGAACGAGGTCTCAAGCGTTACGCGGGCGTGTGGTCGCTGTGGGCGCTCGGAGTAGGAGCGGTCATCTCCGGGGATTTCTTTGGCTGGAATTTCGGTCTCGCCGCCGGAGGTTTCGGCGGAATGTTGATTGCTCTCCTGATCATGACCGTCATGTACGCTGGCCTTTGCTTCAGCATCGCCGAGATGAGCCCTGCCCTGCCCCACACCGGAGGAGCCTATTCCTTCGCGCGCAGCAGCATGGGGCCCTGGGGAGGGTACATCACAGGGCTCGCCGAAAATATGGAGTACGTGCTCACCCCCGCCGTGATCGTCGTAGGGGTGGGTGGTTATCTCGGGGCCATCTTTGAAACACCGGA
>CAYMQT010000052.1:1325-16210 GCA_964392575.1 uncultured Polyangiaceae bacterium
GGTGGGTGGCCACCTACGGCCTCTTCGTGGGCCTCAACGTATGGGGAGTCGAGCTGTCCTTCCGCGTCACCGTAGTAGTGACTTTTCTGGCTCTGGCCATTCTAGGCGTGTTCTATGTGGGAGCCCTCCGTCACCTCGACTTTGAAAGGTACGCCTTCGACATCGTACCGACGGACGGCCACTCCGCCTTTTTACCCAAGGGCATCCCGGGAATTTTCGCAGCGCTCCCCTTTGCCATGTGGTTCTATCTTGCCATCGAGGAACTGCCCTTGGCGGCCGAAGAAGCACATGATCCGGTCCGCGACATGCCGCGGGGGATCCTGTGGGGACTTTTCACTCTGGTGATCTGCGCAGTTTTCACCCTCGTCATCAGTAGTGGAATGCCCCCGGGGGCGGCTGCCCTCAGTACCAGTGACGAACCTCTCTTCGCCTGCTTCCGAACCATCTTCGGGGCGGGTCTCGGCGCAAAGGCGCTCGCGCTCGTCGCCGTGAGCGGACTGATTGCCAGTTTTCACAGCATCATCTTCGCCTATGGAAGACAGATCTATTCTCTGTCCAGAGCCGGCTACTTCCCTAGATTCCTCTCCCTCACCCATCAGACGAAGAAAACTCCTCACATCGCGCTCCTGGTCGGGGCGGGACTCGGACTCGCGGCAGCCATGGCCATTCATTCCTTCGGTCCCGATCATTCCGTAGGGGCCGCACTTCTCAACATGGCCGTGTTCGGCGCCGTCATCAGCTACGTCCTACAAATGACGAGCTTCCTCCTGCTGCGGAAAAACGCACCCCTGCTCGCGCGGCCCTATGTCAGTCCTCTCGGTCGCACGGGCGCGTGGACGGCGCTCATCATTTCCCTTGTCACTCTTGCGACGCTGTTTGCGGTCGATCCCGTCTACCAGCAGGTCGTGCTCTTTGCGGCCGTGTGGTTCCTGCTCGGGCTTCTCTACTTCTACTTTCGGGGCCGCCATCAGTTGGTGTACGCGCCAGAAGAAGCGTTCGCCGAAGGGCTCCACAGGCCAAACGAATCCAAGACGACGGACTCCAGTGGCTCACATTCTCGGGTAGAATAGAATAGCCTTGAAACAAGCTCGGGCAGGTGACGTCCCGTCAGCCATTCCATCTGCACCGTCGTTTTCCTTTCCTGCTTCAGTCGAAGGGTCTGCAAAGCAAACGTCCCTCTTCGGAAGCGGTTTCCCGGCTTTGCCTCGACCTCTGTCGCCCTTCGCCCTTCGCCTCATCGGTCACTCAGGTTAAGGTCTGACCCATGAGCAGGAACTCTTTCGCACGTTCTCTTGTCTACCTCTCCCTGCTACTCCTGTCCGGGCTGGCGTCTTGCTCCGAAAATTCGGACGGGACTGGCGGTGATGGTGACGGTGATGACGTCGGGGACGGCGATGGCGATGGTGATGGTGATGGTGATGGTGATGACAGCACAGGAGGGTCTTCCAGCGGAGGCAGCAGCGATGGAAGTGGCTCAAGTTCTTCGGGTGGAGCTGCGGACGGGAGCGGAGGTGCCCCGATGATCACTGGCGCCGCGCACGTGTTCGTAGGCATCACCGAGGGGCAGATCTTGGCGTACGAAATGAGTGAAGTGGATGGCTCGCTCACGCCGGCAGGACAAGTCGCCGCGTCGGGTTTGGATTTCGTCACCATGCACGCGAACACGATGACCCTCTTCGTCTCTGGAGGATCCGCAGTGCGTGCTTTCGCCTACAATCCCGAGACGGATGTGTTCACACCCGGGCCGAGTGCGTCTACTTCTGGAGGCGGCACGCACGTTGCTGCCAACGGTTCCGGCGACGCTATCCTCGTGGCCCACTACAGCCAACACGGCTCTTCCTTTTTCAACTTCTCCGGCGCCGCCTTTGATGCCGAGAGCTGGCACGCTTCCGGCAACAACGCCCATCAAGCGCGCTTCCGCGGCGACTTCGCTTACGTGCCCTGTCTCGGTGGCCCGGCGGTCGCGCAGTACCAGGTCAGTGGTGCGTCCGGCGCAAGAACCCTCGCCTCTCTTGATCCGGCCTCGCTCTCTGTCGGCGGCGGACCGAGGCATCTCGATTTTCATCCCACCGAGAGCGTCGCCTACGTTCTCTCCGAACTCTCAAGCCAGGTGCACGTCCTGGACATCGACGAAGGCACCGGCACGCTCACCCTGCGCCCAGACGATTCCGTCTATACTCACGCGGATGAGGAGGGACACTGGAGCAGTGACATCAAAGTCGCCCCCAATGGCAAATATCTCTATGCCGTGAACCGCAACAACGGACCCAGCAGCGACATCGTCCTTTTTACGATTTCCGCAACAGATCAAACCCTCACCAGGGTCAGCGCCACTCCGATCAGCGGAGAAGTGCGCTCCTTTGGCATGGATCCCAAGGGGAAGTTCTTGCAGGTGGGAAGCAAAACAGGAGTTCTGCAAACGTTCGTCATCGACGACACTTCAGGAGCACTCACCTCCGGACCCAGCTTGTCGGACGTCGGCACGATCAACAACACCGAGATTCACTACCTCTAATCAGGGAACCTGACTGAGCGACGCCGCGACTTCCCCCATCGGTGCCGTGAAGACGATGTCACTTTTCTGCACCAGGTAATCGAGAAGTTCCTCATGGGCTTCGTTTTCCGTGGTCAGGTAGTTGAGGGCACAAACGTCCAGATCGAATGAGATCAGGTCAGGACAGCTTTGCACCTCGGGACCGATGCCGTGAAAGGTAAAAACCGCCCAGCCTCCTTTTTCTATGGCCTCGTCCACAAAGGCGATGAGCGTAGCACCTGACATCTTGTCCGTATCACCGAATTTTTGAGCGATGCTGTGCGCCGCGAAAGCGCTCGGCAGATTCACCCCGACGGCGCTCGTCCGCGCGAAAAGGAAACGCGCGTCCACGAGCGGTCTCATGGACTGCCCTCCCGCGATTCCCCCGAGATCGCTTGAACAGGGATAAGCGAAAGACACCGGGTGAGCAGCCCCGAGGCGCGCAAGGCGCAAAAGCGAATCGTCGAGCTCCTCCGCCATGCGGGCACTGTCGTACGCGCCTGGGCGAAAATCAGGATTTCCGTTGCTGTCACAGGGATGATTGACCGTGTGCCCTCCGATTTCATGGGTTTCCCCCACGGAAGACCAGGCAGCGTGCCGTAAGTTGAGCGGATCCGTCAGGTTCGGAAGGCTCCAAAAATGGTCTACCCCCTCGAAGCTCGAAAGAAAGAAGGTGGCTCGTAAGCCTCGCTCTTCGAGCGCAGGGATCGCGTACTTGAGCTGTCCGTCGAGTCCGTCATCGTACGTCAAACTCACCGCTGCCAGACGCCCACCCGGAAATACCCTCTGAGCGTTCGGGCTGGTCCCTCCTCCTCCGGGCGTTGGATCCTCTTTCCCGCCCTTCCCACCCGACCCAGCGGCAACGCCTGGGCCATCAGAATTCTCGTCGTCTTCCTTTGAGGTCACGTCGGCAGTCTCACCCGACGTGCATGCTCCCAAAACAGACGTCAACACCAAGCACAGGGACGCTCCCATCGGCGGAAAGCAGAGTCGGCTCTTCATCACCCGCCCTATGTCCGCAGAGGACAGTCACGTTCGACATTCTGTAGAACGTGCGTCAGCGTGAGTAGAAAAATGTAATGTCCTAGTAATTTCAGACATTTGCGCTGATTCTTCGCGCACGAACCGCCGGGCCGGACATGAGCATGGGGTAATGGCTGTCTTTTTTCCGCCTCCCTGCACCCTCAAAGAAGCGCCTACCTCCAAAAAACCGCGTGCCGCCGAAAATGCGCAGGTCGCCTCTCTGCTCCTCATGACGGCTCTCCTGCTCTCCGCCTGCGCGGCGACGAGTTCTGACAAGTCTGGAGATGAAGACGAGGACGTCTCGGAAGAGATCGGAGACGGCGATGGGGACGGCGACGAGAGCCCGCTGGGAGATGGCGATGGTGATGCCCCCGGAGACGGTGATGGCGACACTCCCAATCCGGTAACCTTGCCGGGGACCGGTATCGTTCCCCTGTACACAGACGCGACGCCCCTCGAAATCGAAGTGCTCGAAGACACCGGAACAGCCCTCATCACGAGGTTTGGCGATCGAGGTCGCGACCGGCACGCGCGGGAGGATCACTTCAAGGCCTATGACCACTACCTCAGTCACTACTGGGAACATCGAACGGTCAACGCAGAGATCATCGACACGATCCCCTACGGAGGTAGCACCATCACCTTCAACGTCACCACGGAATACAAACTCCACGACAACCAGGCGGAACTCCGCTTCTTTTACCTGGGAACCAATACGGTCGCAGAGTATCGCAACAACGGTGTGATGACGCCGATTGATGATCTTCACTACACCCGAAGCGTGTCCGTGCATGCCCTCACGGAACAACCGCTCAAAGTCGGGGATCACATGGAATTTGAGCTGAGTCAGTTTCTTGACCCTTCGGTGGAAGCGTTCGGCGGAAGGGCGAACTACTACGGCACCACTTATCTCTATGTCGTAGGGCAGGGGCTGATCCCTTGGCAGGCCAATGTGGCGGAAGGCGACGAGGACAACTGTCCGTGTGAAGGCGAGATTTCTTACCCGATCCCGGAGCAAGGATGGCTCGGCGGACGCACGACGCTCCCGTACCAGTACACCGACGAGCCTAGAGATCATTTCATGCAAATGGCCACCAATCTCGCCGGCCACAACGCTCAACCCTTTGTCCTCGGCCGACGTCTCATCCATACGGATTTCAAGGACGGGCATCATACGGAACGCAGATACCCGGAAGAGCCCGGAGGCGCTGTCCCCGTGAACAATCCCGTTTTTGAAGAGCAAGTGGGCAAGTTGGGGCCCCTGTACATCAACAACTCTTGCGACGATTGCCACGAGCAGAACACAAGGGCGCTCCCGCCCGAAATAGGAACCCCTCTTCACAAATACGTGTTCAAGGTGGGCGACGAGGAGGGCAACCCTGATCCGTACCTCGGTTCCGTCTTTCAACCGGGTGAAAGCGCCGGCTACGCAGAAGGAAGCGTGAGCATCAGTAGCTACACCGAGGAAAACGGCCTCCGCCGCCCCCACTATACGTTTTCGGGAGACTACCTTCCTCAGCTTTACTCTGCTCGTATCGCGCCCCCCCTCGTGGGGATGGGGCTCCTTGAAGCGATCCGAGAAGAAGACATCCTGGCTCTCACGGATCCAAACGACGGGGACGGAAACGGCATTTCGGGAGTGGCGCACGTCGTTTTCGATCCGGTGACTTCTCAAAAGCGTCTCGGTCGTTTCGGCTACAAGGCAGCACAGGCCTCCGTCGCGCATCAATCCGCAGCCGCGCTCCGCACGGATATGGGCGTTCTCACCGGCATTTATCCAGATCCGGACTGCGGCGCCGTGCAACAGGACTGTGGTCCATCAGGCGCGGAGCTCTCTGATGCTGACCTAAGTGATCTCGTCAAATACATCTCACTCTTGGGTGTTCGCGCCCGACGCGCTCTCAATGATCCGACAGCGCTTCATGGTGAGCAGATCTTTTCCCAAGTCGGTTGCGCCGACTGTCACCACCCCACGTTCACCACGTCCCCGTACCATCCTCTCGCTGAACTGCGCAGTCAGGTGATCCACCCCTACACGGATCTCTTGCTCCACGACATGGGAGAGGGGCTGTCCGATCCTCTGCCCGAAGGCCAGGCGTCCGGGGCAGAATGGCGCACGCCCCCTTTGTGGTCCATCGGCCTCACCAAAGACGTCAACGCAGGTGAAGCCTACTTGCACGATGGTCGAGCCCGCACTCTCGACGAAGCCATCCGCTGGCACGGCGGAGAGGGGCAAAACGCCAACAACGCCTACATGGCTCTTTCAGCGGACGAGAAGGCCGCGCTCATCACCTTTCTCCGCTCGCTCTAAGAAACCAACCGCGCCTCTGACAGAACCGCGTCTCTGACAGAACCGCGTCTTTGACAGAACCGCGTCTTTGACAGAACCGCGTCTTTGACAGAACCGTGCCTCTGACAGAACCGTGCCTCTGACAGAACCGCGGCGCTGCACAGAACCGCGGCGCTGAAAAAAGCAGCGCTCTAGGATACTTCTTCCAGAACGAACTCAAGCCTCTCGGCCGCAAATGCATCCCCGCCGGCGGTCGGCTCTCGCATCACCAAGAGATCACTCCGCTGCGTCAGTTTGGGCGTGGAAACCTTGATGCGGCTGTGCGAAACGGGTGCCGGCTCGCTCATCGGAGGCAGCTCGATCGCGATGTCGACCTGGGACAGACTGAGGGCATGTCTCAGATCCATCCAGAACTCGCGCACGGACTGATAGCGCCCCTTGGGATCCACAGAAAGCGCGCGTAAAAACACCTCTTCCACCTCGTCCGTCACGAGGACTCCACGATTTTTCGGTGAAGGTCGAAGCTCGGAGCAAAGCGCCGTCGCCATCATTTCCTGCGGGGTGCCGACGATAGCGTGATTGCCTGAGATCGCCTCGACGAGACAGAGGGCAAGTCCAAACACATCCGTCCAGGGCCCGGTCTGACCAAGGCTCTCAGGAACCCATTGTTCAGGCGCACCATAGGCCGGCGAAAAAGCGGCAGCCTTCGCGCTGGTCTGGCTCCTCGATCCGACGGACATTCCGTCCGCCTGACCGACTTTGCACACGCCGAAGTCCAGAAGCTTGATCACCTCATGACCCTGCTGCACGGTGACGTAGAGATTGTCCGGTTTCACGTCCCGGTGAATGACGGCCAATTCACCCTCATCCGAAGGAAACCGATGACAATGATGAAGGGTCCGCGCCGCAGGACCGAGGAGCTTCATCGCCTCGAGCAGCGACAAGGGAGAGTTACCGGCCAGTCTCCGGCGACGGATCCGCTCTTCCAGGCTCTCCCCTTCGAGCCATTCCAAAATCAAGAACGGAAGCGCCTCATCATTTCCTACGACCAGCTCACCGACATGCAAAGGACGAACGATGTGTTCATGAGCCGACGACAGACGGAACTGAATTTCCGCTTCAGCCAAGAACTTCTCACGCTGGCTCCGGCGCTCTTCTTCTGAAGCGCGAGGAGAGATCTTCAGACACTTGAGGGCGACGGGGCAGCGGAAGGTCAGGTGCTTGGCCCTGTACACGATTCCATACCCGCCTTCAGCCACGACTTCCTCGACGAGATACATCTCGTCAATGACGCGACCCACGAGCCCATAGCGGTCATTTTTGATCATGCGGTTCTTCACGATGCGGTCATTCTTGATCACGATGTGCGGCTGGATGCAGCCCGGCTCACCCTCCAAAATTTGCTGCCTACTCAGTGTTGCTTGTGGTAGCCCTTCCGGGCCAGAAAGATTCGTCCGCTGACGCAATTCTTGTGTGTGCACCTGCCGCAGTGTCGGTCAAACGAAAGGCAGATCTCCATCCTAACTCCGCTTTACGCCGATGGATGCGCCTCCAGAAGACGCGGTGCGAAAGGCAAATCACTATCCTAACTCCGCCGCTCCACCGATGGATGCGCCTCTAACCGCGACCGAGTTTTTCTTCACTCAACATCAGCTTGATGAGAGCCATATCCGGGCCTCCCACTTCCCGCTGCTGCGTCCATCTGCGGGCCCGGGTCCATCGATGGGGGAGCGGGACGGCGCTCAGGGAGCGACGTCCCGAAGGACAGAAGTGCCGCTGGATTCGGATGGTCTGCATGGTTCCATGTTGGCCTTCGTGCATGTCGGCACCGTTACAACAACGTGCCCAGACGGAAAATTTCGCCCGCCCGCTCAAAGAGAACCCTCCCTCCGGCGATTCTTTCCCGAGGGGCACAATATTCTCGCTTCAGCGGACGACTCGTCTCCTCGATCTACTGGGCGACGATTTTACGAATCGCGGTCTTCGTGGTGACGTACAGCTCCCCGTCACCCCCGTTTTGAATGGACGTCAGACTGGCGGCTTGGTCGAGGAGCGAGTCGATGCCGGTGATCTGTCCGCTGCTTGAGTCGTATCGTCCGCGAAACACGTTTCCGGTGCTGTACTCTCCATAGAAATACGTTCCTCGAAGTGCCGGGATGGAACTGCCCCGATACACGGCGCCGCCAACGATGGCGTAACCATCGGCCCACTTCAAGGTCGCGGCCGGAAGAACCATCGCATCGCAGGCAGCACTGCTACCGCTACAGTTTGGTCCCTCCATGATCGGCCAGCCGTAGTTGCGATGACCCATTCCCGCGGGCTCCACATTGATTTCTTCCCACGTGCTCTGACCG
Source organism: uncultured Polyangiaceae bacterium (assembly GCA_964392575.1). Taxonomy (GTDB): domain Bacteria; phylum Myxococcota_A; class Polyangia; order Polyangiales; family Polyangiaceae; genus NIC37A-2. The sequence goes on from CAYMQT010000052.1 coordinate 9,526, forward strand.
ACGTCGCCGATGTAGAGATCGCCGGTGCAGCCGTCAAAAGTCATGCGGTAGGGATTGCGCAGCCCATAGTCCCACATCTCGGGCGTTCCGCCCGGCAAATTGCCCGTGACCGCCGACCCATCGGGATTGATGCGCAAGATCGCTCCCATGTTGGTCGTGAGGTTCTGACCGTTGCCATACATGTCATCGCCGCCGCCCCCATCCCCCAGGGCAATGTAGAGAAGGCCATCGCTACCAAAGGCGATGGAGCCGCCGTTGTGATTGGCCCCGCTGGGGTACGGTCCGTCCGGTGGCTGATCCACCGTGAGAACCGTCCTCCCGTGACCGCCGTTCGGGCTGCCGTCCGCGACGTCTGCGTCGCCGCTCACCTGAAATTCTGCAATGATCGTGTCCCCCGCGTTGGCAGCGTCAGGATGCGAATCCTTGGCGGTATAGTGAACGTAGAAGAGCCCATTGGTCGCGTAGTCGGGATGAAAGGCCAGTCCCAAAAGCCCCTGCTCGGTCCACGCTGGGTCGTCGTTCTTCACGGCAGCCGTGATATCGAGAAAAGGGGTAGGGTTGACGGTCGTTCCCTTTACGATCTTGATCACCCCCCCTTGCTCGACGGCAAAGAGACGCGCCGCGTCGTCGGGAGCATGAGTGACCAGAACCAGATTCGTAAACCCGCTGGCGACGAGACTCAAAGTCGTAGCCGGGATGGGCTCCTCGTTAGCGCCGCAGTCATACAGAGAGGTTCCCGGGGTCGGCGTTGAACCATTGGCATCGCTTCCACCGGTACCGAGGTTGCCACCAGTGCCGGCCGTTCCACCACTCCCGGGGAGGTCACCGTCTCCATCCCCGAGACTCCCCCCACTGCCCATCAGATCCCCATCGCCATCACCCTCGCCGTCCCCATCACCGTCTCCGCCCGCGTCCGAGTCCCCGCTCGATCCACAGGCGACAGCCGAGAGGAGCGTCGCGAGAGAGGCGGCGAAGAAAATCTTGGAATGAGAGAGCCGAGGTGAGCGAGTCGAAGAAAGCGTGCGTGGTTTCATTTGAGATCCTTTGAGGTTCGGCGCGAAGGTCGTCAGAAGCCGCCGAACTGGGCGAGAGCGAGAAGCCCGGCGATTCGGGCGAGAGTGGCGATTCGGGCGAGAGTTAGTCTAGCGGAGCCAGACCAGAGGCAAAGGCGCAGTCCCCTGAGCTGTACGATAGGGTTCAAATTTTCTGTGAGCCTCTAGGCGAGAGAAGTTTCATCAAATCTGCTAAGGTGCGCTCCATGACTCAGGTCGCTTCTCTTCAAAACTTTTCCCTCGTACTGCATCGTCACGGGGCCTGGCTCCTCCTCGCTGCCTTGGGCAGTGGGAGTTTTTTGGGGTGCTCCGGCAGTGAGGATGCCGACAGCGCTGACAGCCCGGGTGATGGGGACGGCGATGGCGATGGTGATGGGGACGGGGACGGCGACGGCGACGGCGATGCGAGCGGCGGCACCAACGGCACAGGTGGAGTCGAAGGCGTCGGCGGTTCGCCCCCGGTCTGGGTGGAACCCAAAGTACTATCTGAGGCGGGTCTCTACGAAGCCGATATGGAAACCCTCGCCCCCGGGGTGCGCCCCTTCACCCCGCAGTTCAAATTGTGGTCAGACTTCGCCGAGAAGAAGCGCTGGATCTATCTGCCTCCGGGCACGCAAATCGACACCAGCGACATGAACTTTTGGGCGTACCCGGCGGGCACGAAGCTGTTCAAAGAATTTACCCGAGACGGCATCCGTGTGGAGACGCGCGTGCTGGAAAAACTGGCGAGCGGATCCTGGTTCATGATGGCCTTTCACTGGCGCGAAGATCAAATGGAAGCTGACGCCGTGCCCGACGGCGTACAGAACGCATCGACCACCCCTCACGACATTCCCGGAAAGACCATCTGCACCACTTGTCACTCCCGCGTGACTGACAAAGTCCTCGGTTTCACGGCCATTCAGCTCGACCTCTCCGCACCTGAACATGCGGGCGACATCACCCTCAGTGTTTTGATTTCGGAAGAAAAGCTCACTGAAAACCCCGTAGGCAGCTTCACCCTTCCCGGCACGGAGGAGCAACAGGCAGGGCTTGGGTACCTGCACGCCAACTGCGGCACTTGCCACAACGTCACCTCGTCAGTGCAAGCGCGAACGGACATGGACCTTTGGCTCGACGTAACCAAGCTCGGGAGCCTCGAAGAAACCCCCACCTACCTGACGACCGTGGGCAAAGCACCGACAGTGCCGGACGATTCTCCACCCGATACGACGGACCGGATCGTGGCCACAGATCCGGACGCTAGCAATCTCTTTGTACGTATGAGCACCCGTGGAGAGATCTATTCCATGCCAGCCGTCGGAAGTGAGAGCCTGGATCAGGACGGGATCACAGCAGTGCGTAATTTCATCCTCAGCCTCTAAAGCTCAGCCACAAGAACGCTCAACCGCAAGAACCGCTCAGCCGCAGGAGCCGGCGCCACAGCCGCCTTCATCGCCACCCTTCTTGGGCTTCTTCTCCTCTTTCTTTTCGTCCTTCTCCTCTTTTTTCTTCTCGTCCTTTTTTTCGTCCTTCTCACCCAGACTGACCTCTTCTGCGGTCACGGGAGACGCCAGGACCGACCCTGTGACGAGAGACGACGCACCCAAAGCGGCGAAGGTAAGCGCAAAACGTTGAGCGGAAAGTTGAGGTTTCATAGGTACTCCGTGGTCTTGATGAAAACGATTCGAAAGAGAAGTCGCCCCTCCGGCAGCTCCCCTCCTCCCTAAGTATGTCACATACGCCGAAGGGCGACCATTCCTTCCTGAAAACCCACGGATTTGCGGTCTGTTTCCTCGGGGGGGCCGCTCTACAGATCCAGCCGCTCTACAATTCCACGGGATCTAGATGAACGGTACAGTGCGAAACGTCGTCTTCGAGCAGGAGGAGGTTTCGGACCTCTTCCCCGAGATCGTGAGCCTCACGCAGAGACAGGGAAGCATCGACTCCCAGATGAAGATGAACGGACAGGTCACTCCCTAGATACTGAGCGGTCAGATCGTGTGCGTCGACGATTCCACTGACCGATTTCGCGAGAGCGATGAGCTCCGCTTGACGCTCCGTCGAAGGGGCCTCTCCCATCAGTTGCCCGACGTTTTCCTTCGCCAATTGAAAGCCTGAATATCCGATCCAACCGGCCACCGGCAAAGCGAGCCAGGCATCGAGCGAAGCCCATCCAGCCCGCGCGCAGAAAAAGCCAAAGACCGCCGAAAGTCCCACCAAAACGTCGTTTCGAGCGTCTACGTGTAGCGCTCTGAGGGCCGCACCTTTCCCCGAAGACAAGGACCAAATCACCGCCTTTACCCCGGCCTTCGCCCCAAACCAAGCGAGCAGAGGTTCCTCGAGCCGCACGCGCACCCCGGCGGAAAGGGCCGACAGAGCGTCAGTCCCTACCTCGAAGGCAAGGATCCCGGAGAGGGCGGCGACGAACAAAGCCCCTAGCGGCTCAGCACGGGAGTGACCCATCGGGTGCCCGGCATCCTGGGGTGTACGAGCGATGCGCACCACGATGAAGAGGACGATCGCCCCTGCCATATCGAGGGCGCTGTCGGCAGCCTGTGCGAGCGCTAGTGAACTCTCGTAGAGCAAAGCAACCAAGGACAGCCCAACGAAGAAGACGGCACTGAGTACGAGCGAAGCGAGGGTGAGATAATGAACCCGCTCTTTCATGCCGCAGGTGATGCCGCGGTTCTTGCTCCAAGTCGACTTCCCTTGCTCAGGCGGGGGAAATCCTGGCTTGTGAGCGGCCACCCTTGATTCCTCTTGGCCCCCCAGGGATCCTGCGCCGCTATGCTCGAAGCCACCCAGAAGTACTTTCACCAAGCAGCCGATCATCTTTCACTCGGAGAGGGGGCAAGAAAGATTCTCATCGCTCCTTACAGGTCCATCAAGGTGGAACTTGTCGTTGAAGGGGACAACGGAAACCTCCTTCAGTTCTTTGGCTTTCGGGTCCAGCACGACTATTCGCGCGGACCCATGAAAGGAGGCCTTCGCTATCACCCGACCATGGACGAAGAGCATGCCAGCGCCCTTGCCGCCCTGATGACCTGGAAGACGGCGGTGGTCGATGTTCCGTTTGGTGGGGCCAAGGGAGGCATCAATTGCGATCCTGCTCACTTGTCCCGACGCGAACTTTCCGCCGTCACACGTGCCTTCGTATCACACGTGTACGACCTCATCGGACCCAACATCGACATTCCCGCGCCCGACGTGAACACCAACCCAGAGATCATGGGCTGGATCATGGACGAGTACTCCAAGTACAAAGGATTTTCACCGGGCGTGGTCACGGGAAAGCCTCTCCAGCTCTTCGGTTCGGAGGGACGCACGGAGGCCACCGGTCGGGGCGTCATGTACACGCTCGAGTCTGCGCTAGAATCCGAGGGACGGAGCCTGAAAGGCATGACCGTAGCCATTCAAGGCTTCGGAAACGTAGGTAGCCACGCCGCAAGATTGATCGCTGAGCGAGGCGCCAAGATCATCGCCGTCGCAGACCATATGGGGGGCATCACCCGAGCGGACGGGCTCGATGTCGAAGCGCTGTGCGCCTACGTCGAGGAAAAGCGCACCGTACACGGATTTTCCGGAGGCGAAGCCATGCCCAACTCCGAGATCATCACCTTCAAGGCGGACATCCTCATCCCCGCGGCTCTTGAAGACGTCATCACCAAACACAACGCCGATAGGGTCCAGGCGCAGTACATTGTCGAAGCGGCCAACAGCCCGACCACTCCTGAAGGTCACGAGATCCTCGTGTCCAAGGGCAAGCTCGTGATCCCGGACATCCTTGCCAACGCCGGCGGTGTTACGGTGAGCTACTTCGAGTGGGCTCAGAATATTCAGCAGTTCAAGTGGGACTATGAACGCGTGGTTTCTGAACTAGAAAAGAAGATGAAAAAGGCTTACATAGACGTTCGCGCAATCTCTTTAGCGCGCAGGGTTGACCTGCGTACGGCGGCATTCATCCTAGGCGTGCAGCGCGTGGGTGAGGCGTCTTTCGCTCGCGAACAGGGCGCAAGAAGCCTCGTTGGCTAAGAAAAATTACGGTTTTTCAAGATCGTCTGTCTGCTCGCAGTTGAGCTGATTCGAATTGTCGCGGCGGCAGTTGTACGTGGCCTCCTGACCGCAACCACGAGCCCCGTAGTAACCTCCCGCGATACGACGAGTTTCGATGGCTTCAGGTTCGCATGCGAGATCATGGGCCGCCTGAAACAGCAATTGCCCCTGATCCTGATGAGTGAGTGACGTCGGAGTGCAAGCGAGCAAAGGACAAGCGAAAAAAAGCAGCGCGCTCACGATGGCTCTCAAGCAGTGAGTGCCCGGGGCTTGGTCCATTACGAGGCTTTTCGCCCTCTTTCGCCCATTCATGTCTGAAGCTCCCCGGTTCCTCACTCTTGCGGAGTCCCTTCAGTTGAACCGGCTCTCACTTCGTCGGCATCCCAAAGCACCACGTCGACCCGTGGAGAAAAGTGAAGAAGGGGCGGGGTATCGGGCAGGGATAGGCCGAAGGCGTCCAGCATTCGATTCTCGCTGATCTCCGCCTCCGCTGCGAAGAGCGGCCACGGGTGATGATGCACTTCATTGCGTAAGAGCTTCCCCTGGGGAGACAGGGCGTAGAGACAGTACCTCTCGGTGAGCCAGTGCTCGAGCGTTCCCGCCTGAGACTCATAGGAAGCGCCCAGCTTGCGGTAGGTGGCGCGGAACCGAGCAGACTTGTCTCTACGCTCATGCTCAAAGGTGAACGAGTCGCCCTGATTGTGAAAGGAGATCTTCGCTCGATGGTACGGCAAATAGAAGAACGTTCGCGCCGCCCAGACGGCCAGAGGATTCGTAGCGTCGAGACTGAGAAACCACACGCCTGGCTTTCCTTCGGCCTGCACGTAGATGCGAACGTTCAATTCAGGGAAGGCCGAGAGACCAGGAACGTCGGGCAACGAGCGGCGCATGACGCCCTCCATACGGAAGGGAACGATGCCGATGAAGGAGGTCCCGTCGAACTCCTGAATCTCAAGCCCCTTCGGGACAAGGGGTCGAAGGACAGAACTCTTGACGGGAAAATGCATGAACAGAAGATCGCACCAGGACTGACGCCAGGAAAAGGCACCCCGAGGCAGAGCCCAAGGACGGTGCTGAGTGCGGGAAAATGCGGGATGCGTCACGGCGAGGGTTCAGACGAGTCGACTCCGACGAGACATACCGCTCAGCTTCCTCGGGCACCATCACCTACGTTGTGACAGTGACTCGCCAGGGGCGTGCTGAGCCCACGTCGCATGATTTATAGGCGTTTCTGCTTTGGCACGCATCCTGCTGAGGCGGGTCTCATGAGTGAGAGCGCCGATCTTCTCCTGCTGGACGCGGTCCGCACGACGTTGGTAGCCCGTCGCTACAGCCCGAACACCATCAGAGCTTACCTGTCGTGGGTGCGTCGGTTTGTTCTTTTCTCACAACTGCGGGGCCGGGGTCCGCTTCGTCGCCTGACATCTGCGGAAGTCGAGAGATTTCTTGTCTCTTTGGTCGAGGATGAGCACGTCTCCGTCTCTACTGAGCGCCAAGCCACCGCCGCCCTCGTGTTCTTGCTCACAAAGGTCTTGGGTCAAAAGCTCAGGGCGCTCAGCAAACCTGTTCCCACGCGCTCCACCGGTCGATTCCCCGCG
>CAYMQT010000052.1:16220-19411 GCA_964392575.1 uncultured Polyangiaceae bacterium
GGAAGCGGCTGCCCTTCTCAGTCACCTCGAAGGTCAGCCGCGCATGATGGCAGCGCTCCTCTATGGGTCCGGTCTACGCCTGATGGAGTGCTGCCGGCTGAAAATCAAAGACATCGATCTCACGCGACAGGAAGTGACCCTGATCCGCGAAAAAGGCCACAAACGGCGGGTCGTTCCCCTACCACGCGAGCTGTTGGGGGATCTGGCGTGGCACCTTGCAAAGGTCCGTCATCAGCACCAGCGCGACTGGGAGCAGGGGGCAGAGTGGGTGTTTCCTGCCACGCGCACGTCCCTGGATCGGTGCACGGGCAAGCGTCGTCGACACCACATGCACCATACGGTGCTGCAAAAGGCGGTCGCTCGCGCAGCACTCATCACCGGTTTGAACGAAAGGGCTACATGCCGCTCGCTCAGGCACTCCGCTAAAGTTCGCTGATGAGCTCCAGGTATTTACCTCTCCGCGTACGCTCTATTTCTTTCACGGGCTGCACCTCGACGGTCACCCCCGGCAATCCTTCCTGAACCACATGAGTGACAGCCCTGCGGAGTGGTTCGGAGAATGCACCGCGCGAAACGACGCGCACGAGGATGGAAAGATCTTTTCTCTGCACGAGCTGCCATTGAACCAGTCCGCCGACTTTCAGAAGGCTTGCAAACTCAAAGTGAGGCCAAACGGTGCGGCCATCTGGAAGCCTGATCATGCTACGCTTTCGGCCCACCACTCTCCTCAATCGAGGCAAGGTGACCGAATCGTCGGGACTTTCCTCCGCAAACTCGCCATAGTCGCCGATTTCGTAGCGAATCAGGGGCCGGAGCAAGTCCTGCAAAGTCGTCACGACGATCCGACCGACCACACCGGGTGAGCACGGGTTTCCGCCGTCATCGAGGATCTCCACGTACACGTTTTCTGATTGAAGATGATAGCCGCCCTTGTCGGGGGCACCCGCCGCGATCAAGCCTACTTCTCTCGCGCTATAAGTAAGGACACACGTCGCGCCCCACTCTTGAGACACCAGTGCGACGAGTTCTTCCGACGCGGGCTCGGACGAAAGGACGATCTTTTCGAGGCCGACGGGGCGTACTCCAGACGCTTGGGTCAGTTGCACCAGCGCCTGGAGATTGGAAGGATATGTCGAGAGGTATTTGGGTTTCATCCGCACCAGCCAGTCGAGCTGATCTTTCGGATCGGAGAGCAGATTCAGGAACACGGAGTCCCCAGATCCGTTGCTTCCTCCCCAGGGTCGACTCCCGCGCGCCCCTTCCGGCGGATCCGCCCTACCCGAGGGTTCAGGATTCACGATGAAGGCGCAGCGAGCGTTGAAATCAAATCCGTGGATCCTCTGAAGCCGGTACTGGAGCTGTTGACCGAGAGCCTGGGCGGGGGGATGCCCGTGGGTCTCGATGGGCTTTCCTGTGGAGCCAGAAGTCGTCGCCACCCCGGTCGAACGAAAGATGTCTGGAGGCGTGTTGTTGTGAAGCCGGAGCCTGTACTCCTGGATGTGGTCTCGGGTGACGAGCGGCAGCTGAGCAAAGTCCTCAAAAGAGGTGATTTTCGCGGGGATATGCGGGAGTCGGTCGCGATAATACGGAACCAGAGTGCGACTTAATCGAACCATTCCCGATACTTGAGCCAAGGTCTGGGCGGCGCGCTCGGCGGGCGATTGAGTGGCCGTCACGGCCAGCAGGTTGCCCAGCAGCTTTGCTTTTTCTCCCCAGGATAGTTCGGCCACGAAGAGCCGCGGTATCGAACAGAGGGAGGGGTCAAACACGAGCCCAGCTTAATCGGAAAACCAAACTCGCCCAAACTGCGCCCATGAGGGCAAGCTGGCCCATGAGGGCAAAGCTGCGCCCATGAGGGCGAAATCCGCTGATGGTGATTTGTAAAGTTTCTTTCGGGCGGGGAGTGACAAGAGCAGGGTGCTCATAGAAACTCCAGAACATATGGGCGGGTCGACCCCGTCGACACTTGAGGAAACATTGCATGAAACTGACCAAACGCGCTCTCGTCCTTTTGACCTGTACCTCTCTCGCAGGAGGGAGCCTTGTCGCCTGTAAGGGCGACGACAAGAAAGAGGACGAAATCGTTGAAGGCGATGGCGATGGCGACACCGGTGGCGATGGTGATGGCGACGGCGACGGCGACGGGTCACCGACCGGACCTCAATGTGACGAACCCGGTGGAGCCCAGTGCACCGGATCGGCGTCGGGTCTCGTCTGCGCGGACGGGAGCACGAACGCCGTTTCTTTCACTTGCGCCACCGGCGAGGTTTGCCAGGATGGAGAGTGCATAGGTCAATGTGAGCCGAACTCCACCGAGTGCGTGGGTTCGAAGATCATGCGCATTTGTACTCCGGACGGCCGAGAGTGGCTGCCTTTGACCTGCGCTCAGGGTGAAGAATGTCTGGATGGCGCTTGCGCCCTTGAAGGAGGCGTTGCGTGTATCCCCGGTTCCAAGGACTGCGACGGCGACACGGCGCGCACCTGCAAGGCCGATGGTTCCGGGTGGGACGAGAACGACTGCCCTGCCGAAACCGCCTGCGAAGAAGGCGCCTGCGTCGGTACCGTATGTACGGTGGGGGCGACGAAGTGCGACTCCTCGACCCTCAACGTGAGCTTGCTGACTACGGATTTTCAGACGTTCCCCGGTAATTTCAGCGTGATTCATCGCTGCAATGAGACGGGCAGCGGCTGGGTTGCCGAACCCTGTCCGTCCGATGAGGACGTGCAGACCGCCTGCGCCTACCCGACGTTCAGCGCCTCAGAAGCCGCCAAGTACCGCGCAGAAATGAACAAATGGGTGAAGGACGTGCAAGTCCAGATTTACTTTGGAGGCGATGGCGACGGACCTTCAGGTCTACCTCAGCCTTCGGCTCCCCACATTCCCGAAGGGATGAATGCCGCTTGCACCGAGCTCCCAGAGGACATGCGGTGTTATGGTTACTTCTACGACTACATGTTCGGACAAGTCGGTCCGTTCTTCGAGATGTTCTTCGAGACCCCTGCGGAAACACGGAAATGCAAGGACCCCGCAAACCCGGAAGAGGGCGGAAACGCGATGCGTGGGTACGGGGAGTGTCAAGGGATCCTCCCCTACGCACCCCTCAAGGAGACGACCGTAGCCTGCTCCGGGACCAGCTTCTGCCCCAATTGGGGTGTCCCCTTCGACAAAGTGGGCTGCGTTGTGAGCGAAT
>CAYMQT010000052.1:19421-27986 GCA_964392575.1 uncultured Polyangiaceae bacterium
AGAGTCCCTGTGTGACGAAACCGAAGGAGAGTATTCTATCTGTTTCATGGAATCCTCCTCGAGTTCCTGTGGTCCCTTCAGTTGCAGCGCTGAGTTCTATTCGTATTTTGAGTCCGGTTACTCCTGCGAATCTGAGCCGGGACTCTGCACGGACAACACCGACAGCGCCCCCGACCGCAAGGCGTCCTGTGACGGCGTAGAAGTCGGTGGACAAACCGACGGGCAAGTCGACGTAGAAGTCGAATCTATCCCCCTGTAGTCCCCTCCCCCTGGTTGGATCCGCTCATGACCGACCGCAAGGAAACTGAGGCGCGTGCGTGGATGCCGGGCATGCGCGTGCTTCTCGAAGCGCCGGACGTCACGGTGCGTTCAGTCACGGAAAGAGACCTCGACGGCGATTTGGCTTCTTGGATGGGCTCCCAGGCATGGACGAAGCATGTGTTCAAACCCGACATCGCGGCGCGGGACTACATGGCAGGGGTGGTGCGCTTCTGTGATCAGAAATCACGATTCGTATTTCAAATCCAGGTAGGCGATCCGCGGCGCCCGGTCGGGTACAGAAAGGTGCAGCTCTATCAGGAAGCAGGGACTCTGGCGGCGATCCAGACCTCCATCATCGCCGAAGCTCACGCTGGTCATGGCTATTCGACCCGCGCCGCCGCGCTCATCGACTGGTTTCTCGCCACCTATCTGGACGTCAAACTCATGGCGCCGCGTGTGTACGAGGAGAATACAGCGGCTCAGGAAAAGCTCTTACACGTCGGTTACACGCACGTCCGCACCGTAAACGAGACAGTAACCGAGCCTCAAGGTTCCGGCCGAACACGTGCCGTGCGGGTCTATCATCTGCCCCTGGCGCCCTGGCTGACCACCCTCGGTGATCGGATCAAGGATTTCCGTGTGAGTGCCCTTGAGCCATAGCTTTAGAAAATCAGCAGATCACGCGAGCGTCCCCTAGGGTAGATGATGCACTGATCCAGGGTGCGCTTTGCGGAACTTTTGCTCTTCCGCCTCAGCGTCACCGACGCGTCCGATATTCTTGAGAGCACGAATCCGAAGCACCTCACGCTCTTCGGAGAGAACTCCCTTGGGATAAAGCGCCGCATGCTGGGCGAGGAGAGCCAGCGCTTGCTTCGGAAATGCGTCAAGAGCGCTGCGAGCATCTTTGATCAAAGCTGCTTCTGTGGGCACATCCCTTTGACGAAGCGGTGAGGAGTCTCTCGTCACTTGAGTCGTGTCGTAAACTGTCGAGTCGCGCGCTCTATCGCCCGCAGTTTGCTCACTCTCTATTGGCTTGGCTACGCCGGGGTCGAGAGGAGCCGCCGGAACCGAGCGAGACTCCATGGCCGAAGGAGATTCCATGGCCAAGGAAGGTGAAGTCTGGACGCTGTCCGTCGATTCGCCGCGCTCTGTCGTAGAGACAGCCCACACTACCCCCAGAACTGAGCCTCCGACCGCAAGGCTCTTCCAAAACGGCATCAACCAAACTCCCGAACTCGCCACACCTAGCTTCGCTGCGAGGGCTGCTTTTTGAACTACGGTGGGGCTCGCCTTCTGTGCCGCAGCGAGCATCTCACTCATACCTGTCGGCGCGTCTTTGGCCTGTAACCATCTCTCCGGATCAGTCATGGACAAAAACCTTCTTGTTGAAGCCTTGCTTTGAGTTGATCACGGGCCGCTTGCAGCCGAGAATAGGCGGTTTGAAGAGGACAATCGACCGCAAGCGCAACCTCTCGCATGGTGAGTTCTTCAATCTCGTAGAGGACGAACACCTCGCGTTGTTCAGGTTTGAGGCCTTCGAGCAGAGAGAGGAGCCGGGCGCGCAGTTCTCCTTCATGAACGGCTTGCTGTTGATTTGCGTCCGACTCCTGCTCGGGTAGCTCATCCTGCTGGACTTCACGGCGCCGAAATGCACGGCTCCGATAGTCTGAGACGGTACGCACGCAAATACCGTAGATCCAAGTCCGAAGGCTGGATCTGCCCTCGAAGCTACTGAGGCGCCTTTGAACGATGAGAAAAACGTCCTGCGACACGTCAGCCACATCTGCGGGGTGGACTCCGAGGTGCGAGAGCGCTCGCCACACATAATTGACGTTTTCACGGTAGATTTCCCCGAGACGTTCAGGCTGCTCCTGCTCGGCGCAGCCCGTTTCCTCAGTGAGTGTGTGGGACATCCGCAAACAAATTAGCACGTGTCAGAGAAACTGCGTACCCTTCGGCGCTCAGAGAGTCACAAGGAGGAAGAGGCCACCCGTAGCAAATGCTGCCGCAGTTTCATGGACTTCTACAACTCCATCCGGCGAAGTAAGCACAAAGCTCCCTTGCCGTAGCGGCACCAAAAGCCCTCCCTCCAAGAGCAAGCTGACAGGGTCGAATATCCTCCCCAAAATCCCAATCTCCGCGCCTGCTTCCGCAGAACGGTAGGTCGCGCTTTGCGGATCGGTCATACTGCGACCACTAGCCTGAAGCATGATCCACCCGAATCCAGGACAAGCTGAAACGCGAACTCTCCCCTCACCCGACATCACACATGCGCGGGCGTGCACCCGTGCACCCGTGGTAACCATTTCACCCGCAGCAGCAGCGTACTCGCTTAAAAGCAGCGGCTCGGTATCTTTTGTGTAGAAGTCCCCCTGAAGATCCACAGCCCAATGCTCCAAAAAGATCACGCCACCCAGCACAGTTGGGCCCCACGAAAGGGAAGGGGAAAGGCCGCCTAGCGCCCTCACCCCTATCCCCACTCTTCCTCGTATTTTCCCCGAAGGACGTTTCCTCGGGGGTTCGAGGACGACATCCGCCACATCGTCACTGGTTTCTTGCGGCGGCACTGAAGGCTCGGGCTCCGTTTCGCTTTGAGTTTGCTCCGACTCCTCGGGCGGAGGAGGGCCGTGTTCCAGCAAGAGAGCCACCACGAGAGCGAGGGTTTCGTCGTGCGCGCGACAGTCGTCACCTTTGAGTTCCAGAAACCGCTGTCCGAGTTTTACCTCACCTTCGTAGACGGTGAGCGTCACAGCCCAACCGGCGTCGTTCATCAAAACGTGTCCTTCTACGGACCGAAACTCCAGTGAGTCCTGAGCGTTCTGCACGGCCACTTTCGCTCGCAGCGCGCTGAGATCGATACAGCCCTCGGGCGCGTCCCAATCCCGGAGCCCCGTGGTGCTCTCAACCGTTTCCGAATCTGACTCCGATGCTGCTTCAGCGGCCACGGCCGGAACAGATTCAAGGGCAGCTGCAACGGAAAAGCCGCACAGAGCACAGAGCACCGATCGTCTCACGGTTCTACCTTCAAACAGGTTCCGAAGGCAGCGAGCGCGTTCGGAACGCACTTCGCTTCTGGGCAACATTCAGACGTAGCGGTACACCTGGCTTCGAGAGGAAGACACGAGCCCGAAAGCTGACAAATGAGAGCTCCTGTATCGCTAGGAAGGCACAGACCTTCGCAGCAATCCTCGCTCATCGCGCAAGAGTCTCCGAGCACCTGGCAACTCGATCCCAAACCGGTACAGCGAGGGATCCCGTCACCGTCCAGGCGACATACTCCTTCATTTTCATCTTGCCCGCAGCATTTGTTGGAAGCCGCACTCACTCCGCACGCATAGTTCTGAATGTGGCAGACGTTCCCTTGCGGGCTGCAAGAAAGCGCATTGCGACAGATCCCCCAGCTCTCGCCCGAGCCCTTGGTGCAAACGACATTCCCCGCGCCGGGCAATGACGCATCAGGATCTCCACCGCAGCAATCCAGGTCATCGCTGCAAAGCTCACCCGTTTGTCTACAGCCTTTGGCCTGCGCACAAACGCTCTGCCCATATCGCCCAAAGGGAACACACAACCTGCTGCAACAATCATTGCAGCTGTCACAGAGGCTCCCTGCCATCCCGGCTGAACAGTTGGACGGGCCCTTGGGCGCTGCACCACAGACACCAACGGACGCATCTGCGCTGACTTCGCATGATTGTGAACAGCATTCAGCGCCTGAGAAACAGATATCGCCCTCCTGCACACAGAAGCTGCTCTGCCGAGAACAGACCCCCTCAGCGCAAAGCAGAGAACAACATTGTTCGTGGCTCTCGCAAGGGTTGCCCGATGTCCGACAGGAGGAATTGAGCGTGCGGCAAGAACCATCCTCACAAACACCCGAACAGCATTCTTCGTCCTGACTGCACACAGCTTCGTCTGAAACGCATGCGTCCGTGAGGTCTGAAGCCCCGGCTCCCGCCATGCCTTCCGGTCCCTCCAAACGACCCAACACGAAAGTAGCGGTATCGCACGACGGCACACACAACCACATTACGAAGCATGCAAGCGCCCAGTAAGCTGAATGGTGCGCCGGAAGGCTTCTCTCATTCCTCATCAACACGTAGCCCTTTTTTGCTGGCGAGACTCTTTGCTAGCGAGGATAGCACCGTACCATGTGCGCGAGTTCCCTGAGGCTGGCCAAGAGATTCTTTGAGAATTTCGCCCCCGTAACACCACTCACTGAAGTACTCCCCTTTTCTCGGTGGTTCTGCACATGAAAGCCCGCTCATTTTTCAATTTACTCATGGTCACGGTAGCCGCTGTTTCACTTCCTGCTGCGTGCAGCAACAGCTCCGACGTGGGTGGCAATCGCCCCGGTCTAGGGAGCGACGGAGGGGTGGGTGGAGATGGAGATGGAGACATCAGCCTTGGAGACGGCGACGGCGATAATCCCTTCCCGACAGCTCCACCCGAGTGCAACAGCGCGGGGAGTCCCTGTGAAAACGACGGCAGTTGCTGCTCGGGGTATTGCAATGCGGGAGCCGGGGGGAGCGGGTCTTGCGGCTGTGGTACTGAGGGAAGCGATTGCCTCGTCGGACAAGATTGCTGCTCGGGCCAGTGCAACCCCCTCAGTTATCAGTGTGTGCAGGTGCCCGGGTCTTGCGGTCAACCGGAAACTCCTTGTGCAAGCGGAACAGAATGCTGCACATTGAGCTGTATTGACGGCTTTTGTTCCGAAGATGCTTGTGTGCAGGACTCCGGGGAGTGCAGCCAAAACGGCGCATGCTGCAGCGGCAAGTGTGACGGCGGCACCTGCGCGACCATCAACACCGGGAGCGGGTTCGACTGCGCGACGGCTGGCAATAGCTGCGAAGGCGACGGCAACTGTTGCTCAGGTCTTTGTAAAGATGAAGGCACCTGTAGCCTAGGTTCATCCTACTGTGTGCAGCGCGGCGACGTGTGCAAGAGCGATTCACAGTGCTGCCAAGGCGTGTGCGCCATCGCCGATGGTGATTCGAGCGGCTACTGTACAACGCAAAATACTGGCGGCACGCGCTGTGGAAATCGCTTGATCGCCGGAGAGGTGTGCAGCGGTGATTGCGCAGAATGCTGCTCGCGCACCTGCGCTCCCTACGGACCTAGCGGCAAAGCAATCTGTCAGCCGCCCACGGGTTGCCGCACCGACGGTGAACTCTGCCGATCTGCGTTCGATTGCTGCGGTGGAAACCCAGATTCGTCTATTCCTGGCGCAGGACAAGCTGAATGCCTCAAGATCAGCCCCGATGATCCCGTGGGCAGATGTAAAGTGGGTGGTTGCAATCCTCACGGAGCCATTTGCGGCAGCCCTGACGCCGACACGGCGGCCTGTGGTGGCTCACTCAGCGCGCCCAATGGCGAAAAATGCTGTGGCAGCAATCAACTCTCCAAAGACGTCAATCCTTGCTCGGTCGATAGCCTGCTTATCCCACGTTGTGACGTGCTCGTGAGCTGCGTTGCGCCTGAAGACGAATGCGGTACAGCCGATGATTGCTGCGACGGCAACCCCTGCGTGCAAAACGAACTAGGTGTCTTCACCTGCTTTGACACTACTGATTCGTGCGTTCCTTCCAGAGGGCCCTGCACTGCCAACGCCGATTGTTGCCGCGGTTCTGTCTGTATCCTTGAACCTGGACAAGCGACAGGAGTGTGCAGCAACGACGACCCGCCTGGCGGAACCGGCGGCGGATCAGGGACCGGTGGCGGCAGCTCCGCCTGCGCAGAGTATGGTCAAGACTGCGAAACGAGCAGCGATTGCTGCTCCGACATCCCGTGCTCGCTGGGAACCTGTCGGTACCCGGTGGTGCGCTGAGTAGTTGGCGGGAACCGTTACGGAACACAAACTTTGCGGTTGGCAGAGCCACCGCCTGATGACTTGCACTTGAAGTCATCCCCAACGAACTTCTGACAATAGTCAGAGTCATCTTCCGGCGGGTCATCCCAATCTTGTGCAGCCTCGAGGTCTGACTCCTCACAACTCAAAAAGCACATCATCATGCCTGTCGACTCAAAGGGAGAACAGACTTGTCTCAAGTCGCGAGAGCACTCACCTTCAGCCGCGCAACAGTCTTCATCCACTGTGCATTCGTGAGTGCAATAGCCATCATCGACTCGGTCGAGGCAAATGGCATCACCCGACAACTCTCCTTCGGCGATCTTCGGAAAACAATCAGCCGCGGTTTCACAAGCAGAGCCCGTTTCTCCCGGCGGGGGTCGCGAGCCGTCCCTCTTTCCTGAGCAGGCAATCGTTGCTCCGCAAGTAAGCGCGAGCACGAGCATCCTGACGGCGACGTTTTCGAGAGTCTTCATGTTTTTCATTGTTCATCTGATTCCTGGAAAGCAAGGGAAGTACTGCGCACGCTTCGCAAGCACTGCACCCGCGCAGCCAAAGCCCACTTCAAGGGCCTGACTCTAGGTGAGTGGAGAGATCTCAGAGAATTTCTGACGAACAGCCAAACCATTTCTTCGGAATCTCCGTCGCACGCTTCTCTCACTCGGTATCGTGTTGAATCACCGCACTATTTTTGACTTTACTGGTCAGGACCATGCATCCCTTCTGCGAAAATTTTTGAAGCTTCCCATACGTGAAACCCCAGAGGGGCCCTGACGGCGCTACGCGCCGCGCGCGCAACCGTTTCTACATCGACGGGCCGAAGTTTGGACAGCCTCTCCCATGCCGGAAGTACGCCGAGAACCGAAAGCGCAAGCTTCTCGCCCGGTCGCTCCTCTTCCCGATGTCCCCGCAAAATCCCGGGACGGAGGGCAACCGCGCGCGGAAGCCCCAGAGCACGCACCTCGGCTTCGAGCTGCCCCTTCATCCGCGAATAGAACACGAGTGAGCGTCTGTCAGCACCCGTGGACGAAACCAGAACCAAACTACTCATTCCGTTGTCCCTGGCTGCTCGCGCACCGAAAAGCTGATAATCGTGGTCGACACGAAACTGAGCCTCTTTTGAGCCTGCGGCACGCAAGGTAGTTCCGAGCGTCGAGAACAGCACATCCCCGGAAACCAGAGGGGCCCAAGAGTCCAGGTTCTCAAAGTCCACCTGGTGCGGTTCATGTCCTTGTCCCTGGGGTTCAAGGGCACGGCGCGTGAGCGTGATGACGCGCCCGTAGCGCTCGTCGGACAGAAGTTGACGCAAAAGGGCGCGCCCGACCAGACCCGTTGCGCCCAGGACTACGGCTGTCAACTGTTTCATCGGGCTAGAGTTCACAATCAGGGGCGTCGGTGATGATCGGATCGCCGGTGTCTACCACTTCAAACGCGCTTCCTACGATGGACTTGATGTCCCTCAGGTTATCGTCACTCCAGCGAGAATCCGGAGCCCCACTCAAATACCAGTTCGAGCCGTTGTCGGCCACAATCATGCCGTACTTCTTGAGCGCCATGCAGATCACTTGAACCTCTTCGGAGTAGGACGAGCAATCGTAACTCGCCTTCATACGAAAGCGGAGACCCATGGGTGGCGTGTCGGGATCCGTATTGCTCGATGCGTAGTGAGTCGCGGGCGCGATGTAGGCGCGCTGAGACTGAGAAACCGTAAACCGAAGAGCGTGTCTGATCTCTCCCTGTTCAACCACCTCGTCGTACCGGACGAGGCCCGGGAAGACGGGAAGTCCGGCTGCGTCCGCCGAGGTGCACCCCTCCGGGTGCTTGTCATCAACGGTCAGGTCCCAAACTACCCCTGAATCAGCCTCAAAGTGATCTCCCACGGGAAAACCCCGGTACAGCTCATAGAGTTTGCAAGACTCGGTATCGACGGCGATCACGTGCCGGTCACCGTCGCTCTCCGGGCCACCCTCAATCGGCGCATCGAGCGGGATCGGGAAGGGGCCGGGATCACTTTCATCGCCATAGGCCGTATAGGTGATGTCGACGGCGGGAGTGTCGCCGTTCACGAGCACGTACGGGATGCCGATGGGCGCGCCGTCCCACACGGTCCCGAAGTCGGGATGCATCGTCGCATCAGCTCCTACGGAAGCGACGAAGTTGTCCGAGTTCGGGTGCACGGGAAGGGCGGAGATGTCGGTATTCCAGGCACTTTCTGCGGGAAAAACAAAGCAGTCTCCAGAAAGCGGGGGTGGATCGCCGTCCCCGTCGCCATCACCATCGCCGTCCCCGTCGCCATCACCATCGCCGTCCCCATCGCCATCTCCGTCGCCATCTCCGTCACCATCTCCGGACCCGGTGTCATCCGCCCCGCCCCCACAGGAGACAAAAAGCAGAGCATGACCAAAAAGGACCGCTCCCGTAGCTACGACTGATAATTTCATCTTTCCTCCACCAATGCC
>CAYMQT010000053.1:0-21823 GCA_964392575.1 uncultured Polyangiaceae bacterium
AGGATCTTCGTCTCGGGCTTCCCGGCTCTCGACTGTGCTCTTGGCCGCGACCGGTGCAGCCGCGGTGCTCGTGGTTGGACTTTCGATGCGGGAACGACCAACAAAGGTCGAGGCCTCGGAGAAGGACCCCTTGGCCGCGCTTGTGGCCAAAGCGGAGCAAGAGAAGGTAGGAGCTGAGGACCTCGACGGATCCGATCTCGACTTCCCCGACATTCTCAGCGATGCGGATTCACGGACGACCGCCCTTGTTGCGGTCAAGAACAAGAAGGGCGAGCTCATCCCTCAGGCGGAAATAGAGCCGCAGGGGCCCCCGCCTGCTCTCGATCAGATCCCTGTGGTGCCGCTTCCGGCCGGCAGTTTGCTTTCTGCAACTGCTGTGACCAAGGAACCCAAGGACGAATTGACACAGCTCGCAGCCTCGGCATCCAGAGCTTCTGGGGAGACAGGGCTCGCGAATCCGGGCTCAGAGGGCGGATACGCTGTGCAGGTCGCCAGCTTCAAGGATCAAGAAGACGCCGACTCCTTCGTGCTGGAACTCAGAAAGCGTGGGCACAGCGCTTTCCGGCTGGCCGCCAACGTTCCCGGACGCGGCATTTGGCACCGCGTGCGCATCGGGTCCTTTCCTACCAAGTACCAGGCCGAACTCTACAAGCAGCAGCTTGAGAAGACCGAGCGCACCATCGCGCTGGTGATCGATCCGGACAAGGTAGAGCGTCAGGATCAGGTGCGCGCCGCCAAATTGGCGGAGCGCATTCGCAAGTACGGGTCAGAGTAGGGAATTTTGCGCGGTTTTCGGCTGATTTACGGCACCTGTTTTTGATGAAATAGTCTGCGGGTGAAGATCGATCTTGAGAGACTCGCTCCGCCCGCGAAGCGGGTGCTTTCACCGGGTGCACCTCCTCCCATGCTGATGCTTGGGGCCAAAGGAGTCGTCCCTGGCGCGCCTCCCGCGGATGCCTTGACCGTGGTTGTGGGTCTCTCCACTCATTCCGACCCTGGAGTGGCGCAGGCTGCCCTCTCGACCCTGAAGGCGCCTCCACGTCCTTTGCTCGACGGTGCGCTCGGCGGGACCTTGCAGGCGTCTGTCGTTGCTGCCCTTGCGGAGCACCATGGCAAGGATCCGACGCTCCTTCCGAAGCTCCTCGCGCAACCGAATCTGGATGAAGAGGCCCTCTGTCTTCTCTCGAGCGCTGCGACCGAGGCCTGCGGCGAAATCATCGCCACGAATGAAGCGCTCCTTCTCAAGTTCCCGGCGGCGATCGAGAAACTGTACATGAACAAACGGGTGCGCATGTCGACTTCGGATCGATTGATCGACCTGGCCGTGCGCAACGGAATTGAGCTTGATTTTCCTGCATTCAAGCTCGCCGCTGAGGCCATCATGAGTCAGCTCATCCCTGAACCCTCCGTGGAGCCGACCTTTGACGACCTTCATTTCGTCAAGACGGCGGCGGAGGCCGAAGCCCTTGAGCAAGAGCAGATCGAAGACGTCTGTGAGCGAGATGACGAAGGACAGGAGAAGCTCATCGAGCAGGCAGTTCCGCTCTTCAAACAGCTCGCCGACGCAAGCATTACGGAAAAAATTCGTCGCGCCATGCTTGGGAATGCCACGGAGCGACTGATCTTGGTGCGAGACAGAAACCGGCTCGTCTCGGAGGCGGCCGCAAAGAGTCCACGCATGACCGAGAACGAGGCCGCCCTCGTCGCCTCTAGTCGAGCGGTGAGCGAGAACGTCCTGCGCATCATCGCCAACAATCGTGAGTTCACTCGTAGTTACACGGTGAAGTTGAACTTGGTGATGAATCCATTGACTCCGTTTACCTTCGTCTCACGTCTCATGCCTCATCTCCGCTCCAACGATCTTCGCTCCCTCGCCCGTAGCAAGAACATTCCTGGCGCGGTTTCGAAGGCCGCCGTGCAGTTGCTTTCTCGCAAGAAGTAGGGGTGGGTTTTCTGGGCGGCGACCGAGAGCCGGGGGTGTTTCCTTAGGTCTGTTGGACTTCCACCCGAGCGAGCGGGAGCAGCCGAGCGGGCCGTCAGACCTTGGAAGCGGGGTCATAGGCCTACGGCCATGAAAGCCCATGGTCGGGTTCATTCCGGCCCACTAAGTGCATGAATGAACTGCCATTCCCTTGACACTCGTCACGTCGCCGCCAAGTCTTGGGGCTGGAGTGGCGAAACAACAACTTTTGCTTGTAGACGCGGATCCGGCCAGCGTCCGCGTCCTTGAGGTGAGCCTGAAAAAGGCAGGCTTCAGTGTGACCACGGCAGCAGACGGACAGGATGCTCTTTCGAAATTGGAGGTGAGTTCTCCTGACCTGATTCTCACCGACACTCGCCTTCCCCGTATCGACGGGTACGAGCTGGTGCGACGTGTGAAGCAAATGCCGGGGATGTCTACGGTCCCCATCGTCTTTCTTACGAGTCAGAGGAGCGTCGAGGATAAAATCCGTGGGCTCGAGCTGGGCGTAGAAGACTACCTGACGAAGCCCATCTTCGTTCGAGAGTTGATTGTACGTGTGCAACTGCTTCTGACTCGGAAGACGCACCAGAAGGTCGCCAATTCTGCGCCCACGAGTCGCCGCACGCACCTCAGCGGAGATCTCTCCGACATGGGAGTGGTCGATCTGCTTCAGACGTTCGAATTGGCGAGAAAGAGCGGCTACGCGACTCTCCATGACGGACCGTTTGAAGCAGTGATCTACTTTCGCGACGGTCGGGTCATCGATGCCGAGCATGGGAAATTGCGGGGAGAGGAGGCTGTTTATCGCTGTCTGATCTGGACTCAGGGCTCTTTTGACGTTGAATTTGAGCCTATCGATCGAGCCGAGGTGATTCTCACCTCTACGCAGGGTCTTCTCATGGAGGGGATGAGGCGCGTCGACGAATGGGGCCGTCTTTGTGAGCAGCTTCCGCCCCTCGACACTGTTTTTCGCGTGGACAGCGAAATGCTCGCCGAACGGCTCAACGAAATTCCGGACGAGCTCAACGGAGTGCTCCGTTTGTTCGACGGGGCGCGGACTCTGATGGACGTCGTGGACGAGAGTCCGTTTGAAGATCTTTCCACGCTCTCAACGGTGACGAAGCTCTACTTTGAGGGACTTTTGACCATCGCTGAGGCTACGCCGCCCGCGGAGGACGTCGTGCCGAGTCACGATGCTGAACAAGAGGGGCCGGGGTCTGTCCCGACGAATTCTGCCAAGGCACCGAGAGGAGCCTCTTGGCGACCTTCAGCACCTCCGGTTTCGGTGCGCCCGGAAGTGAGCGCGGATCCAACCAGGGTGAGTTCAAGGGAAGCACCCGTACCCCTGGGTTTTGGAGACACCGCCCCTGCGAAGATGCCGGTCTCGTACGACGACTCTGTGCCTCTGGGCGGTGTGCCTCTGGGCGGTGTGCCTCTGGGCGACTATGCCGCTGTTCCTCCGAGCGGTCATGCCTCTTCTTCTCCTCTTCCTCCTGTTTCTACAGAAGCCCTCAGACAATCGTCTCAAGTTCCGCCCGCCCCAGGGGTGCCCACAGACCTTCAAGGCAAGGCCCGCGGGTTCGTTTCGGTAGAAGAAGAGCGTGCTCAGGACGCCCACCTTCGTTCGCAGACCCAGCCCGGGCGCCCTTCTTCGGATCCGCCCGTTTCTCCTCGACGGGTTGAGCCCATGCAGCGCCCGGTGGTCGATGCAGAACAGCTTCAGCAAAGCGCCCTCCAGGACCTAGACGGCCTACGGGAAGGTCTGAAGCAGGCCACGGAAGATCATCCGCAACATCGGACTCCCGCCACGCCGGAGGCGCGCGCTGCAGCAGACGTTCCCTCCTCCCACAATCCGGTAACTCCCCTCTCCGGTCCGGCGACGCGTCCAGATGGCCCTCGTGCCCTGAGAGAGTCGGGAGGCCTATCCGGATCCCTTGGTCCAGCTCCTCGAGAAGAGCCACAGGTTCAGAGACATTGGCCTGGCGTTGGCAACTCCGAGCCCGATCAATTGGCTCCTGGTCGTCTGCACGGGCATCAGTCTGCCGGTCCCGCCGACACCTTGCGAGGGGTGGCTCCAGCGCATCCAAGCGTGGCGGCGGAGCCAGGGGCTTACTCACTCGTGGGAGCGCCGCAAGAAAGTGCTCCTCCGCGGACGGATCCAGCGCCAGGAGGTTTGAGCGCCTACCCGCATTACCCTGGGCCGCCGCCTGGACAACAGACGCTCAGCTCCGAACCTCCTCCCATCCCTCTCAGCCGACGACGTACTGCCAGCGAAGTGGCGGAACTGGGTCATTTTGCTCAAGGGCAGCCGGTCCCTCCCTCAGCTCTGCCGCATTACAGCTCGCCCTGGGCGGTTGAGCACCACCCGCCTCAATACTCGGCCATGCCTCAGCCCAGCATCCGCCAGGCGATCGTTTCGGATTTCCCTCCCCCTGGCGCTTCATCGCCGCAGCAGTACAGCCCGGTGCCGCCCGAGTACGGATCATCACCGCAGCAGGCACCACCTCAGTACAGTCCTGCGCCGCCCGAGTACGGGTCATCACCGCAGCACAGCCCTGCTCCGCCGGGGTACGGATCATCACCGCAGCACTACTCAGAGCCGCAGTACCGTTCAGAACAGCAGTACCGTTCAGAACAGCAATACCGTTCAGTCCCGCAGTACCGTTCAGAACAGCCCTATCCCCCACAGTACAACGGTCAGGGATCTTCGACCTATGGGGAGGCCCCGGTGCCTCGGGGTTTACCCTCGGAGCCGAGTCAGTCGAGCGTAGACAGTCAGCCCGCACACGCCGAGGGCTTTTTTCAGGCCGGGGACGAGGGGACCTATTCGGGCGGTCCCGCTGATATTGCCGCACGCAAGGCAGCACTAGAGGCCGTTTCTGACGACCTGGACTCAGTACATCCCCTGACGACCCTTCCTCCGGGAGTGCTTGATGAGCGTCGCGAAAAGTTCCGCAAGGTGGTTCTGGTCGTCCTTCTCAGTCTGGCCGCAGTGATCGTTCTTGCTGCCATTGGGAATTTGGTTGGTTCAGAGAACCCGGACTTGGGTGCTTCAGAGCAGGACGAACTCTCTCCTCAAACGTTCAAGGAGCCAGAGCCTTCTGTGTCCGAAGTGGTTCCCGCCCCCCCTGATGAGGAGGACGAGGAGGTTACATTGCCTGAAGAGCCTGTGACCGATCCAAAGGAGCTGGCTGAGGAAAAGAAGACCCAGGCGCCGCTTTCTCCACCGAAGGAAGGGAGCTCTACCCCTACCTCTCGTGTGGAAAGGAGCTCATCACCCGCTCCTGCTCCGGCCGCGGCCCCCGTTTCGACCCCGCCTTCTGGTGGCGAAGACGCTTCTTTCGGGCAAACGACGAGGGCTGTGGAACGGGCCAAGGCCACGCGCAAGCCTTCCGAGAATCCGCCGAGCGTCGGCTTTCCGGAGCCGTGAGATCCCTAGCGAGAGCCAGCGCGCCGACCCGAAAAGAAGGAACCAAGAGTGGCGGCGGTGGTCTCTGGATGTTGTTCGTGCGGAGCATGACCGCTTGAGAGGAGCTCGAGTCCAGCTTCTGGCATTTCGCGAGAGAGCCTGCGGCCGTGCTCGACCGGGAGCAGTCGATCATCGCGACCCCAGAGCAGCAGGGTGGGGGCCCGAACTCTGCGGCTATCCGCGATGACTTCTCGAGGCTCTTGGGCAGCTCTGAGTGTCGAAAGAAGTGCCGAACGGCAGGCAGGGGGGGTGAGTGCTTCGTACCATTGAGTGAGAGCCGAAGCCTCCACGTCGGGATTGATGTACTCCCGATACATACGAAAAAATAGCCGTTTCCCTACAAATTGACGCAGGAACAGGCCGCCCAGAACTGGGCCGAGGAGGAAGCGTGCACTTGGCGCCGTCTCGATGAGCGGAGCCATGAGCGCTAGCCGAATCACCAGCTCTGGATGTCGCGCTGCGAGTCGCAGAGCGACGGCTCCTCCGAGACCGTGGCCCAGTACATGAGCCCGAGCGAGATTCATGCCGGCGAAGAGATCGGCCGTGGCGTCAGCGAAGGCGGAGATCCCGTACGGGTAGCGGCTCGGCGGGGGTTTCTCGCTATCGCCGAATCCTGGAAAATCGATGGCGATCACTTGAAAGTCGGACGCCAAGTGTTGGGCCAGGGCGCGAAAGGAGAGGCGACTCGAGAGGGCGCCAGGCAAAATCAAGAGTGGGGTGGCCCGGGCTGATCGGGTACGCCACTCGGTGGCTCGCAGTCGAACCGTCCCCGAGGAGACGTCCTGATGGGACTCTTCAATCTCGGGACCACCAGGGTCATGGGTGGGGGCCTCACGCGCCATCACTCGTACCGTACACGACTTGACCTCGCCTCAGAATCCTCTGTCCGTGAGTAGACAAATGTAGGCTTCCCGGCAGCTGGCTAGCATGTCTCTCCTGGAGTCTTGGTCAGTGATGAGAGGAGCTGGAGGCTTTCTGGTCTTCTTTGATCTCCATTTCTTTGCGCAGGTTTCGCACGAGAAGCCTCTGTTTCTTGAGTTTCAGTAACGAGGTGGGGCTCGCTCGATCCGAAGACCGTCTCACCGCTCTCGCTGAGCGATGCGCCTTCCGCTTGGCTGCCTGAGATCGCGCAATGGTCCATGGACGGAAAATCATCTCCATGGACATTCCATTAGATGTGACAAAAAATGACCGCTCAGAATCGCAATGCGGCTGCCTGGTCTTGAATCAGAAAGAGACCGTAATTTTACCTATGAAAGTGTTTTGGCAGATCCACTCAGTGGAATATATTCGCTCGCACCTCGGCGGGATTGCTTGGTTTCAGGCGATCAAAGGCGGAGCAAGCGGGAGAGGCTCGGTGAGCGGGATGAGGGAAAACGTCTTAGAAAATCTGGAAAAAGACCGGCCCGAGGGGCTGTCTTCCCGGGAGATTCTTGAGTTTTTTCAGACTCAGGGCGTCGCCTTCAGTGAGGCCTCCCTCAGGAAGTACGTTCAGCTTGGGCTCTTGCCCCGGAGCGTGCGCGTCGGCCAGAAGGGCAAACACCGGGGCTCCAAGGGCGTTTACCCCGTGCGCGTGGTTCGTCAGATCCTCCTCATCAAGCAGATGATCTCTTCCAACTTCACGATCGAAGACATTCAGAAACGGTTTCTGTTTCTCTCGTCTGAGATTTCGGATCTGGAAGAATCCCTCGGAGGGATTTTCTCTCAGCTCACCCGTGCGGTGAAAAGCGACAATTCTCTCGCTTCGCACGCCCTCTCACGTGAGGTGAGGGTCGCGGAAGGCATGGGTCGGGATCTGCTGGGCAGAATCAGGACCATCGAAACACGTTTGGTCGCTGAACGACGGGGACCGGGGGCTCGAGACTCAGGGCAGGAGATTTCTCAAGTCGCCGGGTAAGCGGCGAAAGACACGGGCTTGGTCCTGAGGCGACACGGAAGCAGACGCGCACCCGGGCAGGTAAATTGCGGCCAAAATTCGGGAAAATAGGCAAAATCGAGGCAAGTAAGATGGAAGCAAAAGTGATGAAGCTCGAAACCACAGTAGATCAGAGGGCAGACGAAGCCGATTGTGAGACGATCACTCGGGAGCAGCGTCGTTCACGGAGAAAGCGTGATGTGCGCGCCCGCACCATCAGCGTCAAGCGCATGACCAAGCGCGAGCTGGAAATCGGGCGTCTTCTCTATCCCGAGACGGACTACTGGAAGCCTCGCACCCGCGCCGACTGCAAGGGTGGTCCTCGACCCTGCCCGTACATCTCCTGCAAGCATCATCTCTATGTGGACGTGTCGCCGCGTACCGGGGCTATCAAGCTGAACTTTCCCGATCTGGAGGTGTGGGATCTGAATGAGTCCTGCGCCCTTGATATTGCCGATCATGGCGGAACCACTCTCGAAGACGTCGGGGCCATCATGAACCTGACTCGCGAGCGCATTCGACAAGTCGAGGTGAAGGCTTTGGCAAAGCTGGAAGCTCTGTCGGATATGGAGACCCTGAGGGACTATGTCGATGAGGGTCCCGTGGGTAAGCGAAGACTCCCCCAGATTTCTGCCGAAGAACTCGACCCCAAGGTACGCGGCAGAGCCAAGCTGACGGTTGTTGCGGCGCCGGCTCCGCAAGGGGAAGAGGAAGAGAGCGAGTCCTTGGAGGTCGAAGAAGATTTGGATGCGATCGACGAGGAGGAGACCATCGACCTCGATTCCCTCGAAATCTGAGCTGACATTGGCCCCGGCTCAGAGAGGGGTGCTTTAGCTGGGCCCCATCTTTCGCTCACTTGCTCGCATCATGACCGCTCCGGAGCTCCTCCATCAAGTCGCGCTTGATCGCAGTTTGAGTCCAAAACTCAAAGAGGCGCTGACCTTCGGGTTCGCGCGCGGAGAGCGGGAAGAGCATCTGCTCTCGCTTTGTGTGCCGCCGCTGAAAGCGTCCAGCTTCGACCGTTCGCGCTTTTCCAGCGATTTGTTTCTTGAGGAGCTGGTGGATGGGGGATTTCGACCTGGGCTCCGTGCGCCGCAAGGAGACACCTCCCGGGCGTTCTTTCTTCAGGTCCTGACCTCACCTCTTTGTGACTCTGCGGATCTCGAACTCCGCCAGCGGGTGTTTCTAGAATTGCAAGAACAGCCAGAACGCCTGGCTCTCCTTCAGACCGCCTATGCATCGATTGGAAGTTTCAGAGATGCGCTTTGTGCGTCCTCGCAGTTTGAGACACGCAGCCTAGGGGTCCGGCGTCGCCTTGATATCCTGCTCGCCCTCACTCGCGCCTTTGAAGACCTTCTCGTTGCCACGAATTCCAGCTCTTCGGCGCTTTCGCGCGCCATGGATTGGGTCACAGATCTGTTTCAAAGCGAGGCCTATCTTCGTTTGAAGGAACTGCTTTCGTTCGAAGATGGTCGCTCCGTTCTTTTGACCCGCCTCCAAGTCGGGATGGACGGTCGACTCCGGCGTTTTGATATCGTTCGGACGGAACAAGCAGAGCACAAGAGCTTTCCCAGAAGCCCGCTCGTGCGCTTTTTTAGGCGCATTTTATCCCTGCTTCGTGGCTACCGTTTCAGTGAAGAGGACGTTTTGAGTCAGCTCCTCGATCAGGTGTTCACGAGCCTAGAAGTCTCGGTGGCGGGACTTTTGGAGGTCAGTCACGCGCTCTCTTTTTATCTACGTGGCATGTATTTCCTCGAAAGATGCGAAAAGTCTGGCCTCAAGGCTTCTCTGCCGGAAGTGACACCGCTCGGTTCGAGCAGCCGCGAAAGACGCCTCTTGGGCTTGTTCAACCCGTGGCTCGTCATCAACGGGGTGAAGGCCATTCCCTGCGATCTCGAGCACGAGGACGCGGCGTGCAGCACCATTTTTACCGGACCGAATTCGGGCGGTAAAACTCGGCTCCTACAGTCTTTGGCCATCACGCAACTCCTGGCTCAAGCAGGCCTCTTTGTGCCTGCTCGAAGCGCGCGCATCCCCATGGTCAAACAGATGTATCTTTCCCTGATTGAACGGGCACTCCCCGATCAATCCGAAGGGCGCCTCGGTCTTGAACTCTCGCGGATCCGGGAAGTGTTTGCCACCTGTGGCAAGGAATCCCTCGTGATCATGGATGAGCTGTGTAGCGGGACGAATCCGTCTGAAGGGGAGCGCATCTTCGGACTCGTTCTCGAACTCTTCGAAGAGTTGCGCCCCCAGGTCCTGATCACGACGCATTTCTTGGATTTTGCGGCTCGTCTGCGCGAACAAAAATCCCCCCGCCTAGATTTTCGGCAAGTAGAACTGAATGAGGCGAATGCCCCGACCTATCAATTCATTTTCGGCGTGGCACAGACGTCCTTGGCGCAGACGACCGCTGCGCGGCTCGGGGTTACGCGAGAGGAACTGTTGGCTCTGATTTCAGCCCACAAACGTTAGTCCTTGGACCCGGGCGGCTTCTCCTCGCTCAGCGAGGTTCCGTGTTTGATCTTGTTGCTTGCGGTTACCTTTTCCATTTTTCCGGCAGCCCGACCGATCACGCCGTCGCCAAACTTCTTTGTAATGGCGTCCATGGCTCGACCGAGGGCTTCTCCACGTTTCTCTCCAGTGCCTTTGACGGTCCCTTTGCTGAGCTTTGTGCCGGCGAGTTGCGCCGGGGAGGGCGGACGATCAAAGAGGCCCAGCTGACGCGGATCATGGATGGGTTCGAGATCGGTCAAAGTCACTCCGATCAAACGCACGGGCTCTGTGAGAGCGAGCTTGCGAAAGAGGAACGTGGCGGTGTCCCGAATTTCACTCGCATCTGTAGTGGCAGAACTGAGGCGCGTCTGGCGACTCAAAACAGGGAAAAGGTCATGGTTTCCTACGACGCGCGTGCCCCAGGTCTTGCGACGGGCGAGTTTCACCTTCAAAACGACAGTTCGCCCCCGAAGTCCGGCGCGGCGGGCTCGGCTCGCGACCTCCTCGCTGTGGGCCACGATGGCGGAAAGGATACGCGACTCGTCGCTGACGTTGTCCGGGAAGGTCGCCTCCTCTCCGATGGATTGGGCGACTCGCTCTCCGGAGACGGCACGGTCGTCGATGCCTTGTGCTCGCTCGATCAAGACGCCAGCTTGATCTCCGATGACGCCCGTGAGCATCGATACGTCCGCCTGAGCCAGCTGTCCGAGGGTGACAATTCCTTTCGCCTTCAGTTTCTCTTCCGCCTTGGGGCCTACGCCGAAGAGGGCGCGGATCGGGAGAGGATCGAGCAGCGCACGGACCTTGTCTTCGCTGATCCACAAGAGTCCGTTCGGCTTTCCTTGGGAGCAGGCCATCTTCGCCACCAGTTTGTTGGGCCCGATGCCCACGGAAACCACGAGGCCGAGTTCGTCGCGCACCCGGCGCTTGATGGCCTGACCGATGTCACGTGGAGAGCCGAGCAGTCCCACACTTCCGCTGATGTCCAAAAACGCCTCGTCGAGGGCGAGAGGTTCGATGAGATCGGTGAAGTCCGAGAAAATGGCATGGATCTGGCGGCTCACCGCCGCGTATTTCTTCATGTCACCCGCGATGAACTCGCCGTGCGGACAGAGTTCGCGCGCCTTGAATCCCGGCATGGCCGAGCGGACGCCGTATTTGCGCGCCTCGTAACTCGCGGCAGAGACGACCCCGCGCGGGCTGCTCGCTCCCACAATCACGGGTTTACCGCGCAGTCTTGGATCGTCGCGCTGTTCAACGGACGCATAAAAGGCGTCCATGTCTGCGTGCAAGATGAAGCGAGCGGTCACCGGTCGTAGGTTTCAAGCATGTTTACCAAGGTCACACCATGTGCCGAAAACATTTCAGAATGTTTTATATCTTATAAATGTTTGACGGAGGGAGCGCTGCTCCCTCAAAAAACCAGCCCTCCCCGGAGCTCTTGCATCACACGGAGGAAGTTGGCGCCCAGGATCTGAACGACGGTTTTTTCGGGAACCCCGGCTTCGAGCAGTGCCGCGACGAGTCGGGGCAGTTCTCGGCAGGTGGGCATGTCGCGGGGGGTGCAGATGGCTCCGTCCCAGTCGCTGCCGAGCGCGACGTGGTCTGGTCCGATGACTTTGAGGGCGTGTTGGATGTGACGGACGACGGAACTGAGTCGGCCCCGAAAGAGAGGATCGCCGAGGTAAGCCGAGTGATACATGATACCCACGACGCCCCCGCGGTTCGCGATGGCGCGGAGCTGAAGATCATCCAAATTGCGCCAATGTTCGTGGGCGCCCGAGACGCCGGTATGGGAGACGAGGAGCGGAACATTCGGATCACTCGCCTCCACGGCGTCCCAGAATCCTTGCCGAGCGATGTGCGCAAGGTCGACGCCGATCCGCAGCTGGTTCATCTCGGCGATGAAATCCCGCCCCAGATCGCTCAGCCCGCCTTTCTGGCTCAAAGGAGCACTGGTCTTGCCAAAGGCTGAGTTGGTCAAATGAAGGAGGGTGATCCGCGAAAGGACTTCTGCGAACTCTTTCAGACAACCGGGGTCGTGGGGAAAGGCACTGGCCCCCTGTACGCCCAGAAAGCACGCAAAGTCTCCTTCCGCCCGAGCGAGCCGGTACTCGGAGGTGTTTCGGACCAGGCGAGCATTCTGTCCTGAGGTGGTGAGCAGCCCGGTCAACTCCGCGAGCATGGCGCGAAAGCTGCGCGCGCGGTCTTCTGGGGGCCTTAAGGGATTGGCCGAGATGACCCAGGTTGCTCCGGTCAGGCCTGTTTCGATCAGGCGCGGGAGATCGGCCTGTCCTACGAATAGCGCACCGTGGAGGCCTTTGTCATGCGCTCGCGTGAGATCATAGCCGAAGGAGCGATAGAAGCTGTAGGACTCGACGTGCAAGTCAAGCACATCGCTCGCAAGGAAGAGATCCGCGGCGGACTCGGAAATGGAGAGTCGACGGGCGAGTTCGGGGGCGCTCGGTCTTTGGCTGGGGATCATGGTGATGATTCAAAAACGAGAAAACCCGCGAGGCTATAGGCCTGCGGGGTCTCATCGAGTGGCTGCTTGTTTCTACGAGCGAGAGCGAGCGAGCCTGGGTCTGTGGTTAAATCCCCTGAGGGACCTGGTCCAGATCCACTTCGCTGAGCGCGTAGCGGATTAAGGCGCTACGATTTGCCTTCGTCATTCCCTTGGCCTTGAGAGCATCGACCATCTCGTCGAGTCGCTTGAGGTCCTTGGTGTACATCGAAATGCAAATCACCTTGTAGTGTGTAGGCTTTTCCGCTTTCCGCCGGTCTGGGGTGACACTCTTTGGACCGGGGTACATTCCGGACGGAAGTGCGTCGCCTTCGTCGATGGTCTTTGCGGTGGCCTGAAAGTCTGATTGATCGTTCATCATGCCTCCTCTGCGGCTTTCCGACCGCGCATGAACCGGATGACATGTGCGGTCTTTGCTGGCCAACTTTGTGGAAGAACTTGTTGATGTACTTCTGGGCACCTAGGCACTCAGACAGGTAAAAACAAGGGATTCTTGTCGATTGACAAGAGGTCCAATCATTTCAGCCGCTTGGACGTCGGCATGCATGAGCGATTACCGAAGCGCCGAGGTCATGAGCGCTCAAGACCGCTTGCCGGCTGTTCAGTTCAGATACTGAACAGGTGATTTTGATGGGGTGCGGTTGATTTTGGCGGGGTGCGGTGCGCTCAGTGCCGGAAGTGGCGATGGCCGGTCATGACCATCGTCATTTCGAGCTCGTTGGCCCGCGCGACCACTTCATCATCCTTCTTGCTGCCCCCGGGTTGAGCCACCGCGCGAACACCTGCGGCGGCCGCTACTTCGATCCCGTCAGGGAAGGGGAAGAACGCATCGGAAGCCATCACAGCACCTTTGGCAAGTTCACCCGCTTGCTCGCAGGCGATTTTCACGGCGTTCACTCGCGCCGTCTGACCGCCCCCAATGCCCACGGTGGCGAAGACTCCTTGCGTCACTTCGCGAGCCAGCAAAATGGCGTTGCTCCTGACGTGCTTGCAAATGGCCCAGGCGAACTCAAGCGCTAGCAGGGTAGACTCATCCGGGGCCCGCGTCGTGACCACGGTGCCGCTTTTGACCTCACCGGCCGCCGTTGCGTCTCTCTGTTGAACCACATAGCCGCCGCCGATCCCCTTGGCGTAGTAGGCGTCATGCTGAGGGCCCAGCCACTCGCCGGTGGCGAGGAGGCGGAGATTCTTTTTGCTTCTCAGAATTTCGAGGGCCTCTTCTGAAAAGCTGGGCGCGATGACGCATTCGAGGAAGGTTTCGGCGAGCAACTGTGCCGTAGGCACGTCCACCTTTCGGTTGACGGCGACGATGCCACCGAAGGCGCTCACGGGATCTGCTTCACGAGCGGCCAGGTACGCTTTTTCAAGCGTATTTGCGGTGGCGGCGCCGCAGGGACAGGCGTGTTTGATCACGACTGCACCAGGAGCGACGAGTTCGCGCACGGCCTCGAGCGCGGCACTGGCGTCCACCAAGTTGTTGAAGCTGAGTTCTTTGGCTCCGGTTCCCAGGCTTTCGGCCAGAGCCAGAGATCCAGGAACCGCGTCGTGCTCGACGTAGAACGCCGCCTTCTGATGCGGGTTTTCTCCGTAGCGCAGACTGTACCCTTTGCGGAGGGGCATGGTGAGCGCCTGCGGGAATCCATCTTCCTCGCCGCGACCGGTGAGCCATCCACTGATGGCAGCGTCGTAGGCGGCCGTCTGCGCGAAAGCCTTGCCGGCTAGCTTCTGCCTGGTCAAATCCGAGAGATCACCCGTAGTCTCCATTTCTTCAAGGACAGGTCCATAATCGGAAGGATCGCACACGACGCCCACCCGTGAGTGATTCTTGGCGGCGCTGCGCACCATGCTGGGTCCTCCGATATCGATCTTTTCGATCAGCTCTGCGAAGGTGGAGTCCGGATTCTTCAGAGTCTGCTCAAAGGGGTATAGATTGACGACGACGAGGTCGATGAAGCCGGCACCCAGCCGCTCGAGATCTGCTTCATCAGTACCTTCCCGCGCTAAAATGCCCCCGTGGATCTTGGGGTGGAGCGTTTTGACTCGTCCCGCCATCACTTCCGGTGAGCCGGTGTAGTCATCGACGGCGATGACAGGGATCCCCGCTTGCTGGAGCGACTGATAAGTTCCACCCGTTGAAAGCAGCTCGACTCCGCGGTCTGAGAGCGCGCGAGCGAAGCTCACGAGGCCAGTTTTATCGGAGACGGACAGGAGTGCGCGGCGAATGGGCATGACGAAGTTGCTGGTATCTTCTGGATTCCGATCCGTCAACGCGCAGACATTTCGTCTCCGGCCTGGCTCTCAAAAGTCGCTACAGTCGGGCTGCTCGCCGCTGTCGGGCTGCTCGTCAGGCTGTGCTGACGACAAGAGGT
Source organism: uncultured Polyangiaceae bacterium (assembly GCA_964392575.1). Taxonomy (GTDB): domain Bacteria; phylum Myxococcota_A; class Polyangia; order Polyangiales; family Polyangiaceae; genus NIC37A-2. The sequence continues at coordinate 14,737 of CAYMQT010000053.1, forward strand.
TTGCTGGAATTGGTCGACCACTTTTCTTCTGCCAGAAGTCCGCAAGATCGCTGGGAAGAGGTGAAAGGAAAGTGCAATGTCCTCCCAAGACCGCGTGAGGGAGGCGATAGATCGCAGCGTGGAGAGCATGGCGAGGCAGTTCCAGAAGGACCAGGTCTTCTTCTGTCAGTTCTCCATCGGCGCCCCGAGCCAGGAGCATTTCGTCGGGGCCGTAGAGTTTGTCGCCGACGATCGGAGTTCCGAGGTGGGCGAGGTGGACACGGATTTGGTGTTGGCGGCCGGTGTGGAGCTGACAGCGCACGAGCGCGTATCCGTCGGCTTGATCGATGACTTCAATTCCTGTCCTCGCCGCCAGGCCTGTCCCGGACGGGGCGATGCTCATTTTTACGCGCAGGGGGCTGGGATCTGCCGTGAGCGGTTCGGTCACGAGTCCCGCGGGCGGCACTCCCCAAGTGAGCGCGACGTAGGTTTTTTCGGCTTGAGCGTCGACTGGATCCCCTCGTTCCGCCCGACGGGCCGCCCTGAGGGATCGTTTCTCCAGAGCGGTCTTGAAGGCGCTCGCTGCTTCTGGGGTCTTGGCCAGGAGCAAGACGCCGCTCGTCTCTCGATCGAGGCGGTGGATGAGGGAGAGAAATTGTCCGGGTCGTCTCTCTTCGAGGAGTTTGATGACCGTGTGCCTGTGATGACGGGCTGTGGGGTGTACGGTCATCAGCGGGGGCTTGTCGACGACGAGCAGATGTTCGTCTTCGTAGAGGGTCGCTACTTCTTCGGGAGGAGGACCTTCATCGAGGGCCGGTCGCCAGAGCACGACCTCGGTTTCTCCCTTGACGCGTTCGGAGGCGCGCATGCGTCGACCGTCCCGAGTGTAGGCTGAGGCGTCGACGATCGCCTGCGCCCGCGTGCGGCTCGTCGACCGGAGTTGATGGCTGAGAAACCGGTCGAGGCGCATGCCGTGGTACTCCACCGGTACACGGACAACCCTCAAAATGGCATCTGGGGGCACTCCTTCCGGTCGCTCGGGTTCCTCCTCGTCTGGGTCGTTCATCGTCTGTTTTGAGGGAGCAGCGCTCCCTCCGTCGCGGGAAGACTGCGGTTCCTTCAAACGGTCAGTCCTTTACCTTTTGGATCTCGGATCCGATGCCTTCGTCCGTGAAGATTTCAAGCAGGAGGGCATGAAGACGCCTACCGTCCACGATGTGGCACTTTTCCACCCCCCCATCGACGGCTTCCAGAGCGCACTCCACCTTGGGAATCATGCCGCCGCTGATGACTCCCGTTTCAATCATCGCGTGGGCCTCGCGCGCCCGCAGTGAGCGGATCAGATTGCCGTCGGCGTCTTTCACTCCTTCGACGTCCGTCATGAGCATGAACTTGGCGGCCTTGAGGGAGGCCGCAATCCGGCCGGCGGCGGTGTCAGCATTGACATTGAGCGCCTCGCCGTCGAGTGACCGGGCAATGGGAGCGACGACCGGAATGTAGCCTCGGGAAATCAGGTCCTCCAGGAGTTGGGGTCGGATCTCGTCGATTTTTCCCACGCGACCTAGATCGTGGGAAATGCTCTCCCCGTCTTTGGTTTCGACATGCGCGAGACGCGAGGCGGTGATGAGATGAGCGTCTTTTCCTGAGAGGCCCACGGCTCGTCCGCCGAATTCAGAAATCAAGCCAACGATCTCGGAATTGACCTGTCCACCGAGGACCATTTCAACCACGTCCATGGTGGCGTCATCGGTCACCCGCTGTCCACCGCGGAAGGTCGACTCGATGCCAAGTTGTTTGAGCGTCTTGTTGATCTGTGGTCCTCCCCCATGCACGACAACGACTGGGATCCCGACGTAACGAAGAATGCAGACGTCTTTGGCGAAGGACTTTTTCAGGGCATCGTCGCTCATGGCGTGTCCGCCGTACTTGACGACGAACACCCGCCCTTGGAAGCGTTGGATGTAGGGCAGCGCTTCATGCAGGACGGCTGCTTTTTGGATCAACTCATTCATCGCGCACTCCGAGGGGAACCTCTTTGATTCCGTTCGCTACTAGCACCCTCGCCCGGCCAAAAGAAGGCGAAACCCACTCGTCGTGTCGAGACGGAGACGCCCGGGGAGGGCAGAAAGGGCGCAATCTCCCGGACTTTTCTGTGGGTGTGTCGGACGCGGAAGCCTGTGGTAGAGGGCCGGTGCCCATGAATGTACTTCTTGTCGCGCTTTCGTACGCGCCGTATTTTGAAACCTCCCCGGCTGGGGAGGCTGTTTCGGGCCTCTCGAAGGCCCTTCGTCTGCTCGGCCACGAGGTCACGGTGCTCGTTCCGCGCATGGCTGACTACGAGGAGTCGGGCCTGTTGTACGCCCGGCAGTTAAGCCCTCTCCCTCTGGCCGGCGGCCGCCAGGCGGTTCTCTTCGATGCGGTCCTGTCGAGCGGCGTGAAGTTGGTTTTGGCCGAGATCGCGGGGGCCGCCTTTCAGGAGGAGCAGTCTCAGGGCGAGCAAGCTCGCGCGCTCGGCGCATTTTCCTCTGCCGTGCTTGCCTATGTAGAAAAGCAGATCGACCAAGGAAATCCCTTCGATGTGGTTCATTGCCACGACGCGGGAGCAGGTCTCGCGCTCTTGAAGGTGACGGAGGCCGGTCTGGAAGATCTGGGTAAGATCCTCACGGTTCACGACGCGGACAACGCCGGTCAGTTTCCCCTCTCTGAAAGGGCGGAGCTCGGGATTTCCGAGGATCGAGTGGGCCCACAAGGTTTCGGAAGTGGAGACGGTCTATGCCTCCTGAAGGGGCTCGTCAGTGCGGCCGACGCCATTGTGACACCTTCGGACTCCTACTGTCGCGCGCTCCGGGCGCCCGAGCGTCATGGGGCCTTAGCGCGTGCGTTTCAGGCCGCCAGCTTGGTCGGTGTACGAGAGGGCGTGGACCAGGCGCTCTTCAATCCGGCCACCGACGCGGCTCTTTTGAGCCGCTACGACGGGCCGCATCCCGAGAACAAGGGACGAAACAAGCAGCAAGTCGTCTCGGATCTGGGAATCGATTTTGACGCGGCAAGGCCTCTCGTTTTGGTTGAGCAAGGTGCAGGGGACGTCAGTGCTGTGGAGGTGCTTCTGCATGCGCTCCCCAAGATGATTCGCAACGAGGTGAGCGTCATTTTTTCGACCCGCAAGGCTCAGCCTTCCGAGTACGAAGAACTCTTTGCCCCTCTGTCTGGACAGTTCTGCTGGGTGAAGGACGCGAGCGCGGTTTTGCAGCGGCGTTTACTTGCAGCGGCCGACTTCTACTTGAGCATCGAAAAGAAGGATCCGTCCGGGCAGCGCTTGTTGAAGGCGGCCCGCTACGGCGCCATTCCCGTGGCGCCGCGTATCGACTCCTTGCCCGACATCATCGTGGATTGCGACGCAGAGCTTCGCACAGGGACGGGCCTCCTGTTTGATTCACTCACCCAGCGCGCCCTTGTGACGGTGGCGGCGCGGATGACCTCCGTGTATCACTCTGAGAATTTCCCCCGACTTCTTTCTCGTGTCATGAGACAGGATCTTGGCTGGGATCGGTCGGCTCGCCGCCATGTGCAGATCTATCGTCAAGCTCTGACTGCATGATCTTAGCGGGGAGTTTGCTCTCAAGGACGCGGGCCGCATAGTCGATCCAGATGACTTCCGAGAGCAGCGTGACTCCCGTCGACAGCAGGACAAGCGCCGCCAGGAACCAGTCGCCCCCGGGAGTGGTATTTTTGCTGAGGGCCCAAGCAGCGGCAAAGCTCGCCAGGAGCGTGATCACTCCGCGCGCACTCCGGCTGAAGAAGAGGCTCAGAAAATGCACGCGCAGGGCTTCTTGAAGCAAGCGTAGCCGAGAGCGCAGGGGATTTTCACCGTGAGGCGAGAAGAACAGGCTGACGCGCCCCAGCTCCAAGAGCAGGCTCAGAGAAAGTCCCGCTATCCCTGCCGTCAAAGCGTAAAGGGCCATGCGAAACGCCCCGAAAGGAGAGAGCGCTCCGTCTTGAAATTCTGTTTCGCGAAACACGCCATAACCGAAGAGAGCGAGCATCAAGAGAGGAGCAAGACTCAGGAGAGCGCTGAGCCCCAGAAAAGAGAGGAAGGACGGATGCCGCGTTTCAAAACCGCCGCCGCGCAGGATCACTTTCTTCATCAGGAAGAAGCGCGCCACGAAGAGGACGACAAGCGCCGTCAAGACACCGAGAAGACTGCCCATGAGGGCCGAGCGGACGGCTTTGATCTCGCGGCTCAGAAGGTCTCCCAGAAGAACACCACCGTCCCCCATGAGCGGGCGCCCCGCGAGCAGATCATGCAGAGGAAGGAGGGGCGCAGAAATCAACGAGGCGAGGATCATGTGCGCGAGAAAGAACCAGAGGAACGCTCCCCGGGCTCGTCGGTAGAGATCGCTCACGGTGACAGCACCGCGAGGAGGAAAGCCAAGAGCGAAGTCGCAAACGCGCCAAAACCCCGCAAACCAAAGACTGCCGAACCAAAGCCTTGTGAGGCGTCGAGGGATGAGTGCAGCTTGTCTAGGCGGAGTCTATTGTTGATCAGGTTTTCATCGATGATGATGTTGCGGTTTGGATCCACTTCCGCGAAGGAAACGGGACTTGAGTGGTCAAAAGTGAGCGTCCACTTCTTCTTGGCAGCATCGAGACCGCGGTCGAAATCGAGACCGCGGTTGAACTCAATACTGCGATCGAGCGTCTTCCCGTTTTGAAGACCGAGGCGCACCGTGACAGGAAATTGCAGGGATCCGCGGCGGGAAACGGACACGGTGGTCCGGTACCCGGAGGACTTCCGCTCGGTCTGAATCCCGGTCACCTGAAAGTCCACCCAGCCGTTTTTCTCGAACATGGTCTGGGTGATCTCACGCGCCTCAGAGCCGAGGTACTCTTCGAGGGTGGAGTAGAGATCTTCCGGTTTGGGATGGAGGAACCGGTACTTATGGGCGTACGCCTTGAGCGCTTGGTCTACCTTTTCGGCGGAATAGACACGTCTCAGGGTTTCAAGACAAAGTGGAGTCCTGCTGTAGACGATTCGCGCAAGACTTGAGAAAGAGTGAAAGTCCCGAGCTGCGGTCGAGATCGCTTGTCTGGTAGAGCGCCGGCCCTGCACCATGCGCAGAGGCGGGAGCCGAGACACCGGGAAGAACGGGAGATCTGCCACGGATGCTTCCCCAAAAACCTCGTCGAGGTACCGCCATTCCGCGTAAGAGGTCAGTCCTTCATCCAGAAAGGGAAAGCGCGCTTCATTGGAAGCCAGGGCCGACTGAAACCATTGGTGCGCGAGTTCGTGTACGACGATGAGCTCGATACTGCGGACGTTGAGCCGTGAAGTGATTTCGCTGCCACCAGTGGTGATCAGTGACGGGTATTCCATGCCGCCCGTGCGCATCGCGCGTTTCGGGGGATGAACCACGGTCAAGGTCGAATACGGATACGGGCCATAGTGCTCCCCCAGATTCCGGAGGGCTGAATCGAGCGTGGACCAAGTTTTCTTTTTGACGACGGTCGTATTCGGAGGGGTCAGCACCCGCACCGAGACTGGGCCGAGCTGACGTTCTTCTACTTCCAGCTCTCGGGCCGCTACCCAGGCAAAATCATGAACCCCCGCGGCAAAAGCGATCCAACGAGTTCGACCATGTGCGAGAGCGGGCGCTTTTGTGAGCGTCCCCGTAGTGCCGACTTGGTAGTTTTCCGGCACGTCGAGCGTGACCCGATAGTCGCCGAAGTCGGCGTAAAATTCGGCCGCTGGGTGAAACGAGAAGTGCTCGAAATGGCCGTCGGGTTCGTGTTTGGCGAGCTTGGGATACCATTGCGCGACAAGATGGAAGTCGCCCACATATCCCGTGCGTTCGACTGCCTCGGGCAACTGCGAGACGAAACTCACGTCGAGTTCGAGCGTTTCACCGACGGGAAGGGGACGCGGGAGGGGAACGTAGATGTCGGTTCTGTCTTTGGGGTCGCCGGGACTGTGCGCGCTGGCCTCGTCCCAAAGGTTCACACCTGGAAAGTCCGGGCTCGTCAGGCTGGAGATGGAGATGAAGCCCGGACGGCCCAGCTTGGCGCCGCTTCTGTTGTCGCCGCTTCTCAAGAACAGAGTTTCCGTGTTTTCGAAGGCGTTGAGGTACAGGTGAAAATAGAGGCGCGCGACCGGCTTCGTCGACGCATTCAAGAAAGAGATGCGCCCTTCTCCTTCGATGCGGTGCTCCTTCTCGTCGAGCTTGGCGGACAGGGTGTAGCTCGCGATGGCTCGCTCCGGGCCCGTCTGCAACGATGGTGGAGGCGAATTCGAGGTTTGTCCCAAAAGCCAAAACGGCAGAAGGACCTCAGCAAGACCAAAGCCGAACATGACCGTAGGTGAGCTGCCTCAGCTGAGGGAGATGACCTTTTGGTCGAGCAAGGTGCAGATGATTCGAAGCGCGTCCAGGCGCTTCATGCCGGAGATGTCGAGCAGATCTTCGATGGATGAGATGCCGTCGACCATCGAGAGCAAGAATCCCGCGCGATGATCCAGAGAGAGCCATCGGATCTGATCCGGCGTCATGACGATGTTTGGTGTCGAGTGCAGGTCGCCGATGCGTGACGCAAACATGTCCTGCAACACCTCGCGACATTTGTTGGCGAGGCCGGAAGCTTCCGGGTGAGCGGGGTGTTTGGAAAGGAGCGCCTCGGCGATTTCGAGAGCTCCGGAGAAATCTCCCATCGCAAACTTGTCCTTCATGCCTTGTTCCGGACTCGCTCCTGCCTGCGCGGACTCGAAGCGGCCAGAAAACGTCGGCGATGAGCGGCGCGGGTGCGAGAGCGGAGGAGCTGGTACCTCCGAGGGGCTCTTGCTCAGATCGAGACTGACGCCAAGATTCGAGACCGGCGGGAGGTGCCCGAGGGAGCTCAGGTTGTCTCCAGGCGGAGCGTCCGTAGGTGCGTCGCTCGGACCTTGAGTGGTACCAAAATCAAGCTCGAAATCAGCATTGGTGGGTGCTTCCGGCGCCTCTGTGATGGCCTCGGCGATGCCGGGTGCGGCCATCATCCGGCGGGCATACTCGTCGGGCGGGATCTCAGGAATCGTCGTGATCCGTTCATCGAACAGTTGCTCGCCGAGCGCGAGCAACTG
>CAYMQT010000053.1:21833-27857 GCA_964392575.1 uncultured Polyangiaceae bacterium
GCTCGCGCTCGGCGAGATCTGGCATGAGTCCTGGGGGGAGCGGCGCTTCACCACCTACGGGTTCCGTGGGTATTGCGGGACGAATGGGTGACGTAGGCATCCGACTGGGGCGAGCGACGGTCGGTTGTTCGTCAGCTCCCCATCCTAGGTCGATAGCTCCCAGCTCAGGGGGCAAAGACATACGTGGTCGTCGGCTTGATGCCATGAATTTTCGTGTGACTTCCTAACTGCGAGCTACGACACCGCGGAACATTTTATCGGCACGCTCAAGGTGCGAAATCTGTTCTCGGACGCTGGCCACATTGCTGCTCTTAATGGCTGCGCGAGCAGATGCCACCGTACTTCTTGCCTTTTCAATCGAGTCGCGACCGAAGTCTGCTCCTCCGACTGCGTTTTCTACTTCTGCGAACATGCCCTCGATACCGGCAATGAGAGTTTCTGCTCGCTGCTTGGCGCCCTCGAAAGCTTCATCCGTCTTGCGCTCCACCATGAAGTCTTTGGCTTCATCAGCCATCTGCCGAATTTCATCGGGTGTGAGGCCGGAGGAGGCAGTGACCTGGATGGCCTGGGTCTGATTGGTTTCGAGGTCCTTCGCGCTGACGCTTACGATACCATCTGTGTTGATCTCAAAGGTGACTTCAAGCTCGACCTCACCTTTCGGCGCTCGGCGAAGACCGGTCAAGATGAACTCCCCAAGGAGTTCATTCTCTTCTGCACGCTCGTTGTCCCCTTGCATGACGATGATCTTGACCGCGGTTTGATTGTCGCGGCTGGTCGTGAAGGTTTTGCCCATGCTCGTCGGCACCGTCGTGTTGGCGGGGATGAGCTCCTCGAAATGGCTGCCGAAGGTCATGATGCCTAGGGCATGGGGGGTCACGTCGAGCAGCAGCATTTCGCGTGAGTCTTCGACGAGAGCGGCGCCTTGGATCGCCGCCCCCATGGCCACCACTTCGTCTGGGTGAACGCCGCGGTTGGGTTCTCGGCGGAAGAAGTCTTTGACCGCGTGCTGGATCGCGGGCATCCTGGTCATGCCGCCCACGAGAAGAACTTCTTCGATCTCATCATGGTCGAGCTGGGCATCTTCCAGAGCTTGACGACTGATCTCGACGGTCCGCTCGACGAGATCCAAAGTCAGTGCTTCCAGCTTCTGTCGGGAGAGGCTCGTCTGAAGGTGAAGCGCCTCGTTGCCGGTAGTGGAGATGATGAAGGGCAGGTTGATCTCCGCCTCAGGCATGCTGGAGAGTTCACACTTGGCCTTTTCTGCCGCGTCGCGTAGGCGCTGAAGCGCCATTCGATCCTCGCGTAAATCGAGGCCGTGCTCGGCATGGAAGGTTTCCACGAGCCAGTCGATGATGCGGGCGTCGAAATCTTCCCCACCCAAGAAGGTGTCGCCCGTCGTGGCGATGACCTTGAAGACTCCTTGTGAACCGATCTCCAGAATCGAAATATCGAAGGTGCCGCCGCCGAGGTCGAACACGGCAACGGTCTTGTCGATGTTCTTGCCGAACCCGTAGGCAAGGGCCGCAGCGGTCGGTTCGTTGATGATGCGGATGACATCGAGACCGGCGATCGCTCCGGCGTCTTTGGTGGCCTGACGCTGATTGTCATTGAAGTAGGCGGGGACGGTGATGACCGCCTTGGTGACGCTTTCTCCGACAAATTCGTCCGCCACCAGCTTCATTTCCTGCAAGATCATGGAGCTGATTTCAGAGACGGAGAATTGCTTGCCGCGGAGCTGGATGCGGACGTCATCGTGGGGGCCTTCCACGATGTGGTAGCTGGAGGTCAAGAGCGCATTTTTGACCTGGGGTGACTCCCATTTTCGGCCGATCAAACGCTTCGCGGCGTGCACGGTATTTTCCGCGTTGGTGATGGCTTGGCGTTTTGCAATATGACCAACGAGGCGTTTCCCCGCCTCAGTGACTGCGACGATGCTGGGGGTCGTCTTGTAGCCCCCGCGATTCGGGATCACCGTCGCTGTGTTCGACTCAAGAATCGAGACACAGGAGTTTGTCGTTCCCAAGTCAATACCGATGACTCGTTCCATGTTTATCCCTGTTTGTCCTTTATTGGTGACGATGTGTTGTCCGGAGGCCCTGGTTTTGGCTAGGTCAAAGATGCCTGGTCGCGCGTTAGGAGCCGTCCACAGTCCACCGTTTGCGCTTCGCAATTTGCGCTCGCTGGCAGGTGATGTTCCCCACCCCCCTCGGGCGAACGGCGGTAGTCACTTCAGTGATTTGTACGGCGGTGGTCACTTGAGTGATTTATAGAGTTCCTTCGCATCGTTGTGGCCCGGAGCGATTTCCAGCGCTCGTCGGAGTTCCCCGACAGCGCTCGTTCTCATTCCAGCTACATCATAGGCCCTTGCGAGGGTAACGCGATAGTCTGGCTGCTGGTTATCTAAGCCGACGGCCTGCCGGGCGAGCTCCACCGCCTTTCGTGCCTCGAAATCCGGCAAATTCCCCAATTTTAGCAGGCATTTGGCGCCGGTATGAAAGAGTTCGGGGGACTGCTTTCCGCGTGCCGCCCGTTCATAGGACCGGGCGGCACGATCATACAGGCCCTCTTTCTCCTCGTACCTGGCTTGTTCCGCGAACTTCGGCGCCAGAGCTCGGTCGGCCTCGTCCTGGAAGCGTTCGAGCATTTGTCTAAGCTGTGGCTTTTCGGGGTCTAGCTCGACGGCAAGCCTCAGGGCTCCGACCGCGCTGGCCCAGTCGCCCGAGGCTTTAGCCGCCTCCGCCTGCTCGACGTACTTCTGCGAGCGGTTTTTGTCGGCACTCTTTCGAGCATCATAGCGAGCCTTGAGGTTCGCACTCACGGCCTGCTTCACCTGTTCTGGGCTCGCTTTGGCTGAGGCAGCAGCGGGAGCGACGGGGGATTTTCGGCCCATTTTTCGCGCGAGCATGCGTCTTGCCGCATCCGAGCGGGAAGACTTGGTGGGCGTCGGATTGCTACTCTGAGGCGCGCGCTCAGAGATGGCCACGCCCAGCGGCGGGAGCGGATCTGCGGGAAACTCAATTCCGAGATCGGGGGTTCGTGGTGCTTTGGGAATGACGTTGATGTTTCCTTGGTCATTCGGCCCAAAATCAGCCAGGTCGGCCTCAGGTTGCTCCGAATCCAAAGGTTTCGGCGCTACGGAGTGACGTGCTCCGAGAGTCTTCTCGCGGACATCTAGATAGTGGTCATACTCTGCGCGAGTTTTGTTTCTGCTGAGAACGTCGCTCGCTTTCGTGAGGGCCGTGACGATCTTTTGCATCCTAGGGGGGAAGGCGCCCAGATTTTTCCCGAAGAATTTGTCTGCATGGTAGCGATTCATGCAGTCGAAGTAAGCGCTTCGGATTTCCTTCTTCTCGGCCCTCCGTGAGATCCCGAGAAGCTGGTAGTAGTCGTCGGTGGCGAGACGCGCTTCGAGAAGCAAGATCTGCTTCTGAGTCTTCAGATCCAAATCGATAGTCGGCTCCAGGGCGTCAGGGTCGATCCCTCCTGTGTTCTTCTCCCGATTCACAGGTCCACTCCTTTGCTCGTCGCTTCCGAGCGACCATGAAAGGAACAACGGGCGCGGAGAGAGCGGACGCAGAGAGAGTGGACGTGGAGAAAGCGGGCGGAGGACACGTGGGTTCTCTGGGGAGCGAAAGTTCGCCCATCGGACCGACAGGCGCCCCCGAGCATACTCTGGGAACAGACGCGATTTCAACCGCTCGACCGTCTGTTAAGTATTTGAAAACTAACTACAACTTACGGTGTGCAACTTGCGTGCTTTGGCCACGCGCGCGAGACTCAGTTTCAGGCCGGAGGGTCGGTGCCTCAACAGAACCTAGGTCTAGGGAATTTCTAGGGCTTGAGCGCTCATCGGGCCTTTGATCGAAGAGCCACTTCCTCCGAGGCGGCCCACCCACGAACCGTCGAGGCTTTGGATCCGTGCTTTTCCACTGACGAGAGCATTGCCGCTCACCCCGATCATCAGCGAAGTCAAAAGATCGTTGCCGGCTCCGTTCACGCGATCCCAAGCTCCGAGCACCGCTCCTTCGCAGACGGCCACGAGGCACGCTTCGGCGCAATCGCTATGAGTGGCGCCATCGACGGCGGCGACGATGGCGCTAGCGAGGTCTGCGCATCGAGCGGCTTCTTTGAGCTTAGTCCCCGGGCGATCACTGTGCACATCGGTACTGTGCATGTCGGCAATATCCTTTTGCACGTTTGCGATGGCGAAGAGCCACCTGAGGGGCTCGTAGGTGAGCGAACCGCTCATGACCACCTCATCCAGAGACTCGGCTGAGACTTTCCACACCGCTCCTCCGAAAAATCCGCTCAAGGCTGTAGGAATGCCCGCCGCGGACGACAAGTAGAACGTCGCGCTCCCCGCGCTCAACTCCAGCTCTCCCAGGAAGGTGTCTTCGCCGGGGATCGTATTGGCGGCGGTCGAGAGAACGGATCTGAGGGTGTCACTCAGGGGTTGTTTTCCTTTCCAGCTCTGCGCGACGACTTCGCGCAGGGCGAACTCAGCGACGGCCTCTTGGAAGTCTGATTTTTCGCTTGCGTCTACGGTCTCGGCCATCCATAGGAGCAGAGCTTCGGCATCGTCGCCCCCTGCTCCCAGAAGTGAGGTGACGCCCACTTCAATGGCTTGTTCGAGGTGGAGCGCGAATTCATCCGTCGTGGACTCGACACTGAGAGAGAGTTCCAACGTTCCTTCGCTGATGTTGAGCGGTCGGTCTGTGACCGTCACCTTGACCTCCGCTTCCTGGTCTGGGCCGAGGTTTGTATACGTGGTGCATCCGGAAACAAGTTCATCGCCACGGAGGGTGACAGCGATGGGAGGGCCCGAGGGCACATCCTCGACGGTTGCGTCTTTCGCTCCTTGGGCGCTCAAAGGGCCGTCCGTGAAGAAGCCCTCGAGCTGTTCGCACGTCACGCCGGCCCTTGCCGAAGCGATCCACTTGTCGATTTTCCGACTGCCCGCGTAGACCGGGACGACACGCAAGCTCCCGTAGCCCTGGGAGCTGACAGAGACCGCTCGCCGCGCCTCCGTACCGTCGCTCAAGGAGGCACGGACGACGAACGTGGCCGGTTGGCTGGGCGCTTTGAGTTCCGTGGTCGCGCGACCGTCACTGCCGACTCGGGCCACTCCCTGAAGCAAGAACCCGTCGAAGCGCGCGGAGCCCCCTTCAGAAGCACCACTGAACTCCCCCAAGATCTCAAAGGAGACCGATTGGCGGCGGGCTGGTTCGACGATCACGGAAAGCTGAGCCGTCTCCCCAGGACCGAGCGTCAGCGTGTCAGACGGAGAAAACTCGATGGAGCTGTTTGCGGGGGGGGCGTCCCCGTCGCCGGCGTCCTCTTCTGACGCGTCAGGGGAGTTGCTTCCTGCGGCGGCTCCGCATGCCCCCTGGGCGAGCGCCAAGGGTAGGGCCATAAGGGCGAAAATGCGCGGCCCATTTTTCCTGGTCCAGTGAATAAGCATGTATGACCATAGCGTACGGCTCCTGCTATGGTGAGTCCAATGACTCTCCGCTCTCTCGAGCCCTCGCTCTTGCTTGTCGATGACGAGCCCTCCCTGCGCCAAACCCTCGGAATCCTGTTGAAAAGGGAGGGGTACCTGGTCACGACCTGCGCGGGGGTGAAAGAGGCGCTCGACGCCATTTCAAGCGCCCCGACACCGTATCCCGTCATCCTGACGGATCTCTCCATGCCTGATGGATCGGGGCTGGACGTCCTTTCGGCGGCAAAATCACGATTGATGTCGTCTCAGGTCATCCTGATCACCGCGCACTCGACGGTCGAAAATGCAGTCGCCGCGATGCGCGGGGGCGCTCATGATTTCATAACGAAGCCTTTCGACAACGAGCAGCTTCTAGCGGTGGTCGAGAAGGCCTTCGAAAAGCATGACCTGCTCGCGGAAAACGCAATCCTTCGGGCGCGCGTGCGACCGAAGGCGCGGGACGTCGTTTTCAAGAGTCGACCCATGCGAGAGACGCTCACCCTCGTCGACCGGGTGGCGAAGAGTCGGACGGGTGTCTTGATCAC
>CAYMQT010000054.1:0-27520 GCA_964392575.1 uncultured Polyangiaceae bacterium
GGCAGCCGCCGTCGCCTCGTTGATGATCCGCTTGACGTCGAGGCCGGCGATCCTCCCCGCGTCCTTCGTTGCCTGCCTCTGGGCGTCGTCGAAATAGGCGGGGACCGTAACGATGGCTTCCGACACCTCCTGACCGAGATACGCTTCCGCGATCTCCTTCATCGTGCTGAGGATGAAGCTGGAGACTTCTGGGGGGGACATCTTCTGCCCCTCATCCACGCTGACCCAAGCGTCGTTACCCGGTCCCGGCACGACGTTGTAAGTCGCGGTCTGCTGGTGACTGATGACTTCTTGCGCGTCCATCTTCTGCCCCATCAGTCGTTTGACTGCGGTGATGGTGCGCGCGGGATTGGTCGTGGCCTGACGTTTGGCCACTTGCCCTACGAGTCGGTTCCCGGATTCCGTAAAGGCGACCACGCTTGGAGTCGTACGCGCACCTTCGGCGTTGGGGATGACGACAATCTCAGGTTTACCCTGAGCATTCGTCCCCTCCAATACGCACACGCAGGAGTTGGTCGTACCTAGATCGATCCCGATGATCTTGCTCATCGTCGAGGCACCTTAGCGAAGATTGCGCTGGATTGGACTCCAAACAGTCAATTTTCTTCGCCCTTTTTGTCAGGATCGCCCTGTCTGTCGTCGGAAGCGCCGTCTTGTCTGTCGTCGGAAGCGCCGCCCTGTCTGTTTTCGGAAGCGCCGCCCTGTCTGTTTTCGGAAGCGTCGTCCTCTCGTTCAAGAGGGGGGGCAATAGGTGCTTTTGCAACGACGACCATCGCGGGACGGACGAGGCGGTCTCCTTGCCGGTAGCCTGGTTGAACCTCGGCTGCGATGCAGCCGGGAGGGAAATCAGCGGTTTCTAGATGCTGGATGGCTTCATGCATGCTTGGGTCGAAGGGCTGACCGAGCGACTCCACGCGCTCGATCCCTAAGCGCCCAAGAGCATCACGAAATTGCTTCATGACTAAGGTGATGCCATCCACCAGTCCTTTCACGCCTGCGCCAGAATCGTCCGAACTCGTCTGTGCATGGGCCGTCGCGCGCTCCAAATTGTCAAACACCGGAAGCAGATCGTTCAGGAGGCTATCCCGACCCTTCTTTTCGGCGTCGGCCACCTCTCGCCGTGAGCGCTTGCGGAAGTTGTCGAAGTCTGCCGCCATGCGCATCAACTTGTCCTTCATCTGAGATGCTTCAGCTCGTGCCTCCTCAAGGGGATCTACGGGGGGCGTCTCTTCGGGCTGCTCGGGCGAGGATGCTTCGGTTTCCCTTTGAGCGTCCTGGGTGTCGGCGTTCGGTTTTGCAGCTTGATTTTCGTCTTCTGTCACGGCGGGCGCAGTATAATCAGCCGTTTGCGCCCATCACAACGGCTCGACGGTTTTGCCCGAGCATCCGAGCAAGCGCAGGGCGCGCCGCACCCCTCCGCTCCCCTGAAAATCCGGTGCCTGATCCTCCGGACCCGTCTCGGCCAGGGGGACGAACCAGCTATCCACCTGGTCGTCGAGCCGCCACACGGGTCCATTCCCTGCGATGGGCATGAGGAATCGTCCGGGGTTTTCCCCATATTGCCTCACCTCCCAGAAGAGACACCGGCCGGCGGGCAGGTATCCTACAATGTAGGTGCTCCCTGGCCACAAGGTGAGCGTCTCGCTGGCAAGGACAGCACCCGACTCCGTGACCAGCCCCAGACTCCTTCGCCCCCCGAGCACCCGGATGCTTTTCCCGAGACCGGGTCCTTCGCTGTTCTTCGGTAAGATCCGATCCGCCTTGCGATCATCGACGAGGAGGTACGCAGGCTCACTCCCGCTCATGAGCACTCGTACCCGGGCTGCGGAGAATGCTTGCAGCGCGCCAAGCCACAGGGTGCCGACGAGGATCAGAGCAAGGGAAATCCGTGAGATCAGGGACGGAGGTTTCTCGGAAGTGAACTTCAAAAAGGGGATCCCATGCTCGGTGAGCACTTCCGAATACTGAGAGGCGAGGCACACAACTGCGCGGCCCTGTTCGTCGTCGGTCTCCCAGACGCCGTGGGTGCTTCCGGGTGAAAGAAGGTCACGAAAGAGTTTTCCGCTCCCCTGGGTCAGCACAAGGGCAAACCCTGCCACCACAAGGAATTGAAGACCCACTTGCCGTGCTCCGAAGTACAAGGCTGAGGCCGTAGCGAGCGAGAGACAGCCGAGGAGAAGACCTGACACCAAAGCGATGAAGCGAGTGGTCTCGCGGTCGATGTGTTCGTTACACACTTCGCAGTAGTGCGCGACGAGCGATGAAGTCTTGGCGTTGGCCTTGCGGAGCGAGCGGGGTTTCACTCCGAGGGCGGAGCAAAGAGGACACACCGCGGGCAAGAGTTGGTCCTCTCCGAGGGAGTGCTTGGCCGAAGCTCCGCGACCTCGGCTCGTGCGGCGCCCGGGGGAGGCGGAAATTCTCCCCGTATTTTCGATGGTGGCGGCAGATTTTTCCATGACGGGGCCGGCCCCATCTTTCCTCGACAAGTGGTGGGACCACAAGTGGACCCCTCCCCGGGACGGGACTACATTCCTGCGTATGAGCGACCTCGACCGCGAGCTTACGCAAGCTGTGCTGAATTCTCAGCAGAATGAATCTGCCGAGTCTGCATCTGAGGCAGGGGGCGAAGAGCCGGCCGTCTTCACCGGGGGGGAGTCTTTCGAGGCGCCTTCTCCCAAGAGAAATCTAGGACTCCTCGTCGGGCTTCTCATCGCCGCCGGGGGGATTCTGGCGCTCGTGTTTACGAGCGTGGACGATGCCGCCATCTATTCCGTCACCACGGACAAGCTGGTCGATCATCCTGAACAGTTTGAGGAGAAGAATGTGCGGGTCGAGGGCGATTTGGTTTCCGGAAGCCTGAAGCACAGAAAAGAACCGTGCGAGTACCGTTTCACGATTGAAAAAAACGGTAGACAACTTCCTGTACGATACCCGGAGTGCATCGTCCCCGACACGTTCAAAGACGTGCCAGGAGTTGAAGTTCAGGTGACGGCGGAGGGGACTTTGAGCGCCGAAGGTCACTTTGAAGCAACGCACATCATGGCCAAATGCCCGTCCAAATATGAGATGCAACAGCGCGCCAAGAATGGTGAAGTGGCGCCCCATGCACCGATGGGCGACATCACCACGAGCGAGCAAGAGTAAAAATGTGGGATCGCTTTTTGCGTGCCTGTCGGCGCGAGCCGGTCGACACGACACCGGTTTGGTTCATGCGGCAGGCCGGGCGTTACATGCCGGAATATAGGGAGATTCGTAAGAATCATACGCTCCTTGAGATTTGCAAGAATGCCGAACTCACGACGGAAGTGACTCTGCAACCCGTGCTCGCGCACCAGGTGGACGCGGCGATTTTGTTTGCCGACATCCTGTTGCCACTAGAGCCTATGGGCGCTCCGTTCGAGTTCGCAAAGGGGGAGGGACCGGTCGTTCATCACCCCATCCGGACGAGGGCTGACATCGAGGCCTTGCGTGTCGTCGACGCGGAAGAGGGGCTTGGATACGTGCTCGACGCCATTCGCATGATTCGACGGGAACTCGATCAAAAGACGCCGCTCATCGGTTTTGCCGGAGCGCCGTTCACCTTGGCCAGCTATCTGATCGAGGGGGGAAAGTCTTCTCAATACATTTTGACCAAGCGCCTCATGTATTCCGATCCAGAAGCCTGGGATCTCCTCATGAGCAAACTCGCCGAGGTCGTGCGGCGCTTTCTCCGCGCACAGATTGAAGCAGGCGCCCAGGCGGTACAGCTCTTTGACTCATGGGTCGGCGCCCTTTCGCCCCAGGACTACCAGACGCGCATTTTGCCGCACGTCGCGCACATTCTGAAAGACGTAGAAAAGGCCGGAGTGCCTGTCATTCATTTTGGGACCGGGACGACTTCTTTGCTTGAGTTGCAGAAGGAAGCCGGTGGAACCGTGATGGGTGTAGATTTCCGGACCACGCTGACGAGTGCGCGAGCGCGACTCGGGGCTGACATTGCCTATCAGGGCAACCTCGAACCGATGCTTTTGCTCGCGCCTTGGGACGTCCTTTCGCCTCGGGCAGAAGCCATCGTCGAAGAAGGAAAGTCCCTTCCCGGTCATGTGTTCAACTTGGGGCATGGCATCGTCCCCGACGTAGATCCGGCCCAGGTGACGCGCTTGGTGCAGTTCATTCATGAAAAGGGCGTCCGCGCCTAGACGCTCCCGCCTCCGAGATTCGGCTATGAAAAGCACGGCAACGTCCCTTCCTACGCTTGTGGTGGGAGGCGGTGTCACGGGACTCACCGTCGCCTATCGTCTTTGGCAGGCCGGGCGGCCCGTGATTTTGATCGAGGCGAGCGGACGTACGGGCGGCAATATTTGCACCGAGCGTCGAGACGGATTTTTGTATGACGTGGGCCCTGACTCTTTTTTGAAGACCAAACCCGACGCGGTCAAGCTCTGCAAAGATTTGGGCCTCGAATTGGATCTGATTGCGCCTCGACCGGGAGCGTCCCGGGTGCTGGTCGCTCACGACGGCGCTCTTCACCCGATGCCCGAAGGACTTTCTCTGGGTGTGCCGAAGCGCCCCGGCGCGCTCCTTGATTCGGCGCTCCTCTCGGGGCTCGGAAAGGCGCGCGCCCTGCTTGAACCCTTCGTTCCGCGGCGGAGGGAAGCGGCAGAAGAGAGCATCCTCGCCTTTACGACTCGGCGTTTGGGTTCGGAAATGGCTTCGAAGCTCGTAGCTCCTCTACTTGCCGGCGTGTTCGCCGGCGATGCTTCGAAGCTCAGCATGGAGGCGGCTTTCCCTCAGTTGGTTCAGCTAGAGCAAGAGTATGGCAGTTTGTTTTCGGGCATGAACAGGGGCAAGAGTATTCTTTCTGTGCTTTGGGAAGAGCCGCGTACGCAAGAGAGCCCCTTCTTGTCGCTGCGCGGCGGACTTGGACAGCTGATCGACGCCCTCACTCAAGCGCTCCCGGAAGGATACGTTCACTTGAATGAAAGAGTGACCGCCCTGAAACACGCAGCGTCAGAACCGCACGTGGTCCGTGTCGAAACCGAAGAGAATTTCTACGAGGCGGGCCATGTCGTGCTAGCCGGACCGCCCTGGTCCGCTGCGGCGCTTCTTCAGGAACTCGACACTGAACTTTTCTGTGAGCTCGGGGCGGTTCGAGGTCATCAAACAGCGACGGTGTTTTTTGGGCTTTCGGAAGCGCAAGTCGAAGCGGATCTCCGTGGGAGCGGCTTCATCGTGCCTGAAGGGGAGGGGAGCATCTTGGCCGGGACATTTATCTCCTCCAAATGGGAGGGTCGGGCGCCCCAGGGTCAGGCTCTCGTCCGTGCTTTTCTGGGCGGAGCGCGTGCGGATATTTCGGGGCAAACGGATGCTCAGCTCGAGCGCGTCGCTTGGCAGGAGTTGAGTCGACTGACGGGACCTCTAGGCAGCCCGCTTTTTTCTCGCGTGTATCGCTACCTCAAGGGCAGTCCTCAACCCGAGCTTGGACACCTCGAACGCCTCCGCGCGATAGACGCCATGCTCCGTAAATATCCTTGGCTCAGCTTGGCCGGCTCTGGCTTGAGTGGAGTTGGCATTCCTGACTGTGTACGCCAGGCGGAAGCGCTGGCGCGACGTTCCGGAAGGCTGGACTAAACTTCGGCTGCCTGAGTAACTGAGATGCTAGGGGGCAGGGACGTCGGGTAGGTGGTTCCGGCACATGGATTCGAACCATGATTCAGGGATTCAAAGTCCCTTGTCCTGCCATTAGACGATACCGGAAAACACTCGCTCGCGAGACCTCTTCAGGGCAGGCGCCTTTCGAGGGGCGCCAATCGGAGCACCAAGGGCCCCCGCGCTCAAGCCTTTCGCTGGGATTTTTTGAACGCTCGGGGCAGCGTCCGTTTCTCCGCTTTTTAAGGCGATTCTTGCCCAAATACGTCCACCGGGGGGCTCTTCAGGTCCGTCTTCTGCGGTGCGTCCACGAGGGGCATCACGACCAGGAAGAGTGCGGTGGCGAGAATCAAGACAAGGAGGATGGCCATCAGGAGAAAGGAGACCGGGTTTTCGCTTCGGCTGAAGCGGTCCCGATAATAGCGCCCCTTGGTTTGGATGCGGATGCGCTGTTGAACGCCGGGCAGCAGGCTACGCTTCGGTCGGGGAGTTTCCTTGAGTGCGTCGCGCAGGAGCACGGTGATGGGATCCGAGGGACGGTCACCCTCGTCCGTGGAGATGAGATCGCGATCGAGGTCAGTCATCCTATCTTCTCTCCCAGCTCTTGTTCTACGGCCTCGCGCAAAAGGTTGCGAGCGCGAAACAGACGGCTCTTCACCGTCCCCGGCGGTAGTCCCGTGATCTCTCCGACTTCTTCATAAGGCAATGCTTCGACATCCCTCAAGATCAGGATCTCCCTGTGTTCTGCGTCCAGGTTTCTGAGGCAACGCGCCACGATACGCTCTGTTTCATTTCCCATAGCATCCGTGTCCGGTCGGGTCGTTTCTCCGCTGATGCGCCCGCGAGCCTCATTCTCCTCATCTTTGGGGTCGGTCACGTCGAGTTCAGCGTGGCTCTTCTGATGCCGTCGCGCGAGGTACTTATTGCGGTTGCGTGTGAGATTCATGGCGATGCGGAAGATCCAGGTTCCGATCTGTGAGTCCCCTCGGAACTTGTCGATGCTGCGGAACACTTGCACGAAGACCTCCTGGGTCATGTCTTCCGCTTCTTCGTGGCTTCCAAGCATGCGAAACACCAGCCGAAACACCCGCGCCTCGTGCACGAGGACGAGCTGATTGAAGGCGTGCTCATCTCTGCGTCTGAGCGCTTCAATGAACTTGGCATCCTTCATTTTCTGGTCCAGGCCGGACATCCTCTTTCCCTGACACCGCTCAGTCCAGAAAGTTCCGGGGAGCGGGGGGATTCGGAACTCGCAGACCGAAGGATGCGCTCCTCCGGGAAGGAGAGGAAGAGCTCATCCGTACGCACCTTGAGCGCTGCTCCGGGGTCGCTGACCCCTCAAAAGCAAGCGGCTTCAAATCCAGCGCGCGAGCACGGCGGTCACGTTGTCCGGTCCGCCATTTTCGTTTGCTTTGTTGATGAGCTGAGCCGCGGCAGTGGTGATGTCCGGGGCGCTTTGGATGATTCGAAAGATGTCTTCGTCGCTGACGGGGCCTGCTAACCCGTCTGAGCACACCAGGACGATATCCCCGGACTTGGGCACGTCAAAACGGGTGTCGACCTTGACGGTCTCTTTCATTCCCAAGGCGCGAACGATGACGTTCTTGTGCGGAAAGTTCTCAATTTCCTCCGGCGTCAACTGCTTCATTTTCATGTAGTCATTGAGCAGAGAATGATCTTCGGTGAGCTGTTCCATCTGTCCGTCGCGGATACGATAAGCGCGGCTATCACCAACGTGCGCGGTATAGAGGCCTTCCGCTGAGACGAAGAGGGCTACAATGGTGGTGCCCATTCCCTTTTGCTTGGGGTTTTCCCGCGCGGATTCGAAGATCCGCAGGTTGCTGAGCTTGATGCCGGTGAGGAGACGATTTTCTTCGTAACCCCGGCTGCGATCCATCTTGTATGGCCAAGTTTTATCCGGATCGTCCGCCGTCGAGGCGAAGAACTCGCGCATCGTGTCGACAGCAAGCTGTGATGCGACTTCTCCGGAGGCGTGACCCCCCATTCCGTCGGCCACGATGTACAGGCCGAGGTCCGCCAGGATCGCGAAGTTGTCCTCGTTGTGAGCTCTCTTACGTCCTACGTCGGTTTGGCCGGCTACTTCGATGCGCAAAGGGGTCGTCTCACTGCGGGGGGAGGGATACGCGGGGTTATCGTCCTAGGGACCGGTGGGGGTTGTCAATGCGGAGTGGGCGAGCCGCTCGACGTTTGAGCAGGATAGCCTTGGGAGGGCGAAATCTGCCAGAAAAGTCAGTACTTCTCATGGACTCGCCGGAGAAAGGGGGCATCCGCCGGGCATTTGACCCCTTCATGAAGTTCGCCGCAATTTCATGAAGTTCGCCGCAATTCGCGGATCCCGCCTGGGCCCGCCACGAGAACGACATCCGCCCGTCCGCAGAAGAGGCCGGTCTCGACCACGCCCGGGATGGCCCGAAGCGCCGTATCCAGGTGCTGTGGATCAGAAATGACGCCGGCGGCTAGATCGTAGATGTAGTTTCCGGAATCTGTGATGACGGGTTTTCCGTCCTTCTCTCGGAGCGTGAGGAGACCGAAGGCGGACAGCGCCAGGCGGGTAGTCTCATGAGCGAAAGCGATCACTTCAATCGGAACTTTCCATTTCTCACCCAGCTGTTCACTGAGCTTGGACTCATCCACAACGATGATGTTCATGCGAGAGGCATGACTCACGATCTTTTCGCGCGTGTGAGCGGCGCCCCCTCCCTTGATGAGATCGAGTGAGCGACTCACTTCGTCGGCTCCGTCGACGGTGAGTGCAATTTGCCACGGTCCGTCCGGAGGTGCGAGAGGGATCCCGAGGGACAGCGCCTGCGCCTTGCTCTGTTCACTCGTGGGCACGGCTAGAAAGTTGCGACCAGAGCTGACCAGAGCGCCGACTCCGTCGATGAAGTACTTGGCGGTGGATCCGGTGCCCAGACCGATCACTCCACTTTCGGGCAGGTAGGCAAGGGCTGCTTCGGCGACCTGCCTTTTTGCCGTGTCCTGGTCTTGAGGCATGGGGCCGCATAGGCGACGATCTTCGGTCAATCAAGGCGTAGGCGATCAGGCCCGCGGGGGCTCAGCGCTGGCATTTCTGGCAGTAGTGACTGCTGCGTCCAGCGATCACTTTCCGAAGGATGGGCGTCTTGCATTGGACACAGGGCTGACCCGTTTTTCCGTAGACTTGATGAAAGTTCTGAAAGCCACCGAGCTCGCCGTCGGGTGTGATGTAGTCGTTGATCGTGGAGCCACCGCTTGCCACTGCTTCTCGGAGCAGAGTGCGGATGACCTCTGAGAGCATGTCCACTTCGCGTACGCGCAAGCTTTGAGCGGGACGAGTGGGCCTCAACCCTGCACGGAAAAGCGCCTCATCTGCGTAGATGTTTCCGACGCCGGCAAGAGCGGTTTGATCCAGCAGTGCGGTTTTGATGGGGCTCCTCCTCTTCTTGAGCGCCAGACCCAGGTCGAGCGCCGAGATGGAGAGAGCATCCGGACCGAGTTTCTCTAGGCGCAAAGAAGACTTGCCCGGAGCAAGGCGCTCGACCTTGCCGAATTTACGCACGTCACGGAAGCTCAAGGTGCGCCCCCCGCTGAGGCTCAGCACCATGTGGAGATGCGGATCGGGTGGAAGCTCCCGTGCGACGAACTGCCCTGTCATTCCCAGATGAAGGACGAGGCGGCTCTCGTCATGAAAACACGCCACGAGAGTCTTCCCGAGCCGCTTGAGGGACAGGAGTTTCCGCCCGGGCAACTCACGGGTCAGCGTGCGCGGGGAGGTGAGGAAGAAGTAGCTCGGACGAGAGCAGCGAACGGCGGTGATGGTCCGCCCTTTCCATACTCTTTCGAGCTGCCTTCGCACCGTCTCGACCTCCGGCAATTCAGGCATGTTTCCGCGCTCAAGCGAGTCTATGAATCACTCTTCAGCAGCGGAGCTGTGGTGCCTACGGAAAGAGCCGGGGAGCTTCTTTTCGAGCTGAGCCTCGAGGGCGGCGAAGTCATAGAGTTCCGGCTTGTGACCGCCGGGCAACGCGGCAATGTCGTAGGTGGCGGAGCGCGCCGCATCGCGCCTGAGTTTTTCCAGACCGAGCTTGTCACCGATGGCGCTGAGAAGGTCGTTTTCCTCCTTGTTGATGATGCCGTCGACCTTCGCGATCCAGACGGCAAAGGCGTAGGTCAAGGCACCTTGCCAGTCACTTAACTCAGGAAGATCGATGTCGTCGAGGAAGACTCCCTCCTTGGCGCGACTTTCAATGTCCGCGAGTTCGTCCTCGCTCAGACCGTAGGCGAGGGCGGCGCGGCGAAATCCCTCAAGCTCACCCTTCCGGATCTGACCGTCGGCGTAGACGATACTGGCGAAGGTGAGGAAACACTCTTTGGGTAGTTCGGTACTCATGGCCCGCGCAGGGTACTCCCGTCCGCCCGGGTTAGCCATGTCTGCTCCGACGTCGCCTGTTTTTGGCCACCAGCTTGAAGCGCGGGAGGGCTTGCTCCCAGAGGCCGTCGACGAATCGCCTGACGGCGCGAAACCCGCGCTCGTCGATGCGGTAGTAGTTGCGGTTCCCGCGCTCTTCGTAGGTCACGAGTTTGGCTTTCCGCCCGAGGCACCCTGCGTTCTGACCATTGTCTACCTAGGGGCGCCTCGCTAAGCAGCCGATCGAAACCCATTCCCCAAGGGAGAAATGAACATGAAGACACATCTGATATTGGCTCTTTCGTGCCTCTGCTCGTCAGTCATCGCGACGACGGGCTGCGCGGTCGATGGCAACGCGGAAAACCAAGGCGTGGGCACCATGCGCATGCCTTTACGCGCGGTCTCCGCCGACGGTACTGAATACCGGCTCCGCCAGGCCACCTTTGAAATCACCGGTCCCGAGAGCGAGAGCGTGCTCTCTGAAGATCACCTGACACAAGGCGTCGCCCAAGTCGTGCTTGGCGTCGGAAACTATCAGGTCGAACTCACAGGATCTTGGCAAATGGAGCGTATCGTCGACGGAATACCTGAGTCTGTGGACGCCGTCCTCGTCTCGCAAAACCCAGTTGCCTTTGCCATCGAGGATCAAGGTGTGGCCGCGGTGACGTTCCGCTTCGAGGTGGACGGCGAGGTCATCGAAACGGGCGAAGGTGTTCTCGAGCTGCGCATCGAAGTCGAGGAAACCGGGGACGATCCAGGACCGGATCCAGGACCGGATCCAGGGACGCTCTTGTGGAGCAGCGCCGGACCGGGTCAGCTTCCCATCGTCGCCGCCGGACTTGCGGGAGATCGAGTAGCAGTGACGAGCGGTCCTGCCGTCAGGTTTGCAGTCGACGAAAGCGGGCTCGTCTGGCAGTCGGCGGCGCAGCGACCGAGCCCCCTCGGTCAAACGATAGTGGCAGGAGGTGTCGATGAAGTTCTCGCGGCCACCAATAGCGGCCAGCTGTCGATCGAGTCGTTTTCAGCGATCAACGGTGGGGGCGTGAACTACGTCGCTACGCCACCCAACAATGGCTCCACATCCCTGCCGAGATTGGCTGCGGTCCCGGGAGGCGGGGCAGTCTACTCCGTGGGCAATCCAGGTAACGGTGTGATCGGTCGTCTCGGTCCGAACGGGATCCAGATGTGGATGAGTCCTGGACCCGCAGCGGGCTTTCCTCGGGACCTCGAGGTGACACAAACGGGAGTGCTTGCTTTGTTTGCCGCTACCAACGGCGGGCAGGCTTCGCTTTCTGCCCTCGACCTGAACGGCAGCGTGCGGAGCATCACTTTCTTTCCCGTGGCCGGCGGGGGGCAAGCTTACTCCCTACGCTCGGAATCGCCGGCACTGGCATTCGCGTTTGTTGGACAAGGCCCGCAAGCCATCGTTTACCGGCTCGATCCCATCTCGGGTGCAGTCATCGGTAGTTCCACAATCCTGGCAAGTTTTGCGGCCCCTGTGGTCGACATCGAGCCAGGAGCGGACAACTTGCTCGCCGTTGCTACCCGAGATGCGGTCCTCCACGTGCTCGATGCATCGGGGACCGAACGTTATGCGGTGAGCGTTGCCGGTGGAGACATCCAAGACGTCGTCTTCCTCCCTGACTCGAACGCGGTATGTGCCATCGCTTCTAGCGGAACGCAGTCGCGGACGAGCTGCTACGCCAACTGAACGGGAGAGAGGGCGCGTCGGCGCCCTCTCTCAGCCGTCGATTCAGGGAGTAAAGCCACCGGCGCCACCGTCACTTGCTCCCCCCGCGCCCCCGACGGCGTCCTCCACATATCCGCCACCACAACCTCCTTCCGAGGCGCGGGCGCTACAAGTCAGCGTACCCGCGATCTCCGCGGAAGCATGTTTGGTGAAGGAGCACGCTGTCACGCCGTCAAAGCGATAGTCTTTCGCCTTTGCTTCCTTGCGGGTGAACTTCCGCGCGATTCTTCGCAGCCTCCGGTGAGTATGAGCACCATCATGGTGGAGAGGGGAACGAGTCGAGCGATGTGGGTCATCGGATCGATTTAGTTGGCGGGTAAGGTGCGCACGAGGCGCATGCCGATGGAATTGCCTCGACTGCTCGCGGCGACGGCAGAGATGTTGGCTGCTCTCAATATGAAACCAAAACTGTTGTAGCGTCCGCCCAAAACGATCCGCTCTTTGTGATCGCCGACGGCGCCAGTGGGGTCGACACCTCCCTCCGGGGGGCCGATGCGGTTGCCATCATTGGTCCATTCACGAACGTTGCCGAGCATGTCGTACAAGCCGAAATCATTTGCCTCCTTCTGTCCTCCTATGTGTACGCGGTTGCCGGAATTGTAGCAGTACCATGCGATGGGCTGAAGGTGTGGCTGAAGTTGACAGTTGTAAGTTGCTTGAGGGGTGATTTCACCCGAATAAAAGGTGGAGATCGTTCCGCCCCGAGCCGCGTACTCGGCCTCCGCGCGCGTGGGCAACCTATAGCCTTCACACTCGTAGACGGACTTGCCCGGGTCGGCGACTCCTTGGCAGAAGCGCCCCTGACCGAGGGCGTTCTGGCAGTCGACGGGCTCGTAGCAGGGCGCGAGCCCTTTCTGAGTAGAAAGCATGTTGGCGGCCTCGATGGCCTCCCACCAGGTGATGTTGCTGATGGGGCAACCATCTTGAAGGCATGGAGTCTCCACATCGTCAGGAGGAGCAACTTTGACGCCCGTGATGTTGAGCCACTCCGCTCGCGTCATTTCGTACTGTTGCATTTCGATGGCGTTCGTGAACGTTACCGCAGTGAGATCCTCTGAACGTGCACCACGTGACCACTCATCTTCAGGAGAGCCCATTACAAAACAACTCGGTGGCAGAGTGCACCAGCCATCCACGCACTTTTCTTCAACAGGCGCGTGCACGCAGTCTTCGAAACCTTCCGGCGGGTGGTAACGAGGACCGGAGGGATTGTTGAGCGGCTGTCTGCCACCCGCGCCCACTTGCCCACCGTTTGCCTCCCCTCCAGAGGAAGTACTCGTGCCACCGTTCCCCCCAGTTCGAGCAGGAGCGCCTCCGCTGCCGCCATCATTGTTTTCACCGGCGGTTCCCCTCGATTCTTCGCAACCTCCGGTGAGTATGAGCACCATCATGGTGGAGAGGGGAACGAGTCGAGCGACGTGGGTCATCGGATCGATTTAGTTGGCGGGTAAGGTGCGCACGAGGCGCATGCCAATGGAATTGCCTCGGCCTGAAGCAGCTACACCTTGGATGCTGGCAGTGCGATGTGTGCTGTGGTGACTGCCGTATTGGCCGACGAAAGTGAGTCGCTCGGCATGGTCTCCTAACATCCCATCTGGATTTACTCCTCCGGATGAAGAACCGATTCTATTTCCGTCGTTGATCCACTCACGCACGTTGCCAATCATGTCGAAGAGTCCAAAGTCGTTGGGCAACTTCTGGCCACTCTCATGGAGACGGCTCTCGGAATTGTGACAGTACCACGCAATCTTCTCCAAGTTTCCATCGTAATCGCAGATATAGGTCTGGTAGATGGCGATATCACCTGAATAGAATGTGCTGATGGTGCCCGCACGCGCGGCATACTCGGCTTCCGCCCGCGTAGGCAGCCGATAACCTTCGCATTCGTAGACGGAGCGCTCTGGGTCGGCGACTCCTTGGCAGAAGCGCCCCTGGCCTAGTTCAAGTTGACATTCGATGGGCTCGTAGCAGGGCGCGAGCCCTTTCTGAGTAGAAAGCATGTTGGCGGCCTCGATGGCCTCCCACCAGGTGATGTTGCTGATGGGGCAACCATCTTGAAGGCATGGAGTCTCCACATCGTCAGGAGGAGCAACTTTGACGCCCGTGATGTTGAGCCACTCCGCTCGCGTCATTTCGTACTGTTGCATTTCGATGGCGTTCGTGAACGTTACCGCAGTGAGATCCTCTGAACGTGCACCACGTGACCACTCATCTTCAGGAGAGCCCATTACAAAACAACTCGGTGGCAGAGTGCACCAGCCATCCACGCACTTTTCTTCAACAGGCGCGTGCACGCAGTCTTCGAAACCTTCCGGCGGGTGGTAACGAGGACCGGAGGGATTGTTGAGCGGCTGTCTGCCACCCGCGCCCGCTTGCCCACCGTTTGCACCCGCTGCTGCACCACCACCCCCAGTGTCCGTGGACGAATCTCGCCCACCGCTCTCACTGGAAACGTCCCCTGTGCTGGGTCGCGTCGAGTCGCAACTCGAAAGGCAGGAGGCTACGAGGACCAAGCTAGGAATGATACGTGTTGCGACTAACATGTATTTATAACTTATAACTATGGCATTTCGTCGGCCACGGCATGATCCCGACCGCGGCTTTCAATGAGCAAGGCTTGGTCTGAATCGATCCCAAACCTCCGAATCGCCCCATCCAAAAATCCACCCCGATCATAGGGTGGGATCTCATCCCAGGTGCTCTCCCCTTGCGTCCCGCGCTTCCGAAGAAGCCAAATCCCGCGGGCACCCTATCGGGGGATTGGAACGCGATCAACTGTCTGATAAATCACTCATGGTCAGTAAAGGTTCTTTACTTAAGCGTTTTACCCAAGCGATTTTGTCGTTTCGCCCAGCCGTTTCAGTTTTGCCCAGTCGCAGGGTCTATCTACCTAGCCGCAGGGTCTACCTAGCCGCAGGGTCTACCTAGCCGCAGGCGATTAAATTTAAATTCTGCGCCTGGACTTTGACTCTGCGGTTACAAACGCTGGCTTTGGCTCTGATGGTCTCCACCTGCTACAGGTGACGCGATGGAGAGAGGTGAAGAGCAGGTCGACGTAGTTGTTGTTGGTGCTGGCCTCGGGGGAGTCATCGCCGCCCGAACACTTTTGCGTGCGGGAAAGAGCGTGGTCGTTCTGGAGGGCCGAGATCGTGTGGGTGGCCGCTTGCTGACCAGCGTGGGGGTCTGTGGAGTGGCCGTGGATCGAGGGGGGCAATGGATCGGTCCGGGTCAGAACCGGATGTATGCCCTGGCGGCGGAGCTAGATCTCCCGACCCATTCGACGTGCACTCAGGGTAAGACGTGCTTTGAGCTCGATGGCAAGGTTGGAGCTTCACACGCTGGGTTTCCCCTGGGGCGCGTGCTCACGGTCCTCGGAACAGCCATGGCGATGGGGCGCGTCGAGAAGCTGGCCCGAAAGGTCAAAGAAGAGTCTTCCTGGTCTGGTACGGAACCAAACAAGACGGGTGATCTGAGCATCGGTGCCTATCTTGAAAATCATGTGTGGCCTCATGGAGCAAGATCTGTTCTGCGCTGCGCCTTTGAGGGAATTTTCTGTCGCAAGGCTGACGATGTTTCCATGGACCTCGCTCTCTACGCTCTCGCGACTTGCGGCGGGTTTGCCCATATGCAGGCGGTGAAGGGCGGAGCGCAGGAGCAGCA
Organism: uncultured Polyangiaceae bacterium; assembly: GCA_964392575.1. GTDB lineage: Bacteria > Myxococcota_A > Polyangia > Polyangiales > Polyangiaceae > NIC37A-2. Next base: position 15,447 of record CAYMQT010000054.1, read on the forward strand.
GCTCACGGGAGGTGCCGGTGCGCTCGTGGAACGCTTAGCGACTGAGCTGGAAGGTCGCATCCGACTTCGATCGCTCGTCAGGCGTGTCGAGCGTCGGGACTCTCATGCCGTCGTGTGCACCGCTACGTCCAGCGTGCGCGCGAAGCAGGTCATTATCGCTGTTCCGCCTCCGCTGATCGCTCGAATGGAGTTCGACCCCCCTCTGAACGCTCAGCGCTGGGAAGTCATGGGTAGGAGCAAAATGGGGAGCGTCATCAAGTACAACTTGATCTATCGATCTCGCTTTTGGAAGGAGTCGAGGCTCGCCGGCGCCCTTTGGTCGAATTCAGGTCCGGTCAACGTTTGTTATGACACCACGCCGGAGGGAACGGAGTACGGAGTTTTGACCGCCCTGTCGGTTGCACAAAGCGCTGAACAACTCGGCCGGCTACCCTCGGAGGAAAGGAAGGCAGCCGTTCTTCATTTTATCGCTGCTCATTTGGGCGTCGAGGCGCAAGCCCCGCTCGAATACTTCGATCTGGTTTGGGAAAACGAACCCCTTTCGGGGGGCGGATACAGCGTGAGCTTGGCACCCGGAGAATTCTCCCGGGGCCCCGCGGTGTTTAGGGAGTCTGAAGGCGCGATTCATTTTGCCGGTGCGGAAACGGCCAGCGAGTATCCAGGGTACATGGAAGGCGCCGTAGAATCTGGCGAACGCGCCGCGCGGGATGCTTTGCGCCAACTCTAGAGCACCAGAACTCTAGAGCATCAGCGTTTCCCGAAGCGTCAATCGGCCGGTTTGTCCTGAGAGGCCGCGGTCACTCCAAGATCTGTAACCGCCTTAGGATCGGTGACCGCCTTTTTCTCGGCCGTCACCTCTTCCTTGCGGGCGAGGTAGAAAAAGTCACGCATGGATCGCTCGCGAAGGTAGAGCTTGTCGCTGAATTCAAACCCTTCGGCGAGCGCTACCGGATAGAGCAGTTCGTCCTTTTCCTTCTTGAAGGTGACGAACTTCGGATAGGACCAGTTGACGTCCATCTGTGCCACAGCGACCGCGCCAGCATGATTCATCCCTAGGGCCATCACCTTGGCGTTCGTGTGATTGGAGATCCCGACGTACAGGATCTGTCCGTCAGCGCTGATGCCCACTGCGCTTCTCCGGATGACCGTCTCTCCGTCGAGGGTCGCTCCCCATTTTCGCGCCCGGTATTCTTTGAGCGCAGGGTGCATGGTGTTGTCCTCGTACATGCAGTTGGGTGCCTGACGGAACCACTCCATTTCCGGCGCTTTCTCTTTGATTCGGCTCCAGGTAGCCACGGTGAAGGAGCCGTCCTTATACTGAGCCAGGGTGCAGGCATCGTCCTTCGGATCGAGAAAGGTGATGCCGTCGAAAAAGACGCCGTAGGATCCATGTTCAGCCATGAACCCTCCGTTGAAGGCAGCCAGGAGGGCTTGGTAGTGAGCTTGTGGGATCTTGGCGGGGCGGACATATCCCTCCGCCTCCTTCTTGTCCGAACGCGGTTCCTGATACCCCATCACGGGCATGACGCTCACGGCGCGTAGATCGATGGCCACGACAAAGAGTTCTGCCCAGGATCTGGAATGATCAGGGTGCAGAAGAGTCTTCTTCATTCGAGGAGCTTCGTCTGGGCGGCGAGGATCGACAAGCGGGATCCAAACGCCATCCCCTTGGGCAGACCACGCCTTGTGGACCGGTCCGACGTCGGCGGGAGCGAAGGGTGAAAGGACCTCAGGTTGCTTTTCTGTGTTTGCTTGGTCCGCGTCCGCTTGGTCTGCTCCCGGGCTCGCTTGCGAAGCTAGCTGAGTGGCAGACTTCTCGTGATGGGTTTGTCCCGAGGGCACCGCCCAGTATGCCTTGGGGGCGTCATTCTTCTTGAGGGTGCGGTTGACTCGATCTTCTATCGAGTAGACAAACTCTTCGAGGCGCGTGACGTTTTCTTTCCCGATGGTGCTCCGCAGAGTGTTGGCGACGAGCGGCCCCGCCCAGGAGAAAGTGTGAACGCCCCACCACAGGACTCCCACGAAAAGGGGAGCGGCGACCGCAAGGGCCAGCACCCATTTCCTGAATCGGCTCGCGCGCCGAGGGGAGTCGGTGGTCGACGAAGCGGGTGCCTCTTCTGGCCCGGAGGCAACACCCGCGGCGACCTGCGGGCTTTCTTGCGACGGGACCACTTCTTCGCTCATGACCCCCACGGTTACGAGGAAGGCAGGAAAATGGCAAATGTTCTGGGTTCGAGGGGCGATTCTCGGGCGCGCTGTTGTAGAACCTGGCTGAGATCGCATGCGGACGCTTCCCGAAAAAGAGCGCGTGTCGCGCCGCATGTCGCGGACGGGCCGCTCCGCCTCCTGGTGGTTCATCGCTTGCCTTTTTGCCGTGCACCTCTCTTTCGCTTTTTTCGCGCCCAGGGTTTACGCGCAAGCAGTTTCTGATCTGCATCTCGAACCGCCCCCGGATCTTTCCGAATTTGAAAATCAGCCTCTCAGCGGCGTCCTCGTCGAGACGATGGGAGATCTGTGGGACAAGCCTGCGAGCGTTCGCTCCGTCAAGAAGGGAGACGTGATCAGCGGCGAACTAGTACGCCGGGCGTTGCGCGAGCTGGATCGGACCGGAAACTACGCTGATCTGAGGGCGGAACTCAAAAGAGACGGGGCTGAACTCTACTTGGTGATTCGCGTTCGGCCGCGCAAGCTCGTCGCCCAGGTCCGCTTCAAGGGCGGGCTTCTTCAAAATACAGACGAAAGTCGCGCGCTCGGCCTCACCTCGGGGGATGCCGTGACGGATCTGGAACTTGAGCGCTCTCGCCTGCGACTGGTGAAGCTTTACAAGGATTCGGGCTATCCGCACGCGGGTGTGGCGGTCTTTCCGGAAGACACGGACGAAGCAAGGGAAGTTCTCGTGCGTGTGGAGATTCAGCCGGGAGAGCCTCAACCCATCTCCAAGGTCCGCTTTTCCGTAGCACCCTCGCCGCATCATCCCGCTTTGAGCAAGCTCCTTTCCACTTATAGACTGGAGGAAGGTGATAGACTCGATGCCAAGCAGATCCTGGACGAGAATGAAGAGCTCACGGAAAGACTCATCGAAGACGGGTTTTACGAAGCCGAGGTGACGCACACGGTGAGTGCGCCCGGACTCCTCACGGTTCAGGTTGCGACAGGTCCACGTTTCGGCATTCGCATCGAGGGCAATGAGGCTTTCGGTTTTGAAGATCTCGTCGAGGAGATGAAGCTCACGGGGGGGGATGAGCCTCGGGTGGACGTCATCGCGCAGCTCCTCCGAACATTCTACGTCAATCAAGGATTTCTTGACGCGCACGTGGAGGTCAAGAGGTTCGACGATCAGAGCGGCTTACGTAGTGAGATTTACGCCTGGATCCGCGAGGGACAACCGTTTCGTATCACGCAGCGACTGTATCCGTGCCTCACGGGAGACATGAGCGCTCGGGATCTGGATGAGGAGGTAGAAGGCGTCCTCTCGGAAAAGTTACCCTCCCCCGGGTTTCTGTCGGCACCCTCTTTGCGCGCGGTCGATAGAGCCACCATGAATGCGTCGAGCGGGTCCCGGTCGACGCCCTTTGCGGGTCAGCCCTGGCTGAGTTTTTCAGACGAAGGGTATGGGGCGGCGGTCGAACACCTCCGAGACTTGTATCGCTCGGAGGGTTACCTCGACGCGGAGGTCGGTCCCGTGACCGTGGTGCGTCGCCAATGTCTGCCCGGATCTCCGCCCGGTGATTGTCGAGTCGAGGGCGAATTGCCTTTGCCCGTCACCTCCTGCTCCTCGCCCGCGTTAGGCGACACGATCACCCATACGTGCGTACCCGACAGGGCGACGGGCACGCGCTGTGAGGCCGAGGGGACGCTGGTGATTCCGGTTCATGCCGGAAATCAAGCGATCCTCTACGACATTCGGGTCGAGGGGAACCGTGAGTTTTCGGAGCGTCAGATCCTTTCCCTCACAAAGCTGTCTCTGGGAAAGCCCCTCAGACGCAGAGAACTCGATGCGGCCCTCCGGCGGATTCAGGACCGTTATGAGGAAGAGGCGTACGCTTTCGTGCAAATTGATAGTGAGATCGAGCTCTCGCCCGATCACACCCGCGCGCGGCTTGTTCTGAGCATCACGGAGCGGCAACAGGTCCGGGTGCGTCGTATCGATGTCCGTGGTGCGAGTGAGACGCGAGAGGGTTTGATCCGACGGCGTTTGTCCTTGAAAGTGGGAGAGTTGTACCGACGGAGTTTGGTGCAAAAGAGTCAAGAGCAGCTCGAATCTTTGGGGGTCTTTACGAGCACGACGATCGGTCTCGAGGACGCGGGTATTCCGGCCCGGGAGAAGGTGGTCGTCGTCACCGTGAGCGAGCGCCTGCCGCAGTATCTCGACATCAAGGGAGGGTTCGCTTCCATCGACGGATTTCGGGTCGGCTTCGAGTACGGGCATCGGAATCTGGGCGGTGAAGCCATCCAGCTCACTCTGCGTTCGCAACTTGCTCTGCGTCCGCCCTTTCTGATTGCCGAGAAGGACGTGCGGATCAAGTACCAAGAACTCACGGATATCGAGCGACTGGAGCGGCGCAACACGATCACGCTTGCCTTTCCCGAGACCGGGCTTGGGCCTCTCTTCCGCTTTGAAATCGAATTGCTCGACTTGCTCGACAACGCACGCGACTTCTCCCAGACCCGGGACGCGGCGGTCGTACGGCTTTTGTTTCGACCTCGTCGCATCTATTTATTTCAATTGGGCGGCACCGTTGAACTCAACAATGCCAAGATCTTGGGTGGCGACAGTCTGCTCGATTTCGTGCAAGAGAATCCCGGGCAAAACATCCTCATTCCGGAAGGTCGCTCCATCGCCTACACCCAGAACTTCAACGCCTCCTGGGACGGGCGAGACAAGCCACTTTCAGCCACGAGGGGCATGTATGTAGGCGGAGGAGTCGAGCATGTGCGCGCAGATCCGCTTGGCGAAAGCAGGGGGGAGTGCAACGAAGATTCCACGGAAGTTTTCGATCAGGTTTGCAGCCAGCTCTTGCGCTTTTCTGGTCGGGTGTCTGGCTATATCCCGCTCTCGAAGAAGGGCATGACTCTCGCGCTCAGCTTGCGCGCAGGTGTGATTCAGCATCTCACGGAATCATCCAGGACGTATCCCGACCGTCTTTTCTTCATGGGCGGAGCGGACACACTACGCGGCTATCCACAGTTTTCGCTTGTGCCTCAGGATCTGGCGGACCGAGTCCTTGACCCCAATGATGAACTCACCATCGAAGCAGTCGTCTTGCGTGGAGGAGACATCTTCATCAATCCACGAGCAGAATGGCGGATCCCGATCAGTCGGTCGGTACAGACGGCGCTCTTTCTCGATACGGGCAACCTGTGGGCGGATCGCAGTTTGTTCAATCCTCTTGAGCTGCGCTACACGGCTGGAAGTGGCCTGCGGATCCAGACGCCGGTCGGGCCGCTGGTGTTCGACTACGGGTTTAATTTGGAGCGCCTCATCGACAAGTTGGGCGGGGGTGGTGAAAATCAGCGGGTTTGGGAGGATATTGGTGCTTTTCACTTCAGCATTGGCTTGTTCTGATCGGCGTTCCAGGCCTGGCACGAGTGAGGCAGCTGGCCTAGATACCCCCCTGAGAACATGAGTCCGGAAGAAGCCGATCAGATCCCCGTGCGGCTCTCCGAGCAGTTTCGTAGACACACTCCTCGCTATTTAGCCGGTGCTTTTTTGCTCGCGGTCTATCAAACGGCGCAATGGTGGTTTGACGTCAAGCTGCAAAAGGCCATCAACGCGGCCACGGGCGGGCAGCATGAGTTGGCCCTTGAGCTCGGTCAGCTGCTAGTTCTGGTGGCTCTGGGTGCTTTGGTCATCCGGGTGCTTTCGCGAGTGGTCGTCTTCAATGCGGGAAGGATTGCCGAATACGAACTCCGTACCGCTCTGCTTTCGCGTCTACAGAAGTTGGGCACCGCCTTTTATCAAAAGATGTCCGCCGGCGAGATCATGAGCCGGGCGACGAATGATCTGACTCAGGTCCGTCTTCTGCTGGGGTTCGCCGTTCTGAACGCCGTCAACACGGTGTTCGGTCTGGTGAGCGCCTTCCTCGTGATGGTGGCGATCAGTCCTCGACTCACGGCGGCCTCCTTGGCGCCTTTGCCACTGCTCTTTTTCGTCACCAGCCGTTTTTCCAAGCAGCTCTACACGCGCCAAAAGGAAAATCAGGAGGCGCTAGGCTCGATGAGCGACCAAGTTCAGGCGAGTATCACCGGGACTCGGGTGGTACGCTCGTTCAACTTGGAGTCTCTGCAAGCGGAGCGCTTCGACGAAACCAACCGCGACTACCTTGAGAAGAGTCTTTCGCTCGCACGTGTCCGCGGGCTCATGGGGCCCATCATGCAGGGGATCACTTCGCTCGGCCTGCTGATCGTTTTTTGGTACGGCGGGGTCTTGGTCCTCGCTGGTCACATCGATGAAGGTGGGTTTCTGGTGTTCTTCCGCGCTCTCGGGCGCTTGACCTGGCCTCTGATGGCGCTTGGATTTCTCGTGGGCCTTTTGCAGAGGGGTCGCGCTTCCTACTCGCGGCTCATGGAAATCTATGAAACCAAGCCTGAGTTGACCGATGGTCCGGTGTGCCCCGACGGACCTTCGGTCGGAGCCTTGTCTGTGCGGGGGCTCTCCTACTCCTACGGAGAGAACCAAGTCCTCCGGAATGTTTCTTTCGAGGTGCCGCAAGGGAGTTCGGTCGCCATCGTTGGCATGACCGGATCCGGCAAGTCCACCTTGGCCAAGCTCTTGCCGCGGCTCGAAAACACCCCTCGGGGCACGGTCTTCCTCGATGGAGTGGATATTTGTGATCTGCCTCTGACGTACGTCAGAAAGTCTATCGGCTACGCGCAACAGAACCCGTTTCTGTTTTCGACCACGGCGGGACGAAACATCGCTCTAGCGTTAGACACACCCGACAGCGAGGCGGCACTGCTGACGGTCCGAGAGGCGGCGCGGCGCGCTCATGTTTTAGATGAACTCCTCTCGCTTCCTGATGGCCTAGATACGGTCGTCGGCGAGCGGGGTGTGCAGCTTTCCGGCGGGCAGAAGCAGCGTGTCGCTCTGGCGAGTGCTTTCGTTCTGGGGCCACAACTCTTGGTGCTCGACGATCCGCTGAGCGCGGTCGATGCGCGTACGGAAGGCGGTATTCTCGACGCCATCGATGAACAGATGGCGGAGCGCGGAGTGATTTTGGTGACTCACCGCGTCGCAGCTGCGGAGCGATGTGATCAGGTGCTTGTGCTTCACGATGGAGTCATCGTCGAGTCGGGTACCCACGCGGAGCTTTGCCAGCTCGGTGGCAGGTATGCCAGAGTGGCAGAAGAACAACGCATCATGAGCGAGCTGTCCAAGCTCTCAGACTGGGTGGCGCCCAAGGACGCGCCTCCGTCGGCTCTCACTCGCGAGGAGGGCATGACCCCATGAGCGCAGAGAAGGGAGTTTTGGAGACGAGTGTTGCCACAGGCTCGCAAGCAAAGAAAAACGTGGCTGCGTTCCATCAGGAGGCACTCACGACGGGCCTAGAGGACAGGTCCCTCGTGGCTGAGATTTGGCCTTATCTCGGCAAGCACACGGGCTGGCTCACCGCGGCGATTCTGAGCGTCATCGTCACCGCGGGACTTTCTCTCCTGCGGCCGGTGATCATGCTTCACACTCTCGACAAGAGTCTGGCCACTCGCGACCCTGACGTGATGTTGGCCGGTGGTGCTCTCTTCGCCGCCGTCGCGATTCTTGAGCAAGCACTCTCTTTCGTGCAGATCTACGCAACTCAGATCGTGGGCGCTCGCGCGATGGCGGATCTGCGGCTTACCGTATTCCGCTTTCTGGGAAAGCTTCCGCTCAAATTCTTTGATCGCCAGCCGGTCGGGCGATTGGTGACGCGCGTGACCAACGACGTTGACGCGATTCTCGAGCTGTTTAGCTCCGGTGCGCTCAACGCGGTGGGGGATCTCGTGAGACTGGTGGGCGTGGTGGTCATCATGCTCCTGCTTGATTTTCGGCTCTCTCTCATCGGATTCGCGGCCCTCCCTGCCATTGTCATCCTCATGATCTGGGTCCGGAAGCGCGCGCGGGACGCCTTCCGCGCGATCCGTGGGGAGACCGCCCGGATGAATGCCAACATGAACGAGCAAGTGAACGGGATGGCGCTGGTTCAGGCCTACGGTCGAGAAGAGGCGATGCTCACCGAGTTCGACGAGATCAATCTCGGTTACCGCGACGCCAACATTCGGTCGGTGAAGTACGACGCGATCCAAGATGCGGCCATCGACGCCCTGAGCGCCGTGAGCCTTGCTTTTCTGGTCATGGCGCTCGGGTTTCACGCGGCGTCGTATGGAACGGTCGTTGCTTTGACCATGTATCTGAGGCAGTTTTTTGAGCCGATCAGCATGTTGGCTCAGCGCTACACCTTGCTTCAGGCAGCTCTTTCCGGAGCAGAGCGCGTGTTTGGACTTCTGAGCTATCAGGAGCGCGATGCACCCCTGATCGAAGAGCATGCTCCACAGGACGGCGATCCTGAGTACGCCGTCGAATTCCGTGACGTGAGTTTTTCTTATCAGGCTGAAGCGCCCGTGCTTCGTCAGGTCAGTCTGCGAGCGCGGGCGGGAGAAAGCATCGCTCTCGTCGGGCCCACCGGGAGCGGCAAAACGACAATCACGGCCCTTTTGCTTCGGCTCTATGAGCACGAGAGCGGCACGGTGCGAGTGCTTGGTCGAGACGTGAAGGCGATGGATCGAGACGAATTGCGTAGGCAATTTGCAGTCGTTCCTCAGGACGTATTTTTGTTTAGGGGGACATTGGCTGAGAACGTCGCTGCGGGAGAGGAGCCCGACTTGGCCCGGGTACAGTCCGTCCTTTCAGAGATGGGCATTTCGGACTTGCTCACCGGACGGGAGGGCGGAGTCCTTTGTCGGGTGGAATCTGGCGGGGTTAATTTTTCTGCCGGTGAACGTCAGTTGATCGCCTTTGCTCGGGCGCTTTATCGGGACGCCCCCATTTTGATCTTGGACGAGGCGACCGCGAGCGTCGACTCAGAGACAGAGGCCAAGATGCAGGCGGCCCTCGCCACGCTCATGAAGGGGCGGACCTCGGTGGTGGTCGCGCACAGGCTGAGTACGATTCGAGCAGCCGATCGAATCGTCGTTCTCTCCCGTGGTGAGGTCGTGGAGCGCGGTACCCACGATCAGCTCGTGGCGGGAGACGGTCTCTACGCAGCGCTGCATCGCCTACAGTTTGCCCGACCGGAGGTCGTCTCGGGCCCGGGAGCACAGGTGCAGGTTCAGCCGCGCGTCAGTGTTTAGCCGTGCGTTCGGCTTCAGTCGCCTGGAGCGCCGGCTGCCCCGGCGTCGCCAGCCGCATCGGGGTCGGCGAGGGCGACGACACGCAGGTAAAATTCAGCACAGGTATCGTTTCTGATCTGAATGCGTTCTTCATCCCAGATTTGAATGACCGCGGAGTTACCGGCGCTCGGACTGAGATTGTTGGGCTCGGTCTTGTCCTCCGGATCCCCGTCGGGGTCGAGACTTTCACGGAAGCTCAGAAAGACATCGACAGTCACCGGTCGAGAGCCGAGCCGGTGGATGAAATCGTAGGTGCGTCCCTGAGGAAAGTGAAGCATTTCCGCGTCGACTTCCGTGCTCTGATAGATCGTCCCGCTGGCGTTCACGATACCGTCCGTGAACTCGATGGGTGTTTGCCCACGGACCCGACAGGGGGAGCACGCGAGGGTGCCTGTTGAGCCTCCCGTGAAGCAGAGGACAAGAAGAGTGGCGGCCATGGACCAGCGCATGGGCGTCTCGTATCACAGTTTGTGGACTGTGCCGAAGGGCGGCCGCATAGTAGGTTAGCGCTGCGATGACGAGCCGAGACCCCTCCCGAAAATCCGGGCCCCTGCCCAAGGGGCGTGTGGTGCTGCTTGGCGCCGGGCCGGGCGATCCAGACCTCATCACATGGCGGGGCCATCGGCTCCTTCAGAAGGCCGACGTCGTTCTCTATGACGCCCTGAGCCATCCGGAGCTCCTCAAACTTTGCAAGCCGGGGGCGGAGCTTTTTGATGTGGGCAAACGTTACGGCAAGCGAGCGACACCGCAGGCCGAAATCACCAAGCAACTGCTGGAACTGGGGCGCTCAGGTCAGCTTATTGTCCGCTTGAAGGGTGGGGACCCGCTGTTGTTTGCGCGGGGATCGGAAGAGGCCCTTGCCCTTGCGGAGGCCGGGATCCCGTTTGAGATCGTGCCTGGAGTGACTTCTCCTGTGGCGGCGGCTGCCTTTTCCGGAATTCCGCTCACCCATCGTGACCTTTCTTCCAGCGTGACCTTCATCACGGGAAGTGATCGGGAAGGTAAAGAGTGGTCGCCGGAGGCCTGGAAAAAACTGGCAACGGCCACCGGGACAATCTGTGTTTTCATGGGCATGCGCCGCATCCGTGACATCACCCAGGCCATCATCGACGGAGGAAGAAGCCCGGAAACGCCCGCCGCTGTGGTGCGGTGGGGCGGGCGCCCGCAGCAACGAACCCTGACCAGCACGCTTTGTCGGATCGCGGACGAAGCGCAGGCCCACGACCTCACGAGCCCGGCGATCATCATTGTCGGGGAGGTCGTATCCCTACGTGAACAGCTGCGCTGGTATGACACGGGACCTCTCTATGGGCGAAAGCTCGTCATCCCGCGTCCCGAGCATCAAGCGGAGGAGACCAGCCGTCGGGTGCGGGAGCGCTCGGCCATCCCGCTCTTGTGTCCGGCCATTGAGATTCACCCGTCGCCGGACCCCGAGCGAGTGAGCGCGGCCGTCTCTACGGCAGGCAGCTATGATTGGGTCGTCTTCACCAGCAGAAACGGCGTTACCGCTTTCTTTGAGGAGGCGTACCGACAGGGCAAAGACGCGCGCATTTTTGCTTCGGCCCGCGTGGCCGTCATCGGTGAGAAAACCGGGGCCGCGCTCGCTCCCTATGGTATCCGAGCTGATCTAACAGCGACCGAGTATGTGGCGGAGAGTCTCGTTTCAGACTTGAAACGGGAGCTTCAGGGGCGGGGGAGAGTGTTGCTTTTCCGTGCCCTCGTGGCCCGCGATACCCTCCCCGACGCGCTCCGCGAAAGTGGCGTGGTGGTGGATGTGGTTCCAGCCTATCAAACATCGAAGGTGACAGGCGAGCGAAAGCGGGCCCTCAAGGAGACTCTTGCACAGGAAGCGGAGGTTTTGCTTCTCACTTCAAGCTCGATGGTGGATTCTGTTGCGGAAGCGCTCGGCGACGAAGCTGAAATGATTCTTCAGGATGTCGTCATGGCCAGCGTAGGTCCCATCACCTCGGGTACCGTTCGAAAGTACGGATGGCGAGTGGACGTCGAAGCCACCACGTACACCGTGGACGGCCTGCTGGACGCGCTTGAAGCGTACTTTTCTGTTCCTAGCGTGTGAAACGCAAAAGCGACCATTCGCCCTCGCGGTCCCTGGTCTGAAGGCGAACTCCCCCCCCTGCGAATGCCGAGATCACTTCACTTTCGTCGGTTTCGAGCAGGCCTGTGAGGATCAAGGTGGCACCCTTCTGAAGGCGCTGGGCGATGGCCTGGCCCTCGGCAAGCAGAATGTGGGTATTCATGTTGGAAACGACGAGGGGAAACGTTTCCGTGATGTCATGCGCCTGAGCTTTGAGAAAAGTCACGGCGTCTGTTTTCTGATTCAGCTCTGCATTGTGACAAGCGGAGCGTACCGCTGCTTCATCGATATCGATTCCGAGCGCCCGGGTTCCGCCTTGCATGACGTAGAGCAAGCTGAGCACACCGTTGCCACAGCCCACGTCGAGCAGCGCGCGATTCGGATCTTCGAACGCGCATTGTTCGAGAGCGCGCGCCGCCAGGCGTGTGGTGGGATGATCCCCTGATCCGAAGCTGGTCTCGGGACGAAACCAGAGGGTCTTTTCGCCGCGAGGTGCGGGAGCCGCGTGCGTTGGTCGGATGGTGACTTGGGGCGTGAGGGGCTGGGGGGTCAGCGCTTTTTTCCAGACGTCTTCCCAGGTGGGCGGCAAGTGCTCCGTCCGGAATTCGAGGGGCGA
>CAYMQT010000055.1:0-5449 GCA_964392575.1 uncultured Polyangiaceae bacterium
CTGGTCCTGCTGGTCCTGCTGGTCCTGCTGGTCTTGTTGGTCTTGCTGATCTTTTTCTGGATCCTCGGAGGAGTTTTTTTGTTCGTCCTCCTTCTCTTGTTTTTCCTGCTCTTCCTTCTCCTTCTTGAGACGCAGAGCGAGGGCTCGATTGTAGGCAATGAGCGCACCTATCTCATCGCCCTTCCCCTTTTCGACGCCGGGAGCGAGAAGCAGGGCCAGATCGTAGGCTTCTACCGCTGCGTCATACTCTTCTCGCATCAATTCAAGGTTGCCGCTGAGGTAGAGTGCGCGGGCGCGAAGTGCTGGCGTGTGTGTTTCTCTGCTTCCGACGAGAGCAAGGAGACGCTGGGCGCAGTCGATGTACGAGACGGCTTCCGAAGGATCTTTCGCGGTCGGTAGGGGTGCCGGGTTTGCCGGAGCGGGAGGATTCGCGCCGGCGCCGTGAGCGGACTTCTGCGCGGTTTCGGAACCGTCGTTTGCCTTGCGGCCGAGAACCAGAGCGAGATCAAAGGCTGCGTCTCCCAGCTCTGCCGCGCGGCTGCCAGCTCCAATGACGCCTTCTTTGCACGCTCCCGTTTCGAGGTACTCGCTGAGGAGCTTGAGTGCGTGATCGGTGTCCTTGGTCTCGATAGCTTCGTTGACGACGGGACTTTCTCGCTCAAAGAGCGGATCGGTGGATTCACATCCGAGGCTCAAAAGGGCGAAGAGCACAGCCGAACTCTTGAGGCGCTTTGGGCGACGCGTTCGCTTTTTCGTGCGTGGGGGCTCCGGCGAGAGCTGTCTTGGTTTTGCCGTTCCGATGAAGACTTCAATGATGAGAAGCACGACGGCCAGGCCGAGGGGGTACTGAAAGACGTCGGCAAAGACCGTTTCTACCCGCTCGGAGAGTTCTTCGGTCATGAGTTTACGGAGCGACAGGGTCATTTCCTCGATTCCGACGTCGCCCGCTTTCGCTCGGACCAGGTGACCTTTTCCTGCCTCTGCGATCCTACGTAGTTGCGCTTCGCCTTCCACCGAAAGGCTGGTGGTCATGATCGCGCCGCTCGAGTCCGTACGCATCCCAGAGCTCGTTCCGTTCTCAAGCACGTTGGGGATGGGCTCGGGACTCTGACCCCCGATTTGTACCACTGATACGCGGATGCCGTCCGCTTGAGCCGCCTCCGCTACGGAAACGGGATCTCCCTCCAGATCTTCGCCATCCGTCACGAGGATCAGAACACGCTCGTGATTTTTGCTCAGGGGATCTCTCAGGAGCAACTGACGCCCACTATCGAGCGCCCGCGCGATGGCGGTGCCGCCTACAGGCAGGTCATTGGGTTCGAGGCCGCGAAAAAACTGAGAAATAGCGGCACCATCGCTCGTCAGCGGGAAGGAAATGCTCTCCCCGGCAAAGGCCACTGCGCCGAAGCGGGCGCCACTCAGGGCTCGAATCAACTTGCCCATCTCCACTTTGGCGCGACCCGTGCGCGAGGGCGACACGTCTCGCGCGTACATGCTCTTCGAGTAATCCAGGACCAGCACCACGTCGAGGTTGGTCGCCGGAAGGACGCGCGTTCCTTTGCCATACTGAGGACCCGCCGCGGCGATAAACGCCAGAGCTACCGCTGAGATCAACAGGATGCTTCGCACCGCTCGCCTGAGCGCGCTGCGCGAAGTCAAAAGAGAGTTCACTGCGTCCTCGCTGCCAAAGCGTCGCTTGTCCCGCGACAACCTCACGCCCTCCAGAACAAGGATGAGCGCTAGCAGCAGCGAGGAGGCGACACCCCACAACCAGCCATCGGCCGAAAAGTTCATGGGAACCTCCGCAGGACAGTGACGACGAGCAGCGCCTCAAAGAAGATCAGAAGGACGCCGGAAAGGAGCAGGTATCGAAACAGGTCTTCGTAGCTGCTCTGGGCGGCCTCAAATTCAGTCTTTTCGAGCTTGTCGAGCAAGTCATGAAAGCTGGCTTGCAGGTTCTTGGCATCCTTGGCCACATAGGTATCGCCTCCGGTCAGATCGGCGAGCTTCTTGAGCAGCGCGGGGTTGGTCGGGTAGGGGACGAGCTTCATCCGTGGCTGCCCGAAGAGGTCAAATCCTTCGAACAGCTTGGCGATTTCACCTTCACCGATTTGAATCGTGAAGACCTTGATCCCGAGGGTGCTGGCCAAGTGTGCGGCGTACTCGGGGGACACCGTGCCGTGCTGATTGTCCCCGTCGGTCAAGAGTACGATGGCCTTACTCTTGGCGTTGCTGTTTCTCAGTCTTGCTACAGAGACGCCCAGAGCGTCACCGATGGCGGTGCCGGTGGGGTCGATCATACGCAGCTCCATCTTTGCCACCAAGCTATCGAGCAGCTGATAATCGAGCGTAGGAGGAGAGACGACGTACGCCTTTCGACCGAACACCACCGCGCCGATGCGATCAGACTGTCGACGGCTGATGAAATCTCTCAGCACGGCCTTGGCGGCGTCGAGACGGTTTGGCGGGATGCCCTGAGCCCGCTTTTCGACGAACCGTTCCAGATCCGAGGGGAGGTTTTCCATCACCGCTTCCATGCTCCCGGACAGGTCGAGGGTTACGATCAAGTCGATCCCCTCTTCTTCCGCGATGCTGGGCCGGAGCACACTGACCGGTCGCGCAAGCGCCAGGATGCAGAAAAGAAGGCCGATGGTGCGCGCCGCACCCGGCAGATCGATCAGCCGCGCCCGTAGTCCGCGGGGTCCTGTGGACAGAGCCTCGACGGTTCCCAGCAAGAGGCGTGGGGTACGCTTGTCGCGTCCATAGGTGCCGCGGAAGAGAACGACGGGCAATAGCAACAGGCCGAGCAGGTAGTACGGCTGTTGCCATTTTACTTCGAGCCACTCGGAGCCAAACCGAGACAGGGGGTACACCGCGCCAGCGCTGGCGCAGAGCAGAAGCCACAGGAGCAGGAGCAGGAACCGAGCGCTGTCGAACTTTTGGCGACTCACTTTTGGTCTCCTTGCGAAGACGAGGCAGAAGTCTGCTTGCCCGAGTTATTCTTGTGACTTTCCGATAGGCCGCGGGTGAGCTCGATGATGCGCCGCGTTTCCTTGAACGCCTCCTCGCATTCCTCCGCGTCGGGAAGACGCCGCGCGAATTTGACGAGATCCGTCCGCTGTAGGATCAAGCGTACGGTCTTTTCCTCCGGAAAGTCGGGAGCCAAACTGCTCATCAGGCGTAAGAGCTCTCGCGTCGTGGACTCGAGACCATCAAACCCGTAACGCTTGCCCAAGTATTTGCGCAGGGTGTCTGAGACGCGGTCGAGGTGCTCCTCGTAGGCCCCGGATTCGAGCAATCCGCGCTGCTCAATTTCTCTGAGCTCCGAGAGCGCCACTTCCCAGGGCGGGATCGGGGGCGGCGGAGGTGGTTTTTTGACGAGCAAGTGTCGGAAGCGCAGAAACAGCCAGACCAGAAGGGCCGCCGTCGGTAGGGCGATCAAGAGGGCGAGCACGGCGTCTCTCAGGGCGTACCAAATTTCTCGCTGGGGTCGGCCCGAAGGGGGGGCCTTGGGTTTCGGATCCGGATCGGAGGCGGCGGGATCTTCGACCGTGATGACGTGAGGAGACGTACAAATGCGATGCAGTGTGCCGCTCGCGCGGGAGATGGAGATCGGCAGTCTGGGCAGCGTCAGCTCCTTTCTCCCCGCCTCCGCCGGCAGCGCGATGAGCGGGATGGTCACGGTGGTTTTCTTTTTTGCGCCTTCTACCGCCGTGAGGAGGGTCGGTTTCACTTCGCTCGCGACATCAGGCAGGACGAAAGAAGCATCCGTCAGCCATTTGAATTCTGGTGAGTCCTTGTCGAGGCGAACACCTGCGGGAAAAACAACCTCACCCGGGAGGTGTGTCACGATGAGTGTGAGTTCGCTCACATGACCGGAAGTCCCTTTGAGGGGAAACTTCTCCACCACATGGGGAAGCTCCTTGCCTTCGGGCCAGGTCGCAACACAGCCGCTCTCGGCGTCGTCGGACCAAGCCTCTGTCGAACCAAGGAGCGAAGCGCCCGAAAGCGCGAATAAGGATGCGCGGAACACAAGAGAAGGCACGTTCAGCGGTACGCCTTTCTCGCGCGTCGCGCGAAGAGCTCCCGGAGCGACGGCATGTAGGGAGCGTCCGTGCGCACGATCGCGTGATCCAGGGCCAGCTTCTTGAAGGTGGTGTCCCGCGCGGCGCGCTTCTTTTGCATGGCTTCCTTGTAGTGGTCACGCACGCGGCGGCTACTCGTATCGACGAGGACGTCTCGTCCCGTCTCAAAATCTTCGAAGCGAGCGAGCCCGACATCTGGCATTTCCTCATCCCTCGGATCGGTGAGGATCAAGGGGATGATGTCATGCTTGGCTGCCGCCAAGGCCAAGGTGCGTTCGTATCCCTTGGCGAAAAAATCACTCAAGAGAAACGTGACGGTGCGCCGCTTGGCGACATGCATCAAGGTCTCAAGGCCCGTGGAAAGATCGGTGCCGCGCCGACGCGGTTTCGTTTCCAGAATCTCTGTGAGCACACGCATGGCGTGTTTGCGCCCCTTTTGTGGGGGGATGACCTTCTCCACTTCATCGCTCATGGCGATGAGGCCGACGCGGTCGTTGTGCGCGATGGCAGAAAACGCGCAGACGGCGGCGACTTCGGTGGCGAGTCGGCGCTTGTTCATGCTCTGAGTGCCGAAAAGGCCGGACTCAGAAACATCCACCAGAATCATCACGGTCATTTCACGCTCTTCGGCGAAGACCTTGATGTAGGGTTCCGTCATGCGGGCGCTCACGTTCCAGTCGATCGCGCGCACATCGTCGCCGGCTTGATACTGACGCACCTCCTGAAATGCCAAACCTTGCCCCTTGATCACGGACTTGTAGTTGCCGGAAAGCTGCTGCTCATTCGCAAGACGTCTCGAGGAAATCTCGATCTTGCGCAGCGCCTTGAGAAGTTCTTTGGGAATCAACCCGTCCTCCTCTGCCTACGGAACTTCGACCACTTCAAACACGCGTCGCACGACATCCTCGGCCGTCACTTCGTCGGCTTCGGCCTCATAGCTCAGCACCATGCGGTGTCGAAGCACGTCCGGGCCCACGGCCTTCACGTCTTCTGGCGTCACGTAACCGCGGCGGCGCAAGAAAGCGTGCGCGCGCGCCGCACGATTGAGAGCAATGCTGGCGCGCGGGCTGGCGCCGTACTCGATGAGTGGCGCAAGATCGCGCATCCCCTGAGCTTCTGGTTCCCGGGTCGCAAAGACGACGTCCACGATGTAATTTTTGACGCGATCATCCACGTAAACGTCACTCACCACGGCCCGAGCCTTGATCAGGTGCTCGGGGGTGATCACCGGTTTGGCCACGGCTTCGGTGACGGCGGTCATCCGCTCCATGACCTTGATTTCTTCTTCGCGCGACGGATACCCGACCTTGATCATGAGCATGAAGCGGTCCATCTGCGCTTCCGGTAGCGGATACGTTCCCTCC
>CAYMQT010000055.1:5459-27303 GCA_964392575.1 uncultured Polyangiaceae bacterium
CCTGTTCAATGGGGTTTTGCGTGGCCATCACGATGAACGGATCAGGCAACTTATAGCTCTGATCTCCGATGGTGACCTGCCGCTCCTGCATGGCTTCGAGGAGCGCGCTCTGGACCTTGGCCGGTGCGCGATTGATTTCATCCGCGAGCACGAGGTTGGCGAAGACGGGACCCAGCTTGCTAGAAAATTCTCCCGTCTTCTGGCTGTAGATGCGGGTGCCGATGATGTCGGCGGGGAGCAGATCTGGGGTGAACTGAATGCGGGAGAACTCAGCCTGGATGGCGCTGCAAATGGTGCGCACCGTCAGCGTCTTGGCCAGTCCGGGCACACCCTCCAAAAGGACGTGCCCTCCCGTAAGAAGACCCATCAAGATGCGTTCGATCATGTAGGTCTGACCGACGACCACTTTCCCTATTTCAGAAAGCAGGTCATCGAGGAAGGCACTTTCTTGGGCGACGACTTCGTTGAGGGCTCGGACATCTTGCATGATTGATTTCTTTCGACTGAGGTGTCGGGGGCCTCCGGAACCGGGGCAACCCGCGACCCGGGCGTTTTGTTCCCGCCCACAGCGACCAAAGTCAAAGGAAATCGGCTGTGTTTTGCGCTTCTGGCCCTCCGTCTCGACCTCTGGCCCCCGCCTTGGTTTTTTGTGGTGCGAAAGCTTCCGGCAAGGCCCAGCCATGACAAGCTGAGGGCGCCCGAGAGCGGAGGCAGCTGCTCTTTGGGGGGCAGTGCTCTTTGGGGCAGCGTGAGGAGAGGAGAGAATGTGGAAGCATACATCGGCACGAGCGGCTTTAGCTACAGCGAGTGGAAGGGGATCTTCTATCCCGAGAAAATCAAGGCCGCTCAGATGCTCGCCTTCTACGCAAGCAAGCTGCGCAGTGTAGAAATCAACAACACCTTCTATCGTCTACCGCGCCGCGACGTCCTCGAGGGATGGGCGAGTCAGACTGAAGAAACGTTTCAGTTTGCCGTGAAGGCTTCGCGCAGGATCACTCACTTCAAGAAGCTCAAGGACGTGGGAGATCTCGTCGGCTATCTGTTCAAGGGGCTGGATGCTCTCGGTCCTCGGCTCGGGCCGGTGTTGTTTCAATTGCCGCCGACTTTCCCTGCCAAAACTGAGCTCTTGAATGAGTTTCTTTTGAGCCTTCCGCGTGCGGTGACTCTGGAGAACGGCGTCAGCGTGAGCGTCCAGCCGGCGTTTGAATTTCGTCACAAGAGCTGGTTTCAAGAGGAGGTTTATGCCGTGCTGAGAGAGCACGGAGCGGCGCTCGTGGCCGGGGATCAGGATGATGACGCGAAGACGGTGCCCCTCGTTGCTACGGCGGACTTCGCCTACCTCCGTCTGCGCAAGACCGAGTACACGGACGCTGAGCTTTCCGCCTGGGCCGAGCAAATTTCGTCCCTCGGGGTCAAGCGGGTCTACGCTTACTTCAAACACGAGCAGTTGGGTCCGGCTCTGGCGGCCGATTTCGAGGGGAGACTCGGCTTGCCGTGAACTGGGCTTGAAGGGAGAGAAATAGGGGTGTGCATGGACCAAGTTGTATTGATATCTTGACAACTTGGGGCCCTATCGGGTCCTCCTCGAACCCTCCGCATCCTCGAAGGGTGCCCTGTTAGTCCGCCCGCTTGGGGTCAGGTGTGCAGTACTGAAAAGGAGCCAGTCTCTTCAGTAGATCGCAAATGACGTTTTTCAAAATGAGCCAGAAATTTCAGATATTTGTAGCTCACTTCATGAATGAATAAGTCGTCTGTTCAGTATTTTTCTTCCACAAAAACTGGTCAGGTTTTCAGTGTTCTGTGTACAGGTAGTCCCCATGAACACACTGAACAGAAGACTCCTTGTCACCCTCCTCGATTTCGCCCAAACCGACGTCCGCGCCAGCGTGGCTCATCTCGCTTTTGAGATGCACTTGCCGCGCCGGACCGTCGCAAACGGCCTGAACCGGCTCGCCCAAAGGGGTCTGATCGATCCGGGGGCATGCCGCCTCACCATGGTGGGGCTCGTGGCTGCGGCGAGTTTGCGTGCGTCTGGCTTGCGCGAGGCGTGTCCGGCGGAGCGCTTCGAGGCCGCGTGAGTCACAGTGCCACGTGAGTCCGACTATTTGACCTGTTTGAGCGCCGAGAGAAATTCTGTGGCCGACACGAAGTCGGTGAATCGCTTCACCTCTTCGCCCCGTGAGTCCATCAAGATCACCGTGGGCAGTCCGACCACCCGAAGGTCGCTCATCGTGCGCGCAACGACGGGATCTTCATCGTCGGTGGCGTCCACCTTCAGCGCATAGAAGCGACCCGCCTCACGACTGACGGCAGAGTCGGCGAAGGTGAGCTTGTCGAGCTCTTTGCAGGCCCCGCACCAGGCGGCCGTAAAGTCGATGAGCAACGGCAGCGAGGCGTTTTGTGCGCTCTTTTGCGCTACTTCTAGGGGAACCCGCTTCCAGTCGAGTTCTCTGTCGGGCAGCGAGAGCGCCATCATCAGGATGAACGCGCCGAGAGTCGTGCTGGCGGTGCCGACGCCTTTGATGATCTTGTTGAGAAGCACATCAGACTCAAAGCCCTTGTGTACGGCGCCCATGAGGAGACCGACGACGATGCCAGCGCCGGCCAGACCAAAGGTCAGTGGTGTCTTTTCGATCCAAGCGGTCAGAAAGGAGAACGCGGTGGCGAGGTAATAAAGAGCGACGACGGAAAGGACGATGGCCAGGATGTTTTTGACGTGGAGCATCCAGGGGCCGCTCTTCGGGAGCTGGACGGCAAAGGTCCCGACCAGCAAGAACGGTACTCCGAGACCCAGGGAGAAGGCCGCCATCGAGGCCGCGCCCGCCGCGGCGCTCTGCGTTTCGGCGATCCAGGTGAGGATCCCTGTCAGCACCGGGCCCGTACAAGGCGCGGCGATGAGGCCGCAAACGAGCCCGAGACCGAACGCGCCTTTGGGACCTACGCCTCCGATTTCTGCCAGACGATTGGTCAAAGAAGCGGGCAGGGCGAGTTCAAAAGCGCCGAGCATGCTCGCGGCCATGACCAAGAAAAGAACAGCGATCCCGGAAAGGACCCAGGGGCTTTGCAGGGCGGCACCGAATAAAGAGCCCGTGAGTCCGGCCACGACCCCGAGCGGCGTGAACATGCTCACGATCCCCAAGACAAACGCCGAGCTGAGTCCGAGTCCATGCAGGCGTCCTTGTGTCTTCTTTGCGCCGAAGACGCTGACCGTGATGGCCACCATGGGATAGACGCACGGAGTCAAACTGACCAAGAGGCCACCCACGAAGGCGATGCCCGCGGCATAGAGCGGACCCCTTTCCACCGCGGCCGCAAACTCGCTCGCCTCAGCCGAGTACCCTGCACTGGCCCAAAAGAGGGTAAAGAAAAACGCAGAGAGGATGCGAAGCTGTCGTGACATCATGGGAGGCAGACCTGATTCAAGTCTGAGACTTCTTAGCGCATCCGCCCGCGAAAAGTTTCAATTCAGGCGGGCACCTGGCGTAAAAGCGCCTGAACGTGTGCAATTTCTCCGCTCAAAGCCAGGGTTTTTGCCCGCGGGGCGTCTGTTTGGCGCAGGAGAAATTGATTCAGATACTGACGGGCGGCCTCGATTTCTCCGAGCTGTAGGCACAGCTCACCGAGGATCCACAGGGCGTAGCCCTTGCGCGGCTGCTCGTTTTCGAGGCGTTCACGCAGCTCCTTCAGATCGATGTCTTCCTTGCCCTGTTGATGGAGTGTGAGCCCTTGGGCGGCGAGGTAAAGGGGACGATCCTCCGTGGCCCAGCGTAGGGCTTTTTCAAATGCATCCAGAGACTGTTCTAGTTGTCCATCGAAACGCAGAAGGGCGCCCAGGTGCCCGTAGTGAAACGCGCGTCGAGCGGGAGGACAGACGCGCGCCGCAATCCTGAGATGAGAAATCGCTGCGCTCGTATCATTCACTCCGAGAGCAGCCCGCGCCGCGTCTTGGCGCGCGATGTCTCCCAGAGTACCGAGATCGATCATTTCGGCAGCGAGGGACAGCGCGCGATCATCTTCGCCGTCTTCGATGTCGGACAGATAGAGCTGCCGTAACAAAAGTGCGCGCAGTTCATCGTCGTCGTCCTCGTCTTCGGAGGGATGGGTCCCGGCCCGCCGTTTGGCCTCTTCGACCAGGCAAAGCCCTTCTTCGGCGTATCTGCGGCGTTGGTCCGCCGTTTTCGCGCTGAGGGCGCGCAGGAGGTATCCGGAGGCGCCGATGGGCTCTCCCCGGGCGAGTCCGGGTCGAGGGTCTTGAGTGTTTGGCCCCTGGGGTTTGGGGTGGCCGGTGTCTGTCACAACAAAAATCGTAGCGCTGAGCTACCCAAGCGTCCAAAAAAGAGCCAAGTTCCCTCCGCCGATGTGTCAGTCAATGTCCTTACGGAACCTACCCCCGCACCTAGGAGTCCTGCTGATTTGCCTTTCGAGCGTGGGGTGCGGCCGGCCTGCCACAGAGGCCGAGTGCAAAGAAATCTTGCGTCGAACGGCAGAGCTAGAACTAAGCGAACGGCTGGGAGACAAAAATCTGGTCATAACGGAGCTTTCCGTGATCGAACAGTCGATGCGGGAGCCCATGATGAGGAAATGCGTGGGCAAGCGCATCACCGAGGGTGTGCTTTCCTGCGTGCGCTCGGCCAAGACCTCAACGCAGCTGTCTGAGGAGTGCTTCAAGTGAGGCGTGCTCGGGTTTCTGAGCAAGGTCTTCTTGGCGTCCTCGGGGCGCTGGTGCTGCTCCCTTGCACGTCGGCGTGCGGGCCGCGCCTCAGCGAGGAGGAGTGTCGCACGCTGCTCGATAAGTACACGGAGAAGGTCATCGATCAGGCAAAGCCGTCCCTCTCTCAGGGGGAGCGCATCGAGAAGCAACAGCAGGCGAGAAAGATGGCGGAGCTCGATCCTGAGTTTGCCAAGTGCGCATCGGAAGTGAGCCGGAGCGCATTCGAGTGTGCGATGAGGGCAAACAACGCTGACGAAATCGAGCGTTGTTTGCTCTGAGCCTCACCAAGTTCGCGCTGGAGTCTCGGGGATGGTGCGCTTCGATTTTTTTCTGAAGCGCGCTTCGGTTTTTCTGAAACTTGTTTCAGGGCGAACTCTGGGTCCAGGTAGCCAGCTTCTGAAGCACGGATTTCAGATCTGGCTCTTCACTCAGCATGTGCGCCATAGGATCTCCCATCGCTTTGACGCGGTCAGGTACCGTAAGGATGGTGAAGACTCCGGGATCGAGGGCGAGATGAATTTCTCTCCATAAGAGCGGTGTCGAAACGCGCGCTCCGGGAAAAGCTCGCGCGGAGTAGGGCGCGACGATGGTGCGGGAGCGCCCGGTTTGTCCGGTGTCGACGTACACCTTGTCTCCCCGCTTTTCGAGACGGCGCTCCATCGTGGCGATTTCGTGGTGGCGCCCGACCACGACACGTCCGAGGAGCTCGCACAGGAGCTTGGCGCTTTCAAAGGGGACGTGCGTTCCCAGAGGGACGAGCACGTGAAGTCCACGCTGCCCGCTCGTCTTGGGGTAGCTGGACAGGCCCAAATCCTCGGTAATTTCCCGCAAGCTGAGCGCGAGGAGGACGGCGTCTTTGAACGGGCGGTCCGCGATATCAAAGTCGATGGTGAGAAAATCACAGTATTCCCGGGTGGCGCGACGTCCGGCCAGGACGTGGAGAGGAATGCAACCGAGGTTCGCGATGTGGAGCAGGGCCTCCGGGCTGTCTACAAGGAAGGCGGCTTTCCCTGAGCCCCGTTCCTGCTGTTTTTCTTCATCGTAGAGTTCAAAGGTTTCGATCCAGTCCGGGGTGCCTTCCGGGGCTCGCCATTGATAGAAGCTCTTCCCCTGGATGCCGTCGGGATAACGCACCAGCACCACAGGACGATCTTTGAGGTGCGGAAGCATGACATCGGAGATGGCCTCGTAGTAATCGAGGAGATCTCCCTTGGTGTAGCCTTCCTCGGGCCAGAA
Source organism: uncultured Polyangiaceae bacterium (assembly GCA_964392575.1). GTDB lineage: Bacteria > Myxococcota_A > Polyangia > Polyangiales > Polyangiaceae > NIC37A-2. The sequence goes on from CAYMQT010000055.1 coordinate 11,407, forward strand.
GATCTTCTGGCGATTGGTCACCAGGACTTTTCTTCCGGAGGACAACTTCGTCGGGGTGGGCTCTTCCCAATCGGAGACGGAGGGAGGTGCCTCGACGTACTCATCGTGGGGGCTCCTCGTGCAGTCGCGTGGATCGCCGTCGGCTCGGAGACCCAGGAAAACGGCCGCACGGAGGTGCCCCTCTTCCGTGAAGCCATGGGACTTGACGCGCACGATTCTGTCCGGGCGCACCAGAATCAATGGAACGTCCTCGCTGACTTGAACCACCGGAGATGTGCTGACTCGTTGCTCGGAAAAGAGCTGAAACAACTGCTTGCGTTGGTCCTGGGTCAGACCAGAGCCCACTCGCCCGCGATACACGAGGCGATCTCCCACGTAACTTCCGAGACCGAGGGCGCCGAGCGACGTCTTGTCGCTCTTCTCATGAGTGTAGCCTACGACCACAAACTCGGCCTCTTCTTCCCGTTTGATCTTCACCCAGTGACCGGACACTTGAGGTCCGGTGAGGTAGGGGCTGCCCAGACGCTTGGCCACCATTCCCTCCAGTCCTTGCTGTTCGCACAGGGAAAAGAGCGCGTCTCCGTGCTCGACGATGTGGTCGAGTCCTCGCACTAGTCCAAGCGGACCGAGGAGCCGCTTGAGCAGCGACTTTCGGATTTCGATGGGCAGGGGGCGCAGATCATGAGGGCCTACGCGCAAGAGATCGAACACCAGGTAGACGACGGGTATGCTGGCCTCTGCGCGTTGAATATCGATGGGTTTCTTTGCAGCAATCCTTCTGGCGAGGCGCTGAAAGTTGGGCCGACCCAAGTCATCGAAAGTCACGATCTCTCCGTCGAGGGTGAGCTCGTCCGGAGCCAGACGGGCAACACTGCGCGCAATATCAGCGTAGTTGCGCGTGGCAATGCGGCCCGTGCGATAGGTCAACTTTGCGGAGTCGCCGGACTTTTCGGCGATGATACGGACGCCGTCGAGTTTGAGTTCGTAGAGATAGTCTGGAGAAGAAAGAGGCGCCCCTTCGAGGGCGCACACCATGGGCACGGGGGTGGTGGTCAGTTTTTTGGGCCCTGCTGAGGGTTTGATTTCGGCGAGGATTTTTTCGCAAGTTTCTACAAACTCTCTACCGATCTCCTGTTTTCTGGGAAGCTGCTTGACCGTCAGGCCGCTGAGCACGCTCTCTGGAAGTTCTTCTGCGAGAAGGGCGCGCTCGCTGCGACTGTGCGCGTCGCTTTTCTTGATGAGGAGCCATTCGGCGACTGCGCTGCGGGTTCCGGCCAAGCCCGTGGCAGCCTTGCGCCGGCCTGTGGCGATGAGAGCGAAGCGTCCCTGCGCCTTCATGCCGTGCAGGTTGAAATCAATTTTGCCGCGCTCGATGCCCTGTTCGGCGCTGGTCTCGTTGTAGGTGACCCCTCCGGTGTCCCATACGATCATGGCGCCCGCGCCGTAGTTGCCTTCAGGGATGACCGCCTCGAAATGCAGGTATTCGAGCGGATGCGCCTCGGTGTGCATCGCCAGATGCTTTTCCTTGGGATCGAGGGAGATCCCCCGCGGCACGGCAAACGATTGCAGCGCGCCCCCCACTTCCAGCCTGAGGTCAAAGTGCATCCGGCTCGCGTCGTGCTGATGGATGACGAAACGACCCGCATAGGTCTCTCCGGATGAGGCTCTGTCACTCCGTTCAGCACTGAACGGTTCGTTCGTCTGCTGCGGGTCGCGCTTCTGCCTGTATTTGTCGAGCTGGTCTTTCATTTTGCTTCGCACCGTCAGGGCAGGTCGAGGCACCTGTCGAGACGGGTCGAGGGCCGCCGCGGTTCATGAAGTGGGCCCCGAATGCCAAGTATTTGCAGCAGGACCCGGCAAGCAAGGTACCATGAAGGACCCATGGCTGCGCGAGCAAACCAAAGCGGGACCATATCCTTCGGTCTCGTCTCCATTCCCGTCAAGTTCTACACCGCTGCCGCGAGTGAACAGGTGCGGTTCAATATGTTGCACGAAGGCTGCGGGGGGCGCATCAAGCAGCAGCTCTATTGCCCGGTGGATGACGCCATTGTCGCACGAAACGAGACGGTGAAGGGCTACGAGTACTCGAAGGGCGAGTACGTGCGCTTTGACGATGAAGAGCTCAAGGCTCTGGAAGCAGATCGCGATAGCAGCATCAACATCGTCGAATTTGTGCCGCTCAGCGCCTTCGACTTCATTCAAGTCGAAAAGTCGTATTATTTGGGTCCTGACAAGGGCGGTGACAAGGCCTACCGGCTTCTTTCGTTCAGCATGACGGAAAAGAAGAAGGTTGCCGTCGGTCGCTGGGCAGCGAGGGGCAAAGAGCAGCTCGTCGTGATCCGTCCGTACCGAGACGGCCTGATCTTTCATCAGATGTACTACGCGGACGAGGTGCGTGCTTTTGACGACGTCGATACGGGAGCCACGTTCGAGTTTCACGAAGTCGAAAAGCAGCTCGCCTCTCAGCTGATCGATCAGTTATCGGTGAAACAATTTGACGGTAGCAAGTACGACGATTCGTTTCGCACCCGGGTACTCGAAGCCGTAGAGCAGAAAGTGGCCGGTAAGAAGCTTCAAATCGCTCCCGAAGCGCCCAGAGCTCAGATCATCGATTTGTTCGAGGCGCTGAAGCAGAGCCTGGATGGGGAAGGAAAAGGAGCGAAAAAGCAATTGTCGGAAGAGCCAATGGGACCGAAGAAGGTAGCTTCGGCGGGTAAGAAGAAGCGAAGGACCGGTAGCTCGGCGGGTTGATCTTCAAAGTAAAAGCCCTGCTCGTCCTGCACTCATTTTCATGAAAGTCATCATTCAAATCCCCTGCCTCAATGAGGAAGAATCCCTTCCCATCGCGCTCAGGGATCTACCGCGCGAGATCCCTGGAGTCGACGAGGTAGAGATTCTTGTCATCGATGACGGGAGCACGGATCGCACGGCACAGGTCGCGCGAGACAACGGCGTTCATTACATCGTGGGCTATCCGAATAACAAGGGTCTCGCCCGGGCCTTCATGCTCGGCATCGAGGCTTGTTTGGAACGAGGGGCCGACATCATCGTCAACACCGACGCTGACAATCAGTACAACGGAGCGGACATTCCCGCGCTGATTGCCCCCATCCTCAGTCATCGCGCGGATGTGGTGATCGGGGCGCGCCCCATCGGCACGGTGGCGCACTTTTCGCTGGTGAAGAAGATCCTACAGAAGCTGGGCAGTGCAGTCGTGAAACTCGTGAGCGGGACTCAGGTGCTCGATGCTCCCAGCGGATTTCGAGCGTTCAGTCGAGAGGCGGCCCTCAGACTCAACGTCTTTTCCAAGTACACCTATACGCTCGAAACGATCATCCAGGCGGGTCAGAAGAACATGACCGTGGTGAGCGTGCCCATTCGCGTCAATCCGGATCTGCGTCCCTCGCGACTCGTGAGCAGCATCACGGGCTATGTGCGAAAATCGATCACGACCATCGTACGGATTTTCGTTGTATACAGACCTTTCCGCTTCTTCATGCTGCTCGGCAGTCTCGTGTTTCTGCTTGGCGTGGCCGTGGGCGTTCGCTTTGTGTACTGGTACCTGCTCGGCAAGGGGCAGGGCATGATTCAGTCCCTGATCCTGGCCAGTGTGCTCCTGCTCATGGGTTTTCACACCATCATGCTTGGGTTCATCGCGGACCTTCTATCAGTCAATCGAAAGTTGCTCGAAGAACTACAGGTGGCCGAGAGACGACGCGCCCTCTCCATCGGTCCGGAGAAGGTTTCGGTCCGGTTCGCGGAACATCCCCCGGAACCGGCGCAGATTTCCGATCCTACGCCCCGGTCTTGAACGGAGCCGCCTTCCTGAACGGAGAAGCTCGATAGTCTCCGCGTCAGGCGCGAAAAAGTGCGTCTGATACAGGTTCAGGGGAGATCGGCCTCTCCGCAGTCATAACAGTCCGACCCAAAGACGCAATTGTTCGAGGACGCTCCGGGGCGCCCGTCGTCGCACTGGTAGTTGTAGGCGAATTCACAAGTATTCTGACACAGGAAGTAATGGTTGGGCCTCTCCCCGCAGTCGTTACAGTCGTTCCCCAAGCCGCAATAGGAATAGTAAGCTCCGGGTCCGCCGTCCTCGCAGAGTCCGTTGTACGAGTTATAGCAGTCGTCGTTGCACACCTGCGTGTCTGTTCGCGTGCCGCAGTCGTAACAGTCTGTCCCTAGCGAGCAGTACGAGTAATTGGCGCCGGGTCCGCCGTCGTCGCAGGTCCCGTTGTACGCAAAGTCGTCGCAGTCGTTGTTGCAGTAGGGGTTGGTCTCGGAGCGTTCGCCGCAGTCGTAACAGTCTGTCCCTAGCGAGCAGTACGAGTAACTGGCGCCCGGTCCGCCGTCGTCGCAAGTCCCATTGTACGCATAGTCGCAGTTGTTGTTGCAGCCGGGGCTGGTTTCGGAACGTTCGCCACAATCACTACAATCTGTCCCCAGGTCGCACTGCGAATAGCTGGCGCCGGGTCCGCCATCATCGCAAATCCCGTTGTAAGCGCTGAAGCAGTTGTCGTTGCAGTAGGGGTTGGTCTCGGAGCGTTCGCCGCAGTCGTAGCAATCCGTCCCTAGCGAGCAGTACGAGTAACTGGCGCCCGGTCCGCCGTCTTCACAGATCCCGTTGAAGGATTCCGAGCAGTTGTCGTTGCAGTAGGGGTTGGTCTCGGAGCGTTCGCCGCAGTCGTAGCAATCCGTCCCTAGCGAGCAGTACGAGTAACTGGCGCCCGGTCCACCGTCTTCACAGATCCCGTTGTACGCATAATCGTAGCAGTTGTTGTTGCAGGTGTTCGGCCCCACCCCCGCGCTGCAATCAGAACAATCTGTCCCCCGCGCGCAGTATGAGTAGCTGGCGCTAGGACCACCGTCTTCACAGATCCCGTTCCTTGCTCTCGTGCAAGAGTCCTCGCAGAGGTCAGGATTCTGGTTGCCGCAGTCTGTACAGCTCGGCCGGTCGTCCAACAAAGAGGTAAACGAGCCTGGCGGAGTTTCACAGGCCAGAGAAAACAGGAGGGCCTGCGCGACAAAAATCGTCTTGATTCGTTTCATCATTGTTCCACCTGCTCACTGTCCTGCACCGATTTCGGAGCCTCAGACTTGGTTCGATAGATGCCGAAGCGCGCTGTTGTGTTGTGAGAAGCGCTGAGAATCTGAAGCCCTGGTACGGCATCTTCGCTCCTATCCTCGGCGCAGATCTCGACGAAGGCGCGGGCAGATCGCCTCCCGTCGTAAGAGCGATTGTCGACCGTCCTCACGATCAGACCGGCTGATTCATCGCCGATCGTCTCCACAGCAACGACCAGAATGCACTCTTCGGGGAGCGGTACGATCGCTGCGGTGGGAAGATCGAACGGACTTCCGGCCGTCAAGGTCGCACGGCCACGAATCTCCGCCCGCCCGAGCCGGACCCCCGCCGTATCGAAGGCCACGGCATCGACATCCTCAAACCCGATCTTTCCCTGCGTTCCGCTCTGTTTCGCGAAGGCTCGACGTGCCGCGTCGAGTCCTGCTGTTCGTAGGATGGTCGTCAGACGTCGCGCCAACACGTCGGAGATCTGATCTCCGATGGGCTGAACAAAGCTCGTCGACGACTCCAAGTAGGAACGATTCACGGAATGCCCCACCACGCCATGGGCGGAGTCCCCCGCTACTTCATAGTCTGACCAATCATGACGAAACGGAATGACGATGGACTCCGCCTTGGCATCTTCACCTTGCACCGTGACTTGGATTTCGGCGGAAGCGGAGCGCGAGTAGACGGTCTGCTCGTACTCCCAGTCTGAAAACACGTCTTCCCTCAGGGTTTCAGGGGTGGAGAGGAGGTGCTGCCGGCTATTGGCCAACTCTTGTTCTGCGTCATTGAGATCCCCTCGACTCGGTTGAACGAAGGAGCCAGCGATCTGCGCAGCGTCGCAACCCATATTTGCCCAGACCTTCGCCTCGTCCGTCGCCTCTGCGGCCCGTCGCTTGCATTCATCGATAGCGATGCGTTTCGTCTCCTCAAACCGCACTACGGACTCCTGGTAGTCTGTTTGGGCCCGGGACAAGTTCATGATCGCTTCATCTCGCCGCACTATGGCGCTTGGATACTCCGGGTTGTCCACGTCCCGTTCTCCGGACTTGTAGCGCGAGTGCATTCTCTCGGTGCGCGAACTTGGCTCTCCGATCACGAGCTTGGAAACGTGGGCGGAAACACGATGCGTGACGTTCGACTCCCCCGCTTCTGCGAGGCGAATCTCATTGGCGGACTGTTCGCTGAGCGCCCGGCTCACGGAACCAATGATGGCTCGGTTCAAAGCGTCCACATCGGCTCCCGTCCGGGCTCCTGTCGGAATGCTGAATGAGACGACGGTGGAGGCAAATCGACGCCCGTCGACGGGCACGGAATCCCAGAAGTGCATCGGTCCTACCGTACGATTCACCCGTGAAAGACGAAGCGTCGTCGGAGAAATTCCCCCCTCCCAGGCTCCGAGGGTGCTGGCGCAGCTGAGGTGGCGCCCGTCCTCGGATGCGGTACAGCGTCCCTTGGGAGTGTTGAGGAGTCGCGAGAGTTCCTCCTCCTCGGACGGGCTTTCGGCACTTGGTGACGAAAAACAAGTGTGGAACGTGTCGTCGCGGACGGACAGCTGTTCTCCGAAACTGTACCACAGCGTCACGCCGGGTTCTCCCGCAAGCGCGAGATCTGCGGCGCCTGCGAGCAAACGTACTCCGGTCACTTTGAGAGTGAGGCCGGGTTCTGCGTCGACAAGCAGAGCCTCGGGGGCGGTTCCGAACGCTTCGATCGTGTTGCACTCGGCTTGTGTTGGCAGATAGGTGAACGCCTGCCCTACCTCGCTTTGGAGATTCATGAGCTTGCCTGGGGATTCGCTCAGGCAGCCCTGCGGCTCTCCGAACGGAACCTTCAACCAAAGTTCTTCCTCTGAAGGTCCCACTACGGAGACAGCCCACCACTGTCCTTGGTTGAGGGCCCGGTGAAGCCGAAACGTCTGCTGAGTTTTGAACGCCTCGCTGTCTCGAAGGAGTGTGCCGCCACCCCTCTGAAGCTCGCGTAGACTTTCCGAGATCGAAATACTGCACGGCAGCTCCGCGCGTGACGAAAGAGTCAGTTCAGCACCCTCGGTCAGACCCCCAGGAAAGGAATGCGCTGGAGGCTGACAACCGAGGGCGAGTGCTATGAAAACGAGTGAAAATTTCTGCGTCATAGAAAACTCCTCAGAAGAGAAAATTCACCGACAGTAAGAGCTTTGATTTGACCGGAGCGGTCATGACGAAAGCGGTGGCCAGATCGTCTGCTGAGTCCACGCCGCCATAAGAGGCCACCCGCTGCTCATAGGTCACGGTCATCCCAAGCGTGTTCTTGAGTCTGAGGGAACCTTTGGCGCCGAGATAGTGGACGTTCACTCCCGTATGGAGCCAGCGATAGGTCGGCTCGATGGTGAAGATGCTCATGGTGAGCGCAGAGAATAAGCGCGCACCATAGAGGGCGCGGAAGGCGCCTGTATCGTCTGCGACTCCGGCGAACCCCACGCCGACGTAGGGCGCCCCGCCAGCGCGGAGATTGAAGGTCTCTCCGTCGTAGAAAGTGAAGAAACCGCCGAGAGCGCCTGTGCCGGTCATGTAGGTGATCGTGACCAGATCGTCGAAGTTCACCGGGGGCGACAGCTCAAAGTCGAAGTCGAGAATCAATCCGAAGATCGGTGTCGTCTCCCAGCGAAAGCCCAAACCCATTCCGAAGGTAGGAGTCGCCTTCTTGAGGAGCTGGTCTTCCTCCCCATAGTTCGTGGGTTGAAGCGTCGAGACTCCGATCGCGAGATCGAAATGATCGTGAGGGAGCGCGCTCAGAGGGCTCGCCGTATCAACCCTGCCTTGTTCGGACCCGGGTACCGGAGCCTCCAACAAGACTGCGCCTGAGGCAGGAGCTTCTTCTTCACGTGGCTGTCCACGAGAGGTAAAGCCGAGAGAGCTGGTCCAGCGAGCGTCGCCGACCTGCTCAATTTTCTCTGGAGGGTTCTCCGAAGAGCTTTCTGAAGGAGGGTTGGGCGTCTCTTCCGGAGCGACTTGGCCAAAGGAGACCAGCGGGTGCAGGAAGGTGAGCGCCCCAAGGAAGAAAATCAGGCTACAGCGCGACACGGGTGATAGGTATTTATTCTATCATGACTAGTCAATTAGTCAATACGCGCAGCCCCTCTGAGCAAGGCGGCGGGTCCGGGTAAAGGAGCCTGAACCAGCGCAAATGTCCGATCCCACGTCCTGGTCCTGAACGGAAAAGTTGGCCCGAGGGCCTTCGCGCAAATACCAAGGGAAGGATCCATTCGTGGATCGAAGGAGTCCTGATGCAGCGTACGGTTCGTTCCGCCACCATAGTAGTTATTGAATTCTCGGCAGCCTGGCCGAAATGGCTCAAGCCTGCGACGAGTGGGGACATGGCCGTTGTGGCTCAACACTACGAGGGGCACCCGAGTTCCCTCGTGACCCAGGTGGCGTCGCGCATCAGTCGGCTGGAGGCAGTGGGTTGGTCCTTTGATGACGTGGTTCTCGTTTCCAACGGAAGAGTGGACGCTGACGCCATCGCCGCCCGTTCCATTTTGGCGCGAGGACTCCTTTCGCGACTCCGCCATATGAGGCGGGGACACTTGACCCTGACGATGGATGAACGGCTCGGGAAACGACCTTCCGCCGATCTGCGCAGCCTTGCGGCGAGTCTGGAACGTTCTCTGTGCGGGGTTTCGGTGAGCTTGACGACCCGCATCGGGGACCGCTCCTGGCACTCGGACGAGCAGCTGGCAGATGTCGTGGCGGGCTTACGGCTCTCGCCGTCGACTCGCCGAGTCGGCTGAGTTCGAGCGCTGCTGGCGCGCTTTCCGCGCGAGGATGCCCCGGGCGGGAGAGCATGTCATAAGCGCGACCCGTGGAACTCAGTGAGGAGAGAACGCACAGCCTGAGGGATTTGGAATGGCCTCAGATTTGTGAGGCGATTGCCGCCCGTACCGTTTCTGATCTGGGTCGAGTTCGGGCGCTTGGCTTGGGGCCTGCCGAAGACCAAGAAACGGCCGAGCTTCGCCTTTCCGTTCTTTCAGAGGTCATGACTCTGGCCAGCGAGGGGGCAAGTCTGCCAGCGAGAATGGTGACGGACGTTTCTGAACCTCTGATGCTGGTGGCTCGCGGTTCCGCCCTGTCGGGGCGAGACCTTGCTTCTGTGCTCAGGCTCATGAGAGTGGCTCGCGGTCTTCTGCAGTTCGGACGAAACCATGAACAGGTGGCGCCTCTCTTGTCCGATATTCTGTGCATCGATCCCGACAGCCTCGAGATGGAGGCGATCTTGGCCGACTCCGTGGACGAGGAAGGGGAGATCCTCGATACGGCCTCGCCTGGTCTGGCTGCGTCGCGCGCCGAGAAAAGGAAGCTGCTTGCTCAAATGCGGCGCCGGGTGGAGGAACTGATCGGGCGTTACCGTGAAGCGCTTCAGGATAGCTATTTTGCGGAGCGGGACGGACGGATCGTGCTGCCCGTGCGAGCGGATGCACCGTTTCGGGTGGAAGGGATGGTGCTCGGAACGAGCGCGAGCGGTTCCACTTTGTATGTCGAGCCGAAGGAACTCGGTCAGCTGGGGAATCAAATCAGCCTCTGTGACGCCAATATCGAGAGAGAAATGGCTCTTGTGCTTTCGGATCTCTCTCTGCGCTTGGCGCCGCACGCGGACGAGCTCGTCTGGGCGCTGGATGTGTGCGTACGGGCAGATTTGTTGCGTGCCTGCGGTCTTTTTTCTGAAAGCATCGGCGCCGTGGTCGTTCCCTTTGCGGAGCCAGGAACGCTTTTTCTGAAGAAGGCGCGGCACCCGCTCTTGTGCCTCTCTGGAGTGGAGGTGATCGATAGCGATCTTTCGGTGACTCCACACAAGGGCCTGGTCCTTTCTGGTCCCAACGCCGGAGGAAAGACCGTGGCGCTCAAGACTTTGGGACTCTTGGCGCTCATGCAGGCGACAGGCCTTCCGTTGCCCGCCGACCGGAGCAGCCAGGTGGGATTCTTTGAAGAGGTTCTTTGTGACATTGGCGATGATCAATCGCTTTCGATGTCGCTTTCGACGTTCAGCGGGCACGTAGAGCGCGTCCGCGACATCATGGAAGTCGCGGCGCATGGGACCTTGGTGCTCTTCGATGAGCTGATGGGAGGTACGGACCCTGATGAAGGAGCCGCGCTTGCGATCGCCACGGTTGACCGTCTCGTCGAAGATGGAGCGGCCGTGTGTGTGACGACCCACTACGAGCCTTTGAAGCTCCATGCGGCTCAGGCAGAGTATCTGGAGAACGGAGCGGTGGGCTTTGACTTTGACGTCATGGAGCCGACCTTTCGCGTCAAGATGGGCCGTCCAGGTGCTTCCAGTGCGCTCATCGTTGCAAGTCGGCATGGCCTCCCTGCGGCCGTCACCGAGCGTGCGGAAGAGTTGCTTCCGGACGTCATCAAGAAGAACAGAAGGGAGAGCTTGGATCTCGAATCTCAGGCGATTCTCCTTGAAAAAGAACGTGCTCAGTTAGAGAGCGCGCGCCTTTTGCAGGAAGCGGAAACGCGGCGTCTGGCTCTGGAAGTGGAGAAACTCAAAGAAACCCGGCGAGGGCTCTTGGCTCAGGAGTCAGAAGGCCTGCGCTCCGAAGTGCGAATGGCGCGAGGAGAGCTTCGGACTTTGCGTCAAAAACTCAAGGGCGCAGACGCGGAAGCCCTCAAGGCACTCTCCTCCGAACTCGACCACATCGGAGCTGTGGTGGCTCTCGGGAGCGCGGTCGATCGGGAAGTGCGCAGCGCAAAGGGAGCAGAAGCGCAGCTCGATCCCACCTCGATTCAACCCAAGATGAAAGTCCTGGTGAGCGGATTTTCTCAGCCGGCGGAAGTGCTTGAAGTGCCGAGAAATGGCCAGGTGCGTGTCCTTGTCGGGGTGATCAAGATGAGTGTACCGGTTTCACATCTCACCTTTCGGAAGGAAAGCCCGGACGCCGCCTCCGCGGCTCAGTCAGCCGCAAAGCGCGCCAAAGGGAAGAATCGACCCTCCGAAGCCATTTCTTTTCAAGAAGCGGCTTCTTTTCAAGAAGCAGCGCCCGTACGCACCCTCGATGTGACTTTGGATCTGCGAGGGGTGCGTGTGGAAGAAGGGCTCTTGATGACCGATTCTTTCATCGACGAGTTGCTCAAGCGTCAGGAGCAGGGCGGATTCGTTCTTCATGGGCACGGTACGGGTGCGATGAAGGAGGCGGTTCGCGCTCATCTTTCCTCCCATGTCTGTGTTTCACGGATGCGCCCGGCGGATCGCGACGAAGGAGGCGATGCCTTCACCGTGTTCTGGTTGGTTGGAAATTGAGGGGCAACTCGGGTCCATTCGTCGCCCCCGAGCGCCAGGGTGAGGGCGGAGACGACCGAGAGGCCCTTCCGCGACAAGGCCCGAGCACAGGCATCGAGGGTGCTGCCGGTCGTGGCCACGTCATCGACGAGAACAAGACCGAGGGAGCAATCTTTTCCGGTCCCCGAAAACGCGCGTGCGACGTTCTCGGTGCGGTGGCTGGCGGCTAAGCGGGCTTGAGCGTCCGTGTTTTCGATGCGGCGAAGGAGGTCGAAGCGCACACGGAGCCCCAGAGTCGAGCCAAGGACGCGCGCGATGAGCGCCGACTGATTGTAGCCCCGCTGAGCGAGTTTGAGGGGATGCAAAGGGACCGGAACGAGGCACAGATCCGGATCGAGAGGCCCGACACGGCGCGCGAGAGCAGCGGCTAGATGAGATGCGTAGGCGGTTTTCTGACCGTACTTCAGGCCATGGATGAAGTCGGAAAGCGCCCCCTCGTGGGGGCCGAGAGAGGTGACGGTGAGCCCGGCTCGGGTCCGCTTCGCAACGCCGCCCAGCTTCAGACAATCCGCGCACAGAGGCTGAATGTTCCTGTGCCCGCACGAAACGCAGCGATGAATGAGGAGACTCTGAAGGCGCTGGAGGGGAGAAAACCTCACGCTCTCGGATTCGGCCGGTTCTTTCGGTCGTTGCGCAGAAAAGAGAAAATCGATACGGACACGCCCTCGCGGATCAGGCTTTGGGCGGCACGGGTGAAAGGATGCGCTCTAGTTGAGGCCGAGCAACTGACTCATGGAACGCTCGTCGGCGGGCGTGAACTTCACCGTCTCGAACTCCTCGCTGGCGACCCAGCGGAAGTCGTTGACGTTGCGCGCGGTGAGTTCGCCTCCGCTGAGGGTCCCGCTATAGAGAAAGAGTTCCACGGTGTATTTCTCGTACTCGTGGCGGACGTGGCTCATCCGGCCATGGACCGCAATCGTCGCGCCCAGGCGGTGCCGCACCTCTCGGGCCAGCGCTTCTTCGTCGGTTTCTCCCGGCTCCACTTTGCCCCCGGGGAACTCCCACAACAGGGGGAGCGCCGCCGTGGGGCGCCTTTGGGTGATCAGGTACCTCCCGTCTCGTTCGATGACAGCAGCCACCACTCGAATCGCACCCTGCGCGTTCGAAGGATTTTCTGTGGACACGTGTCTCAATTCCGAAGCAAGGGCAGTTGACCTTAGGCGTCTACGCGGAAGACCTGCTGACCCATCAGCAAGATATCACCGGCACCAAGGGGATGATTGTCTCTGACACGCACGAACGTGCCGTTGGAGCTCCCGACGTCGGTCAGGTAGACCTTGCCGTCGTCAGCGGGTGCAACCTGGCAATGGAGACCAGAGACGTAACCGTCCTCAGAGAAGAGGACGTCTCCCCGTTCACGACCGAGGTGCAAACCCCGCTTCGTGATGGGGAAGGCGTTGCCCGTGGTGTCGCGTCCGATGACCAGTGCTAGGCGACCGACGATGTTCTTTGCGGGACTACCAAAGCGCTCTACGCCGTCCACAGGACCTTGATTCTCAAGAGGTTCAAAGCGCACGATTTCCTGTCCGATGCGGAAAACAGCGCCCGGCTCCAAGTGGAACGGCTGATTGGGAGTGAGTTTCACGTACACGCCGTTCAGACTGCCTTCATCGCGGACGGAGAGGTCTTTGCCCTTGATGGTGAACGTGGCGTGGCGAGGAGAGAGGTAGCTATCACCCGCGAAAATGGTTCCGGTATCTCGACCTACCGTGACGGTGGGTCCTGCGGGGAGAGCGTAGCTTCCCGCTTCGCTTCCGTCGGCGCGGAGAGCGGTGAGGGTGATTCCACTTGTGCCGGTCGACGGGGGACCAACAGCCGGGGGAGCTTTCGACAAAGCTTGGGGTGCGCCCCCGAGCTTGTAACCGCAGGCAGCACAGAAGCGATTGCCATCAGGATTTTCGTGTCCGCACTGAGGGCAAGCGGGATCTGCTGCTGGCGGCGCTAGAACCGGTGGGGGTTCGGGCGCTGGCGCGGGTGCAGGCTTGGCCTCCTCGGCCTGAAATTGCTTGGGAGCATCTTTGGGAAGCTCGGATCCACACCCCAGACAGAACTTGTAATGGTCCTGATTTTCTTTGCCGCACTTAGCGCACTTGATCACGGAAGATCCTCCGAACACGAGGCTCCCCAAAATGGGCAAGCGCTCGGAACCGCTGGATTATCGCCCTCCTCGGTGCCTGGTCAACCTAGCTGGTCGTTTTGGGGCGAGGAGCCACTTCATTAACCTGGGACCGCTCATTAAACCTGGGACCGCTCATTAACCCGGCGATAGCTAGGGAGCGAGATACTTGAGCGCCTTTCTGAGCAACGAAGAGAGATCCGTCTCGGGATTTTCCCCTTCGAGGAGCGCGGCAGCAGCCTTTTCAGCTTCGACACTTCGATACCCGAGTCCTGTGAGCGCGGCGACCAGCCGTCCCGTGAGGTCCTTGGGCGGGGTGGCCTGACTCGGGTGTGACCCTGCCTCACTTGCGGCCGAGCCGCGGGGGAGTTTGCCTCTCAGTTCAAGCACCAGGCGCTCGGCCGTTTTCTTTCCTACGCCGGGCACCTTGGAGAGCCGGACCTTGTCTTCTGCGTCGATGACGGTGGCGAGTTCTTCGGGTGAAAAGACATGGAGAACGCTCAGGGCGAGACGCGGCCCCACATTGGGGACCGTGACCAGCTTCAGGAACGCTTCACGCTGAATCAAGGAAGCAAATCCAAACAGCTCAATCGCATCCTGACGCAGGTTCGTGTGCACGTAGAGGGTGATTGAATCTTCACCGGCGGAGCTTGCCCTCGCTTGCGCTCCGGTTCCCAAAGGACACAAGAGTTCGTAACCAACCCCACGCACATCCAAGATGAGGGCTCCGGTGGGCTCCTCGTGGACCACTCGGCCGCAGAGTCTTCCTATCATGTTGGTTCAGTTGTTCGAAGCACGCTCAGTTGTCCGGCGCACGCTCAGTTGTCCGGGGCGCCCTGTGCGATCCAGGCGCGGACTTTGTGGACCTTTACGCGCTCGGCTTCCGTGCGTGCAAAAGGTACGGGGGTGATGTCTCCCTCGGAAGCCGGCATCCCGTCTCCACACGGAGAATTGTCGCAAGTCACAAGCTTTTGGAACTCACTTTCCTCGTCGCAGACCAGTCCGTAGTCGTTCTGACAGCCGTCGAGCTTTGCCATCAGAAAGCTCGACACCCAGTTTCCTTCGACCACGTTCACTTCCGTCGGGGCCATTTCGGTGGGCTTCATCTTGAGCTGAGTGATGAGAAGCGAAATGGCGTCGCTGTCGAGGGGCTCTTCAGGGTTTCCGAAGTCCAACTTTGCCGCTGAGGTGCTTCCGTCGCCGTGACAGCCCGTCGCTCCGCTACAGGCTTCTTTGAGGAAAGGCTCGTAGATGTCATCGCGAAACGACACCGGGGTCGTGAGATCGACACCTGTCACGCTCGGGGGGCAAGTGTCTACCGGCTCGCAGTAAAAGTATCCCCCGTCACCATCGCCATCGCCGGCGGCGTCATCAGTTTCAGAGGAGCAGGCAAGGCCGCCACTTGAGGCAAGAAGGAGAAGAAGAGAAGCGGAGAGAGTGTATCGAAGAACCATTGTCTTTACTTTAGAGCGCGCAGGCGGTCTGCGCCAGCATGACCTCGGGGGCTTTTCCGGGGGTCCGGATTTTTCCGGCGTCATGCAAGTTCCGGTCTTTCTTTCCAGGGGTCTGGCTTTTCCTTCCAGTAGTCTGTTCTTTTCCTTCCAAGAGTCTGTTCTTTTCCTTCCAAGAGGAAGTCTGGCAAGGTGCGCCGCATGACGCGCCGCCGCCTCAATCTCATTCCTTTCAGCGCTCTGTTTGGCCAGAAAAAAGTTTTGGCCTTCGCGTTCTCGGCGTTGACTTCTGCGCTCTCGGCTTCTGCGCTTATGGGATGTGGAGGTTCTGCGAGCGAAACTCCGTTGCCCCTTGAACCCACGCCTCACGTCGAGTCTTCCAAGGAGAAAGAGAGCGCGCCTGATCTCGAAGAAAAGGGAACGCAGATCTCTGAGGAGGAGCCCCCAGCCGTCCGCCCTGCACCGGCTGATCCCGCACCGGCTGATCCTGTACCGGCTGATCCTTCCACACCACCCGAAATCCCGGAAGCTGCTCCCGAAGCATCGGAAGGCGAAAGCGCCGAATCAGTCGTCGATCCTTGAGCGGAGACGATCCTTGCACCGCGCAGGAGCAGTGTGGGGCCAGCAACGCTTCACAAGTCGGGTTGCTCCCGACGGAGAAGCTTTCGGTCCGCACTCCGTCGGCCTGGCGGCTGGAAATGGCATGTTTGCTCAAAGTTGGGTCGAGGCTCAAACGAAAATTGAAGCGCTCCTGTTGTCGGTGCGGACACATTCTTCCCCGTTTCCTGGTTCCTACAAAATACGAGATCCTGGCCCCGCCAGATATGAAAATAACTAAATTATCACATTGTCTCTTGTGGGGAGAGAAGAGCGAGAGCTAGGGTGCATAAACCATGGGGGTAATTCGATTTGGGTTTGTTCTCACTCTCGTTCTTCTGAGTGGG
>CAYMQT010000056.1:0-26523 GCA_964392575.1 uncultured Polyangiaceae bacterium
GTCTCCTAGCGCAGACGGTAGGACATACCCAGAGAAAGACCCACGCTCGGACGCCCCAAGAGGACCGCAGGCTCACCCGCGAGCTCCGGGGCATCGGGAAGAGCGCCGACTTGCGCGCGTACATAGGCTCCTAGGCCGCTCTTCCATGAACGGGAGATCAACACATCACCTCCGAGCACGGGGCTCGTGTGCGAAGCGTCTACGGAGGCAAGCCCTGCGCTCGGCTCAGGTCGGAATGCGTACTCGGTCATGCCGACGAAGAGACCTACATGACACATCCATGTGAAACCACAGGGCGCGGCCCAACCCGTTCGCACCGCCAGTTGAAGGGTGCGAACATCGATTGTTCCTTCGGCAGATCGCTG
The DNA here is from genome assembly GCA_964392575.1 of uncultured Polyangiaceae bacterium. Taxonomy (GTDB): domain Bacteria; phylum Myxococcota_A; class Polyangia; order Polyangiales; family Polyangiaceae; genus NIC37A-2. Next base: position 366 of record CAYMQT010000056.1, read on the forward strand.
CTCCATCACCCAGGGCTGATACCCGACCACGATTCCGAAGTACGCGCCCCCAAAGGCTACTTCTGAAGCGAGTTCAAAGCCTACGCCCGGTGGGATCTCAAAGGAGGCAAACGAGACCGCTGGTCCCAAGGTCAATGACCAGTCCACCATGGCCTCAGGCTCTCGGGCTTCCTCAACAGGTGGTGGCACCGGAGGCTCCGCCACTTGGACGGCGGGCTCCGGCTCTTTGTCGGCCTCTTGCTCTTTGGGCGACTCCCAGACAGCGAAACGCGCAACCGCTCCCCCTTCGGCGGGAGTGAGCTCCCCGGCGTGGAGCGCTCCGAGAAGAGCTGCTCGCAAGAGTTCCGCCGCCCGCACCGCGACCACCTCCGCGGAAACGTCATAGGAAGCAAGGTCGAGGGTTTGCTCCACCGGCGCTCCATCCGTTCCCGCCCGCGCCGCAAGATGAATGGAGCTCCCAGAAGCGCCCAGCGAAACACGACCAACGGCATCGGCTCTCTGGCAGGCTCCGACTTCGGAGTCGCAGCGCTCCACGGAGAAGCCGACCGTACCGAGTTCAGCCATCAGGCGCACAGTCGCTTCGTCGACGAGCTTCGTGCTGGGCGCCTTACGGACGACCTGAACGAGTTCTTCAGCCCGACCCAAAGACGGCCAGAACATCAGAAGAACGATAAAAAGCAGTCCCCAGGTCGGGCTCTCTCGCTTCAATCCGCTCCGAGAAGTTCGCGCGCCTGCTTCGCGTAGGGCCCCTCGGGATAGCGCCGGAGGTACTCACTTGCGACAGGCCGAGCCTTCTGAACTCCTTGACTCTGGTGCACGAGGGACAGCTTACGCCCAAGTGCGGCGCTCGTGTACACCCCGTCTCCAGTGGAGCTTAGATATGCCTCATACTGCCGAAGAGCCACGGACGGGTTCCCTTTTTGTTCTGCCAAACGGCCCAAGAAGAAGTGTGCGTTGCTCGCGACCGCGCTGCCCGAAAACCGAGTCGCCATCCGGTTCCAGATCTGTTCGGAGAGCGCCAACTGACCCGTGTAACGGGCTGCTTGAGCCACTTCCTGTAGATCGGAAGCGGAGCCCGACTGAAGCAGGGCGTCGATGCCCTGAGCGCGCGCGCGACTTACGATCTCAGAGAACTTCCCTTCGGCTGCGAGCTCATGAAACTTCACGTCCTGAGAAGGACCCTTGCGCGACGATTTGACTTCGGACGCTGGCGCAGCCGAGACCGCCTCGGCGGAAGAAGAAGCAATCCCGACCTCCGTGGGCGTGCGCTTTGCGGTGAGCATCAAGGATTCCTTGGCCCCCACGTGGTGCGTCTTGCCGCTCTGCTCTGTCACCAGGACGGATCCGCTCTTGGTCTGAAGATGCATCCTCTGTTCTGAAGGCGTATACCCAAAGACAAAGGAGGCTCCCATCGCCTTCAGCTTGAAAGTCCCTGCCCGAACCTGCACTTCCGGGGCGCCGTTTTCTTCACCCGCTTCCGGAGTGCCGATTTCTCCCCCCGAGAGTTCGAGCTCGCCCTGAGACAGGGCAGCCAAAATACGCTTGCTCGCTCCCTGCCCGCTCGCTTCCAGACGAACCGTCGAATGAGGCCTCAGAGTGAGTTTGGTCTGATCGGAGAAAGTGACAATGACCGGGGCCTCTTCACTCGCGATCAGCTGCTTTGAGTCCGCCTCCAGAGTCGCTGTTCTCAACTCTTTTCCACCACTTCCCGTCACCTCAAAGGTCAACTCCTCAGGTGCGGATTCAAGCAGGGTCAGCGATCCGAGCGCCAAAAGACCGCACGCAGCAGCCACTACAAAGACGACAGCTCTGGGTCGCCGGCCCTCTGGAGCGGGAAGGGCCCTCAGATTCGCGCCGGTGACGTCCGGCTGTCTGCGAGCTTCAATCTTGGCCCAGGTCGACTCATCGAGCGGCCGTAGCGAAGCTTCATGCTCTCGGCATAAATCTCGAAATGCCGCGCCCAATTGCTCTTGATCGAGCCGAGCACGTTCTCGTGGAAAGTCAGTCATTCGGGTTTTCCGATCGGGCGAAGAGATAGTCCGTCAAGAGGGGGTTCTTTTCTACTCGCCGAAGCATGCGTTCATGAGCTCTTTTCAGGCGCCGCTTGACCGTCGACCGAGAGATGTCGAGAACAGACGCCACCTCGAGAAGAGGAGTCTCCTCGAGGACATGAAGGACGTAAACGAGACGCTCCTCTAAGCTCAGCTCGTCCAGAAGATGCCCCAGCTGCCTGAGGGCCGCCTTGGCCTTGGGGTTGTCCGTGGCGGGGACTCGCTCCAGCTGCTCCGGATTCGGATCGGTCCAAAAGTAGAGACGCCGCCGCTTGAGGCGCCGAATCTCTCGCCGGGCTGTGTTGAGCGCCACCGAAACGACATAACTGCGCATCGTGTCCGCCGAACGAATGTTTCTCGCATTCTCGAACAGGCCCACAAACACATCGGCGGTCAGATCTTCGATGTCCTCCCTTGGACCCAACGTCTTGCCGATAAGCCCTCGCACGAGCCCTACGTACTCGTCGTAGATCTGACGCTGCCAAGTCGGCTCATCCGATTGAATGGCTTCGTAGAGAGCAAGCTCTCGGACAGAGGGGGACGAAAACGGTCGCATGAAGAGGCCAATCCCCGACCCGACCCGTGCCGCAGGAACACGGAGAGCCTCAGGGGTCACGAAGACTCTGAAAGGCTCACGATCATAAGCCGAGGGGCTAGAAATTGCTAACATGCCACACCTTGAGGGCTTGGCGAAAGCGTTCTTTCCGCGAGGCCTATACCCGAGGGAGCTGAGTCCAGCGGGCGGCCCGAAGGTCCAAAAAATGCGCTCACTTTTCCCCTTAGATTTCAAGCATCTTTCTGAGATTCAGCTACACTCGACTGGTCCCCACACTCGCTGCCCCGGTTGAGATTGTCCCGATTTGAGATTGTTCCGATGATTGGTGCCTCGCGTCCTACCCCCGGTGATCGGGTTTTGACCATAGCGCTGGGTCTCTTGCCGCTGGCGCTGGGTCTTCCGGCGTGTAGTGAAACACCCTACGACTTGATCGGTGATCCTGCGGCATTTGCCACAACCGGAGGCAGCAAGGGCGACGGAGATGGTGACGGTGACGGAGATGGAGAGCCCGCAAAGACGGGCGGCACCGGCGCGGGAGGGTCGAGCACCGGGGGCTTCGGGCAAGGCGGAGAAGACTCCGGATTTTCAAGCCCTGGATGCGAGGCAGCGCGGGACCCGAGACTCACCGTAGAACGAATCGTGTCCGTCCCTTCGGGCTTCTGCATTGCTCAAGGAGGTCCGATCCTGCTGGCTTCTCAACCAGGATTCGAAGCCGTACTCCAGGAGTGCGACGCCCTACGCTGGCAGCACTGGACCATGCTTGCAGGGGAGCAGGGATACCTCGAAATTCAAAACGAAAATGCCCGCATGAACCTCGATGTCAAATACGCAGCCACGGACGACGGAACGCCGGCCGTGCTCTTCGCTCCGCATCTCCTTTACAATCAGCTGTTTTCCCTCAGGCCTGTAACGACAGATACCTTTCAGCTCGCCCCTAGACACGTCCCAGGAAAATGCCTGGAAGCCCGTGGAACAGAGCTTGAAATCTGGCCGTGCGACAACACCAAGCTAGAACAGACCTTCCAAAGAATCGCGTGCGAAGACTCTGTATCCCCTTAGAGGTATCTCACCCTAGGGCGTCCTTACCTCACCTCGCTACCAAGGTCGCCTGATAGATTTCAAAGTCTCCGCTTCGATCAGACGAAAAATACAAGGTGCGTCGGTCGGGACTGAGCCAAGGATCTCGGTCGTCAGCCTCGGTGTTCACGCCGATGATCTCGACAGCCTCCACGAAACGATCGCTGAGGTTCCTTCGCTCGGCAGCGTAAAGATCACCCGGATTTTCTTCCGACATCTTCATCGCAAACACGAGCAAGAGTCCGTCTTCGCTGAGCTGAGCGTCAGAGATCCCGGCGATCGGTGCCGAAATATCAGCAAAAACCTCTGGCTCGGAAAACGGCTGGCCCGGGGCCGCACGCTCGGCAAGAAACGTATAGTAGAGGGACGTGTCGCGACGAGATCCGAGCGGCATGATCGTCCCGTTCATCGCGGGCGGGCGCGGGATGTCGTCAGCCTCGGAGTTGAGCGTAGAATCGAGCACGGGCACGCTCCAGCCAGCGCTTCGGTCCGGCCTGGTAGAAAGGTAAATATCCATGCCTCCGGCTCCCCCTTCCCTGTCCGAGCCGATCCAAAGTTCAAGCCCGTCGAGCGAGAGAGCCGCGCTCGACTCAAACCCCACGGTATTGACCTCGCTGACTTCAAAGGGCTCGCCGAAGTCCTCGTCCCGAGCGAAGCGCTCCGCGCACCACACATCGAGATCCCCCGTCGTTGGGACGCGCAGGGAGGTGAAACAGATCAACAGCTCATCAGCCGTGAGCGTAGGATTGTCGTCCTTGTCGGGATGAGAAAGCGCGGTCACGAGGGACACGCCGTCAAACTCAAGGGGCAAAAGTCCGCCCCTTCCTCCGGTAGCGCCGACAGAATCCTCGTCCTCGGGTGACGATCCGAGTGTGATCGACTCTCCTAATCCACACGCCGAAACGAGCACGGCACAGACAAAAATGAGCCAGACAAACACGGACGAGCCAAGCACCGCCGCGCGCAACGCTCGACTATTTACCGCCTTCGGTCTCGAGACGACGCTTGTGAGCGCTTGTCGGGTGCGCCTCAAGAAAGGAGTCTCCCAACTGACTGGCTTCTTTTTTGTGTCCACTTTCCTTGAGCGCCGTCACCCGCAGGACCGTCGCCTCCTGCCGCAAGACTCCGTGCGGATAAGATTGATCGTAGCGCCCAAGCACGACGAGCGCAGCCTCCGCTTCGCCCTGCTTCAAATCCGCCCGCGCCTGGTCCAAAAGCCGCATTTCCTCTGCTAAAGTAGAGTTCGGCTTCGCCCCTGATTCCGCGTTTGGTTCCTTCTGGTGAGCGCCACGCCCGGCGCCCGTTCCCTGAGCGCCCTTCTGGCTGCTGGGTACGGGGGGCACCTCTTCAGCTGCACCTGTTTCAAAGGAAGAATCGGACTCCGCTTCGCCCACTCGTGAAGCTCCCTCGGAAGGATCTTCCTGCGGAGCCTCGACAAAAGGCTGAGAAACCTCCGTACGACTCTCTTCTGCGGAAGGCCAGACCGCGTATCCGACCCCAAGGGCCACTGCCGCCGAGGCCGCTGCCCATTTCACGAGCGCAGAACTGCCGTACGTCGCGCTCGCGCTGCCTCCGGCCAGAGGCAACCCGACGAGAGGTGACAGGAGCTTGTCGTCGACCTCCGTACTCGGCACCTCCTGGCGCGCAGTCTGGAGCAGGAGTCTTTCCCACTCACTACCATCAACGTCGAGAAGTCTTGGTTCTAGAGTCATGAGCCTGTTCCTGAAATGTTGCGCTTGAAGGAGCCTTCGAGACGCCGGGCGTGTTCGCGGAAGGCGGCACGAGCACGACGCAACCGAGACGCCACAGTGCCAACGGGAATGTCTAGAATTTCTGCGATCTCCGGCGAAGACATGCCTTCGATTTCATAAAGGCTGAACACGGTCACCATGTCCGCATCGAGATGCGACAGGATGCGCTCGAGCAGCTGAAGAGCCACCTGGCGATCCGTCGTTGCGTCAGCACTCTTGCCTTCATCGGAGCCCAGATCGACTTCATCTGAATAATCGATACGCCTCTGCTTTCGGGCCGCCGTCTTGCCCAAACGAATCGCTGTGGAAAAGAGGAAAGCTTTCTCACTTCCGCTCACAATATCCTCCACCCGCTCAATCGCAATCAGGTACGCCTGCTGCGTGTAGTCGGCGGCTGCTTCCGGACCAAACCCGAGCCGCCGCAAAGTGCGCCAGATCACCTGACGATGAGAACGATAAAGGGCCTCCAGCTGTGAAATATCCACGGCTCCGCTCACACTACGCACCCTCGCAGGAGACTGCGTTTTCATGAAAGACCGAGCTCCCACGAAAGACTGCGCTCCCCTGAAAGACTGCGTTTTCACGAGGAACTGCGCTTTCACGAAGAACTGCGCTTTCACGAAGAACTGTGCCGTGGGCAGCGCGGGCGCCAAAGTCATCACCCGTAGAATGCAGAAGCCGGGCAGATCGATCACCGAATCGACCGGGGGAGGACGGGGCTTTCAGCGAAATTTCCAAGCAAACCCCAAAGACACTTCCCCCACCGCGGGAGAAACCCGATGAAACACGTCGGAGTCGAACTGAAACTGGTCCCGGATCAGGGGAAAGACCAGCCCGCCCTGACCGAAAAGAGCCAGATGATCTGAAAAGATCCAGGAAGCTGAAAGCGCCGGCCCGGCCGCCACCCAGCCCCGGAGGGCCGTCTGAGGATCAAAGGTGGCAGAGCCCACGGCCCGCAACATTCCCCCCTCGGCCCGAGCGCAAATCTGGAGGAAAGCCCCGGCATCACCCCACTGAGAGGGGCAGAAGTCTCCGGACACAACCCAGCGATCAAAGGTAGCGCTACCAAGCTCTTGCTCGCTCGTCCTACTGCGGCCGTAGCGAAGTTTGAAACCGAAACCAGGCGCCCACCATCCTCCTTTCGAGAGACCCGAACTCACACCCACCCCGCCACCGAAGAGCGGCCCTTCGGCCACTCCAAAATCAACCTCGCCCGCAACGAAGACATGCCAAGTCCGAGTCACTGGCTTTGGCACAGGAGCTGGCGATTCGTCTTCCGGCAGCTCGGAAATCGTGCGCACGACGAGCGGTTTTTCGGCGCCGGGATCGAGCGCCACTGCCGCGATGAAGGCGAGCGCTTCCACAGCTCCATCACAATCATCCGCCTCGACGTCCCGCGAGAGTTCTTCGCCGCCTTCGAGAAGCACGAGAAGACGAGCACTCACGACGTTTTGACCTTGTCTCACCGAGAGGCGAACCACCGAAGGCTCTTTCAAGGTAAGCTTCACTCCATCGAGCCGACGATGAACTCCAGAGATGAAGGCCACAGGCGAACCACACCGAGACGTGGATTCAAAGGAGACGAAGATCTCCTGCACCGGAGGCTCAGCGGCCTGCGCTTGGCTGATGAGCGTGGCAACAGCCAGACCGATCCTGCTTGCTCGCACCATCCCACACCTATCAGTTCACCGAGCGGCTGGAAACGCATTCCAGTTGAGGTGGACGTCACAGGCTGGTGGCGCGGTACCAGCCTCACCCTGGCTGAGCGCGCCTCCTCGCGATTATATGTCAAGACAACTTGACAACTTGTGCAACCCTACGACTGAGCCCGCGCGATGGGGCCCTGATCATGATAAAAGTCCCGACATGAACCCGAGGCCCGTCCGTCTTCCCCGAGCGCTCTTGGGGTTCCTCGTCCCCGCCGCCCTCTTTCTGGCTTTTGCTTGCACGAAACCAGAGACCAAGTCGACCGAAGCGCCGACCCAAAACGCAGCGCCGACCCCAAACGAAGGGTCACCCCAAAACGCAGGGCCAGAAGCGTCAGCAGAAACGGAAGAACTACCCGGACGAAGCGCCGTCACGAAAGAGGATGCCACCGATCCTCAAAGAGCGAACCCGGCAACGAGAAGCTGCACCGATGCCGGGGGGCGCACCGAGAATGTGGAGGGCCCCGGAGGGACCCTTGAAGTTTGTGTCTTTGGCGACGGAAGCCGCTGCGAATCCTTCCGTATACGGAGGGGCGAATGTGGGCCGGGGGACTGTCGAGACCAAAGCGGCCTATGTGAGCCGGAGAAGTGAGCCGGAGAGCAAGGAAAAATAATGAAGCGAAAAGCCCAGTGGACCAGTCTCGTGATGTTGGGAGGCGCACTCATCGCCGGAAGTGCGGGGGCGCTTCCCACCGTCCCCAAACCGCAAGCAGCCAGCGTGAAGTCCGGCGTGAATCAAGCCGTTTCCCAGGCGAAAGACGCGACAGCTCAGGTCAAGAAACTGCCCAAAAACAAGATCCCGAATCAGCTCTCGCTGAACGTGGAAGGCAAGCTGAAGATGCCCGCCCTCCCCCAAGGGACACAGGCGCTGAAGCTGCGTTCGGAAGGAACGCTCACGCTCGACGACCTCAAACAAAAATACGCAGAGCTAGAAAAGAATGCCTCACCCAAAACACTCGCCGCCATCAAGGCTTTGAAAGCGACGGCCAAGTCGAAGAAATACAACTTCGACATCGGCGTGACGAGCGTGAGCGACAAGAAGCTCGCAGACATCACGGGCATCGGCTCTCTCACTCAGTCCCCCGAGGACAAGACCCGCGCGCAGGAAAAGGACACGCTCCGCAAGAAGAACGACAAAATGAAACCCTTTGCGGCTTCGTCCACAGAAACGAAGACCGTGACCGTCTCTGACGTCAGCGACGAGGACGATCAAGCTCCCCCTCAGGCTCCTTACTACTCAGCGGCTCAGTCGGGAGCCGCCGCGAGCTTCATGGACCCAAAGGCGTTTCCTGTCGCCTCCACTTGTTCTGCCACGGCGAGCAAATGGGTCGCACGGGATTCTCTGCCCCCCGTGCGCAATCAGGGCAGTTGCGGCAGTTGCTGGAGCTTTACGGCTCTCGCTTCTTTTGAAATCAACCAAGCCTACAAGAACGGGGCGTTCTACGACTTTTCAGAGCAGAGCGTCGTCGATTGCGCCGAGACTTGGTCTGGCACCAAGGCTGGCTCGTGCAATGGGGGCTGGTACTACCGGGTGTTTGACTTCTTCGGGCGTGCAGGACCGAGCGAGGAAAAGCATGTGGGGTACAAAGCAAAGGACCTGTCGTGCTTGTCGAACGCTCTGACTACCTACCGGGCGAAGGATTACGGCGAGGTCGACCCTTACGATCCCTGGGGGATCCCTGCGCGCCAGAAGATGAAAGAAGCCATTTGTGCCCACGGTTCAGTCTCTACGACCGTGAACGCAACAGACATGTTTGCCAACTATCGTTCCGGAGTCTTCAACGAACCGGGGGTGGGAGGGCCCATCAACCACGCCGTCAATCTGGTGGGCTGGGATGATAGTCGCGGCGCCTGGCTCCTGCGCAATTCCTGGGGAACGGGATGGGGGGAAGCCGGATACATGTGGATCGCCTACGACACCAACGCCATCGGAACTCGTTCTTACTGGGTCGAAGCAGGTCCCGGTGATGCGGGGACTCAGTTCGAAGGTTCAAGCGCAGGCGGCTACTATACACGCGAACCTTGGATCGAAAATGCCTCGGGTGAACCCGTCAACCTCAAGGTGCAGGTGCTCGCGTGGACGGGTTCGGACGGGATGCGGTGGCTCCCTCAACAAACCGCGTGGCTGAATTACAAGGTTCCCGTGGGTTACAGCGGGCCGCTTGGCTCTCCGTATGTCGGCGCGCTCCGCGCCGCCAAGGTGAAGATGATCGTTCAGTACACGAAAAGCAAAAAGAAGTTCAAAAAGCACAAAGACTTTCCGATCGATCTCCTCCCGGACGGCGGTTACTGGGCTTCCTCCCCTCAACCTTTTTATCTCAAAATCACCGACACCAAAGTGCTTGCGATGTCCGATCCGACGCATTCTCGCGCCGTCCGATCAGGGAGCTGTTCTGAATGGGGTCTTGAGCGCGCCACCTTCAAAGCCAAGCTCGATGTCGACTGGGCGGAAGAGTCCGCACCCGATCTCTTCTTCCGCGGAACGACGCCCGCGGGCTCGGGGTATTCGAGCATCATGACGGACACCTACCCGGCTTACTGGGATTTCGACCTCAATCGGACCCTCACGGTCAAGGCCGGCACAAACTTCAAGGTGACCTTCTATGACGCGGACGAGAAAAGCGACACCGCACTCGGAGAGATCAGTCAGCCGCTTCCCAAAAAGGCAGGCTCGAAGAAGCAGAAGGTCGCAAACGCCTACGGAACCGGCGAGCTGTTCTGGGAGTGCATCGCAAAATAACCAGCCACACCGACCAGCCACACCGAGCAACCTCGGCGTGGCTTTTTCGCAATCAAGTCGCAATCAAGCTCGGATCGCCGTGAGTTCACCCGGATTTTGGATACCAGGGCCCTCGGTGACGTTCCCCTCGCCGTCCGTCGAGAAGGAAATGCCGCCGAACCCACCCACGTCGGAAACTCCCCAACGATCGATGGGCTCGAAATCCGGATCGCCTGCTCCGAGAGCATTGTAGAGCGTGGTGTAGAGCTTGTTGAGAGGGACGTTCCCCCCATTCGATCCGGTACCGGAACCTGAACTGACCATCTCACCTTCCACCTTGCAGGCCGCTTCGCTATCCCCGGTCTGGTTGGCCCCGGATCCGAGGTTCCCCCCGTCGAGATTCACCGAAACGCCCTGCTTGAGATAACCGCCGCAACTGCCCGCGATCACGATAGGCAGGTTGTTGTTGTTGTGCGCGTTCCCGTCCGCAAGCTCAGGGAGCCACATGCAGGCCGAGTTGTCGAGCAGGGTGCCCTCACTCTCTTCGATGCTGTCGAGTAAGTTCACGAGCTCCACATAGCGCGACGCGTACCACGCATCGACCTCGCCCAGCTGATTGACCACGCCCGGCACACAAGTACCCGAGGTCGCTGCACTCCCCACCCTGTGAGAAAGACCGTGATGATCGATCGTGTGACCCAAGAAGCCAAAGATGTTGTAACCGGGCCATTGCATGATGATCGAACGATTGTTGTCACACATCATGGTGAGCGCGATGAGGCGTAACATCACCTCCGCGTTCTCGTAGTTGGTCCCTCCGTTGAAGCCTCCGCTGGGGATACTTTCCGGAGTAAGCCCGATGCTGGCGGCAGAATCTGCATTGCACGCCGCCGGGATGATACGGTTTTCCGTACTCCGGAGCAGATCGAGCCAGTCATCCACCTTCTTCTGATCCGACCCGCTCATATTGAGTCGCTTGAACCCGGACAGGTCCTCTTTGACGAGGTCGATGATGCTCTCTCCGCGAGCGACCCGGTAGTCAGCCTCGGTCTCACCGCCGACAAAGAGTCCCGTGAGACTGGAGTAGACGTTTTGAGCGTTGGTTTCTGCGGGATAAGGAGTGCGGGACGCAGAGTAGGAAAGAATCGCCTTCACATCGGAGCGAAAAGAATTGCCGACGGACAGGACGAGCGGGCTCTTGTTGGGCCCCTGGTTGAAGCGTTCCGCCACGTCATGATCGAACGAGCGAGACAGGGCGTAGTGGCTTCCGGTGGGATCGATGGGGGCGCAGGTCAACTTCGAGCCCATGCCCTGGTCGTGCGGATCGAAGTAATCCGTGGAGTCCACCTTCACGTTGAAGCTGTTGAGCGCCATGCGAAGACCGCGCGGAAACAGCAATTTGTCTGCCTTGTCGCTGAGCCCGGCGAGCGTCGTGCCGGCGAGAGACGCAGCCGTCACCGTACCCTCGGCGCCGCCCAAGTTGGGGAACCAGCGGTTCGTCAGGCAACCGTTGTTGGTGTAGAAGATGACCAGCCGCCTCGGATCCGTCGGCGCCGTCTGCGCTTTGAGGGGCCGGACCAAAGAGGACAAGAACGGCGCGGCGAGGGTCGCCCCGCCGATCCCACCGAGAAAAATGCGTCGATTCATGGGGCCACCTCTGCAAGGAGCGTTCGCTTGGTAAACGACTCGCTCTGGGTAAGATCAGTGATGAGATCGAGGATGGTGTAGCCACCCGCGGTCAGCTTGTCGGTTAAATGGTTGACTACGCAGGCGTCCTGGTTGTTGAGTGCGCGTCGATAGGCGAACTCGACCCACTTTCTGGCGTAGCAGTAGTGAGCTTCGGGCGCGTCGGCCACGGCCTGCATGAGGCTGATCGGACCGTCCACTTCGACGTAATTCTCCCCGATGAGCACGACCGCCGAAGTATCGACGGGAGCGCCCGAGAAGATCTCGTTCGTTTGCAGGTTGCCAACGGCGTCGTAAGCCTCGAACGCGAATCCTGTGGGGTTGATGTAGTCGTGATGACACCCGCTACAACCGTTGTCACTGGTCTGAGCATCCACTCGCTCTCGATTCGTCGTCAGACCTTCCGTCGGAAGAGGCTCACCCTCGGCTCCCGGGGGCGGAGTTCCTATGGGCGTACACAGAACGTCCTTCTGAATGAACGCCCCACGATGAATGGGCGAGGAGCGATCATAGTAGCTGTGAGAAGCCAAAAATCCGAGCCGCGTAAAGAGTCCCGCGCGGCTCTGAGGGTCGAGGTCCGTGGGCACGAGGGCGTCTCCGAAGTTTGCCGCATCGAGGCCGTAGAGAGGCGCCAGTGCCGCATTGACGAAACCCAAAGGTCGCATCAACAGATCCTGAAAAGTCCCGTTCTCTGTGAAAACCACATGCTCGACGAACCTTTCCGTTTCTTCGCTCAAAAGAGCACTCTTGCTTTCGTCATACGACGGATAGAGCCCCGTATCGCGCACGATCCCGGACCAGCGGGTTCCCGCGCCCATGTGCAGATAATGCTCATGAAAAGAGCGCACGACGCTGTGAGCCCGCGGATCGGCGAGCATGCGCTGAGCTTGGCTCAGCAGCGCTTCCGGAGTCGAGAGCTGCCCGGCGGTCGCCGCGGCGAAAAGAATGTCATCGGGCATGCTATCCCAGAGCAGGTACGAAAGACGAGAGGCGACCTCGTGACTACTGAGCGCAAACTGCGCTCCTTCCGGAACTTCCGTGATCTCTCCCCGAATGAGAAAGGACGGAGAGAGGAGAAAAGCTTCGATGATGAGTTGAGCGACTTCGTCGAAGCTGCCCGTGGGCGTGACCGCCGCGCGCTCCGTCACCAGGCTTTCAAAACGGGTGACTTCTTCTGGAGTGAGCGGACGGCGGAACGCCCGCGGTCCGAGATCCTGAATCAACTGACGAGCGCAGGCATCGCCGTCGCCCTCGGGCGTGCAAAGGATCACCTGGGAGCGCGCGCCAGCATCCGCCATCACCTGAGCGGACACGGTGGCGGCAGCGAGTTGATAGCCATCCCAAGCCCGTTGATCGACGCTCCCGGTGGAGTCCGGAGCCAGCATGGTTGAAGGCGATCCCGAAAGGAAAAGAAGATCGCGAATGGTGTTGTCGTACTGAAGGCGTGAAAGTCGCGGGAGCTGACTCGTTCCGGGGATGCCAGGAACGCAAAGGCTCGGATCCGCGGCCGCCTCTTCCTCCGTCGGAAGACGACCATCGCCATCACCATCGCCGTCCCCATCACCCCTGTCGGCTCCGTCAGCCCCGTCGTTTCCGAGTCTGGCACTACAGCCCGAAGCGATAACAGACAGGCTCATGAGGCCGACGGCAGCGGTCATCCGTGCACTGCTTAGAGGTGCACTGCCCAAAGAGCCCAGAGGTCTCCAGCCGAGGCCAACCCAGTCGATCTTCCCCTTCATCTTCTTTTGACCTTCCTACTCATCGGCAGCGCTGCCACTTTCAGGGGCTGAGATCTGATGGATCGCCCAAGGGTCAAATATTTCCAATGTTTCGTTCTGTATAGAATCTTCCGTTTTTGACGAAAAATAAGCCTCCTATTCTCTACTCTCCCCTACAGATCACTACCCACCTGAAACGTCGTCGTGCAGTGGAGGAGCCCCGGGGTCGCCCTCAGCGAAGAGGCGAACGATCCATCCCCTCTCACACTTCACTACAAGGGATCCTAGATCGCCTCATTCCCCGGATTCATGCTGGAGGATATGGGTCAGGGTCTTCCCTTCATCCTGCCAGGTTTCCTCGAACTGAGCGTCGGAATGAGAGCCAGGGTGCCCCGCGTCCTGGGTGCAAGCGAGGTTTTTTCTTTCCCGCGCCACACTCGTGGACGTGCCGGTCACCTCGCGTGTGATGATTTTGACGGCTCGGTGAGGACACTGCATGAAAGCCACGATAGTGTTCTTCTCGACCCTGGGCCAGGGGTGGCACACCCGAGAATGTGGCACAGATCCGGACAAACATGCCCGCTTCCGTGAACTGTCCCACAGAAATAGATCAAAAAAGAATGGAAATATGGCTTTGGCCCGGCGTTTGCACCCTTGTTTCTCATTCATCCTGAGGAGATCCGTCCATGAACTCGAAACGAACCACGACCGCCCTATCCAGTCTCTTTGTGCTCGCCTTCGCGAGTTCCGCTTCGGCTCTGGTCTTGCCGCCGGATTGCGCCACGGACGACGACTGCGTTGACGGGCAAGTCTGCGAGTTTTTCTCCTCCGGCTCCTCGGGATGCTCAGAGCCCGTGGAGGGTGGGTGTGCGGACCAAATCGACATCCCCGTCGCGAAAGAAGGGTACTGCGTCGCCGCACCTGAAACGTGCCAGAGCGATTCTGACTGTGGAGAGTACCTCGCCTGTGCGTCGACGGACCTTGGCTCTTGCTGGTCATCCTCTGACGGAACGAGCGGATGTTCAGAGCCCGATCCGAACGCTCCCAAGGAATGCGTCCCGGCCTCCGAAGAGTGTGTGACCGACGACGATTGTCCCCGTGACTTCGAGTGCGTCTCGGAGCAAACCCTGTGTCTCGATATCGCATGCGCCGATGACGCACCCGACTGCGGGTGCACAAGCGAATCCACGAGCGTCTGCTACCCGAAAGACATCGAGTGTGACGCAAACGCAGATTGCCCCGCAGACTGGAGCTGCTCGGGTGGCGAAACCTATCGCTGCGACACTGACGGCGGCACAGACTCGGGCGGTGGCAGTAATTCGAGCGACGCTATCGAACCCGCACCTGGCGAGGATTTTGCTCCAGATCCGGTTGAAAGGGAGCCTGCACCTGAACCCACCTGTAAGACCGTCGTCGTTCCGGGGAACTGCTATCCCGACGCCTGGGGTGGAAGCGACTACGACGCATGGGAAACCACCAGTGGTGGCGTGGACAACGAAAAAGGAGAAAACACCAATCTGAACGGCAGCGATGGCGATGACGACCGTAAAGGCAGTAGCGAGAGCGGCGGCTGCTCGGTCGCAGCGACCGGTCAAGCTGGGCAGCTCGGCTGGCTTTCCTTGTTGCTGCTCGGGGTTCCTTTCCTCAGGCGCAGGTTTTATATTTTATAAGGAGTCAGGCCAGACTTTCCTGGCGCACGCAAACCACGCCCTCTGGCCGGGCCAGAAGGGTGTCGCAGCGCCGGGCCCCCCAATACTCATAAGTGATCTGCGCGCCGAAGATTTCCCGGGCAGAGAGCGAGTGAAAGAGCCTGGGCAGGCTCTCTGCCGGTGCTTCGGGGGCAAGCAGAGTCAGTTTCTGTGACGCGCACACGCTTTCACCAAAGAAAGCGATTTCCGTGAACAGCGCCCGAAGCTCACGCTCGGAGAGGACGGCCTCAGCCGACCCAAGAACGACAAAACCGCGCCGTCGCCGCTGGCGAATGCTGCGATGAGTACCCTTTGCGAGACCAGGGCCCATCATTTTCGGCCCGTCTCCCTTCGTTTCTTGCATCATGGCCACGAAGCTACAGGGCCCTCATGAAGGGGCGGTGGAGTTCCGGAAACTTCCCTGGAACAGAGCCCGCAGGTGGGTTCAGTTGGACCGCGGTTCGGGTTCAGTTGGACAGCGGTTCGCGTTCAGTTGGACCGTGGTTCAGTTGGACTGAAGTCACGCGACTGATCCATTTTCCCCGCCGCTTCCACGGTGTCTGGTAGATGCAAGCGTCGGCGCCCTCGTTATTCCAGCTAGTTTTCAAACTTATTCTGCGAGTGTTCCAGGGAACGCCCTCCTTTTCCGAGCGCCCGGCTCCCCTTTCCGAGAAACCGCTCAAGACAACCACCGTCGTCGGGACTCTCTGCGTCTCACTTCTGAGTGCTTCATGCACCGGCAGCCTTGGTCCCGGACTCGGCGACAACGATGAGGCGGGCGGGCCCGCGAAGCCCAACTCCCCCGACGGCTACCAGGAGACCAAGGACGGAAAGCTCTTGCCGATCAGTGCCGGGGCCACAGGGATCCGGAGGCTGCGGCGCTTGGAGCTCGAACACTCGGTGCGAGACCTACTTCCTGCCCTCCCAGGAGACTTCGACGTCTCCCGTGACATTCCCAAGGACAATCACGTGGAACTTGCGTTTGCGGTTCCAGGAACCGTTTCAGAGCTCGAGGTCAACAGGTTTTCGGATCTGGCTGAGGAGGTGCTTTTGGAGCTGGGGACTCAATCTCCGGGCGCCATGTTCTCCTGCTCCGATCCTGAGGCCGTGTGCGCCGAACGTTTCGTCTCTACCCTCGCCGAAAAGGCGTTTCGGAGAGCCCCCCTGGCCGAAGAGGTGGCGGACTTGATGTCTCTTTACGAGTCCCTTCGTTCCGACCCAGAAGTTTCGTTCTCGGTGCCCGAAGCCCTCGATGTCGTCGTCGAAGCGCTGCTTCAGTCTCCTGGTTTCCTGTACCGATGGGAACTCGGACCTCAGGCGCCCGCTCTGGACGGAGCGGCACTGGACGGGGCGGCAGCTCTGAACGGAGCGGCACTGGTGAAGTTTACCCCCTCTGAGATGGCCTCACGGCTTTCCTACTTCTTGTGGAGATCTCCCCCCGACGAAATCTTGCGTGAGGCTGCCAAGGCAGGCCTCCTCGCAACGACAGAAGACGTCGCGGCGCAAACCCGGAGAATGCTGAGCGATCCGAGATTCGATGCAGCGCTGCGAGACTTCGTCGTTCAATGGCTCGAGATCTCGGAGCTCCCGACGATCGTAAAGGACAGCGGCGTCTACCCCACCTTCAATCTCAGCCTGGCACAAGCCATGTATGACGAGGCGGGATCATTCATGACGGAAGTCTTCCGGAGTAGCACGCCCACCCTCGACGCGGTGTTGACGGAAACCGCTACGACCGTAACCCCAGAGTTGGCTCAGTATTACGGAGTCGCTTTGAGCGCCGACGGGAAGGCTGATCTTTCCACGACCGCGCGTAAGGGCATCCTCATGCAAGGCGCTGTTCTCTCTGCAAAGGGCAACTCTTACCGGACGTCTCCCGTCCGACGGGGCAAATTCATTCTCAATCGCCTCCTGTGCGAAGAAGTACCGCCGCCGCCCCCAGATGCGGTCGTCGATCTGCCGCCCGCTCAGCCAGGTCTGACCCTGCGTGAGCAACTGGCTCAGCACGCTTCCTCGAAGGCTTGTAGCAATTGCCACTCGACGATGGATCCTCTGGGGCTCGCCTTTGAGCATTTCGATGGAGCGGGGGCGTACCGCGAACTGGAGGACTCGCGCCCCATCGATGCATCCGGACAGTTGAGCATCGCTGGAGTGGACTGGGAGTTCGACGACGCCGGTGAACTGGTGGATTTGCTGGTCGACGAACCCCTCGTCCATGAGTGTTTCGCCCTGCAATGGATGCGTTACGCCCTCGACCGTTTCGAGCAATCAGTGGAGGCAGGAGCTGCCGCAAGGATCATCGAAGCGCACGAAACCGCTCATCTGAACATCACCGAACTCGTCGTAGCCATCACGACCAGCAAACCCTTCTCTCACCGTACCCTCAGCGAGGGTGAGGTCCCCCTGCCATGAAGCGCTCACTTTCTCGTCGCTCACTTCTCACCGCTGTCGGGGCATCCGCCCTCTGTGTTCCCCTGCTCAACGAGCGCTTCAGCTACGCTCAGTCCACCCCGTTTCCCAAACGGATCTTCTTCGTGGTGACGTCCAACGGTACGATCCCGCAGGCTTTCTGGCCGAGCGGCGAAGGTGCTTCCTTCACGCTACCGGAAATCTGTAGCCCCCTTGAGGCTTACAAGTCCAAACTGCTCTTTCCTCGCGGCATCGATCTCACCGTTTGGACTCAGGACAATCCCTTCGGCGGCAACGGAGATTCTCATCACAACTACGGCAGCATCCTCACCGGGACCCAACTCGCGACGGGAGACGCGCCGCACGATCCGGGGGGGCCCGGTCTCGCTCTTGCTTCTTCCGAATCTCTCGACATTCACCTCGGTAAAATCCTGGGTGAGCGCCATGGCTCCTCCTTCCCCACCCTCAACGTCCGCGCGCGCGGAGCCGACGGCAACGGCAGCAGTTGTGTTTCCTGGGCGGGTGATCGCGCTCCGGTCACGTCCGAGCGAGATCCGCAAAAGCTCTTTGAAACGCTGTTTTACGGTTACACTCCGGAGGGACCTGATCCGGAATTTCTAAAGGCTCAAAAAAAGCGCAAGAGCATCCTCGATTACGTGGGAAAATCTCTTGAGCGTCAGGCCACACACCTCGGCAAGGAAGACCGACACAAGATCGATCTTCACCTGAGTGCTGTGCGCGGCATCGAGCTTCAACTCGAACGTCGAGAGGACGCCGCCTACTGCGAGCCTCCGTCCGCCGTACCCAGCGCAGATTATCAGCGTCCCGAGATGTTTTCCACCTACGTCGATTTGCAAATCGATCTGATGGTTGCCGCCATGGCCTGCGATATGAACCGGGTCTCTACCTTCGTCATCTCCGACAGTAGCGCCTATGACACGTACTTCCCTTTCCTCGACATCGTGCAAACGGGCATCGAATTTCCCACCCGACACCAGCACGACATCGCTCACAGGCCAGGTGAGAACAATCACGACAAGATTGAAGTGGAAAAGTGGCACATGACCAAGTTTGAACGACTGCTGAGTAAACTGGATTCCGTGCCAGAAGGCGACGGAACGATGCTCGACAATACGTGCATCCTGTGGCTGAACTCGATGAACGACGGGTTTTCACACACCGTGCTCAATCTTCCGATCATCGTAGCGGCGGGCGCCAACATACCCATCCGTACCGGCGGGCGAGTCCTCAATGCCGCGAACACGCCGCACAACCTCCTTCTCACCGCTCTCGCCAATGCGATGGACGTGCCCATGACCTCCTGGGGAGATCCGCGCTATCCTGGTGTGCTCGATTTAAGTTAAGAGCAGTCCTAGATCTAAAGCAGGCAGCAAATCGCGCAGTCGTATACGACGACTTCCTCCCGCTCGGCGCATTCTTCCATGATGCAGCTCACGTTTACGTAGGAGCCGCAAGAGCGCACACAGGTGCCCGAGAGCAAAACGGAGTGAGGTGGCTCGCACTGAGCAGAAGAAGAGGGTGGCGTGTCGCCCAAGAGCGCGACCTGAAATCGGTCTACCGTTGCTCCGGTCACGGCATTGGCCAGTTCGAGGCGATGCGTCCCCGCACTCAGAGGAAAAATGACGGGGGATCCGTAATCGAAGTTGTCATGCAAATCGTCCCAGTACCATTCCTCACCCGTCGAGATCCGCCACAGGATCCAAGGTCCATCGTCCACGCGAAACCAAAACCGATTCTCGGAAGTGCTCGGAGAATGAATCCGCCCCCAGATGAGGTACTCGCCGGCCTCCAGGATCTCGAATGCATAGGCTGCCCGGCCCTCTCCCGGTCCACTCACCGAGGAAACCGAGGCAGACACACCCCTTTCGCCCGACGCTCCGTCCGCAGCGACGGCAGCCAGAGCCCCGCTCAACTCTCCGTCTTCCGCCTCGAAGGAAATCACCCGGGGCCCCTCGCCGCCCGTCTGGCCCCCGAAACCGGACGAGGAGCCTCCGTCTCCCGACGGAGTTTGCCCTCCGCTTGCGGAAGCGGGAGGGCCTTCTGTATCGAGACGTCCAATCACGGTCAAGACATCGGTGCATGCAAGGGCCAGTATCCAGACAAATCCAGTCCAGAGGACGACCGTCCGAGCAGGGCGCTCCGCAGGTTTGCGGACGTGCTTTAACACGAAACGCTCCCCAACCAGCGAATACCTTCAGCGAGGCTTCGTTTGGACACCCGAACCCTCAGCACCGTCGTAGGGACTGTCGGGATAGCGTTGACGGAAATCACTGGCGCGAACATCAGCAGCATGATTGTTTCCGGTCTTCCGCAAAACCGCAATCCTCAGCACTTCCCTTTCCTGAAGGAGCGCGCCGCGGGGGAACTGACGGTCGAGCTCCTTCAGACGCGCTGCTGCATCCGCGGTGTTTCCCGCTTTGAGAGCGCTTCGAGCCGCCCGGAGAAGCCGATCCTCGGCGAGAAGGGAACTCTCTGCGTCCGCCTTCGACCTATGGACGGACCTTTGACTTGCAGGAGACCGGGTCGTCGGCTCCTCTGCCGACGGTTTTTCATGGTCCAATTGCAGAGCGTCTGCCTCCGACGATGAAGCGAACTCTTCTGCATCCTTCTTTTCTGTCTTTTCTGTGCTCCCAGAATCTACCTGACCAAGGTGAGACGCCGCCGGAGCTACACTGGAAGGAGGATCCTCCTGCCAAGGACTGTAGAGAAACAAGGCGGCACCCAAGACGGGCACGGCCGAAAGCGCCCAAAGGCCTCCCAGTCCCGCCTTGGTCGTCACAACGTTTGAAGTCAGCGCTGCGTTTGAGGCCACAACGCTTGAGGAAGCAACAGCGTTTGAGGAAGCAACAGCGGCGGCTCCCTCTTTCGCAACCACTCCTGCCACGGTCAGAGCCGCCCCTTGCGCGAGAACTCCAGCCATCACCCTTCGTCTTTCCGCAGGTGATGGAGAAAGGCTCAGAAGCAACTGCCGCCCCAGGACGTCCGTCTCCGACGAGTCGTCCGACTGTAAAATGCGCGTCGGATCTGTCATCACCCTACCTCCAACTTCGGTGCATGGCTGACCAGAAGCGAAACCTCACTCCTGAACGCATCCCGAGCAAGGCGCAGCCTGGAGCGGACCGTTCCCAAAGGTAAGGCCAACTCATCGGCGATTTCCTGTCCTGACATTTGTTCTAGTTCGTACATGATGAACACTGTCCTTTGAGTTTCCGGCAGCGAGTCGATGATCGTCCGGGCCATGTGCATCTGCTCCGCTCGAGAGGTCGCTTCTTCCGCGCTCGCGCTGCTCCCGGCCTTGTCGTCGAAATGTCCGACTTCGGTAAAGACCTCGCGCCGGACGGGGGCCGAACGTCGATAGTCACTGGCCACTCTCCTTACGATCTGTGCAATCCATGTCCTCAAAGCAGCACGACCCTCGAACTCCTCGAGTTTTCGATGCACCACCAAGAACACATTTTGCGCGGCGTCGAGCACATCCTTTTCCGCCACCGAATGACGCCTCAAGGCGTGGCACACCCAGGTCAAGTGTGCGTCATAGACGTCTCGAAACTCCCGGGACTCGGGAGGCGAAAGGGCGGCCACGGAGACGCGGACAGGCGGTTCTGGAGACATGAAGGGAGAAAAGACGGCACCTCTCCCTTGATGGTGGGAACAGGCGGGCCATGAGATCACTTTCAGCCATAAATCCTCCAGGACCGCAGTACAAACGGAAATTTCACCGAGCTTTGGCCGAAAACTGCCCTTTTTCTCCGGTTGATGCACCGGTTCTCCGGTTGATGCACAAGCGGTGTCGGGTACTGTGGGCCTATCACCGTTTCAATTCTCTCCCCGAAAGCACGCGACCATCGGTACGGCATTCCGTTCGCGCTGGCATGGGGCGCGTCCGTGGCCCCCGCTTTTGCGACTCCTGCCGAGACTGAAATTCCTCTGCCAGAGGCAGCGCCGGAAAACAGTGCCGACTGGCTCACGGTATCGCGAACTCCGAGCGCACATTCCTGTCCGGACGCGGCGACGATGAACGCCCAAGTAAGCGAGATGCTCGACGAGCCCGTCCCGCTGAGGAAGGTCTCCGTGAAGTTTCAGCATAGCCACGGAACTTACAGCGCAACCATTCGACCCGCCGAGAGCTCAGGAGTGCGCGTCCTTTCGGACACGCACTCAGACTGCAAACCGCTCGGTGAAGCGACCGCAACCGCCATTGCACTCCTGCTCGAACAGGACGAGTCGGAAAACGTCGCGGCGCCCGTGGCGCCGCCTTTACCAGAGCCGGTGGAGGACAAACCAGAAACCTTGTCCCGTCCTTCTTCGACGCGCGTGGGGTTCGGGGTAAAAGGGGGCGCATCTCTCGGAACCACAGGCGAAACGGCCGGTTTCGTCGACGGCTCGGTGCACCTCGGCCGGGGGCTTTTTCAGTTCGAAACGGGGGTTTTCCATGTGCTGCCGAGCGAGCAAGCATCCGGACCTGGGACGGTGACTCAGAAAATCTGGGCCGTAACGGCGCGGGTGTGCGCGAGTCCCCTTTCCGGACAAAGCATCGCCCTCGGGCTGTGTAGCGGATTTTACTGGGGCCTGTTGCGCGCCACCGCTGAAGGCTTCGATGAAAACTCGACCCTCAGCCGCCCCTGGTTTGCCGTCCCCCTTCAAGCGAGCCTAGGCGTCCGTGTCCTCCGTCAAACGAGAACAGAGGCTTGGATTCATACGGGAGCCACGGCCCTCGCCACCTTCAAAACCGAGGCGTTCGTCGTCGAAGGGCTCGGAGAGGTGACGCAAACCTCCCTCATCCCCGTTCTCCTCTGGGCCGGGATTTCCGTAAATTTTACGCCTTTCTGATCCTGCTTTTGCGGGGCGCATGCTTTGCGTCGCTCGCTGCCCCCTTGATCAGAATTGAGGGGCTCAGAACTCAGGAGCTCAGAATTCCGGCGCCCCTTTTGCAATCCATGCTTCGATGGCGTCGATGTAATCGTAAGCGACGCAGCTATTTTCCCACTCTGTCTCTTCACATCCGAAGGGCATGCGAGGGGTGGGTTTGTCAGGTGGAATTACGTTGTCGTCGCAGCCGCCCCGGAGAACCTTGATGAGGGCGCTGTTCGCCGGATCCCCAGGCTCAACGACCTTGATGTTGCCGCACTTGACGGAAACGTGAGTGGTCAGCTCTGCGTAGAGCCCTTCATCCTCCACCAGGCGGAGCGGGACGTCACTGTGATCGTGGCCGCCACTATGACAATCGGAGGAAGCACAACTGTAGTCCGGGCGATCAATCCGGTACCCGCTCAGCACATCCTTCAAGGTCTGAAAGCTGACGAACTCGTGAGTGCCGCCCCCTGTACCCGTGCCGCCACTGCCCGTGCCGCCTGAGCCTGCGAGACTCCCCCCCCCAGTGCCGTCCTCTTCTTCGCCGTCGGCGGGTCCGAGCTCAGCGCCACAGGAAGCCAAGAAGAAGCCGGCACTCAGAAGGGACGAAACACTGATGAGAAGCGAAAGCGGTTTATTCATAAGGGAGAACTTGAGGCGTTAACTGTTGGCCTTGAGAGCGTCAAAACCGCCAGGGCTGGTGATGTTGGGCTCAAAGCCATCCGGACCGTTCCTGAAGTCTTCGGTCCTGTCCCACCTGCCGAAGTGAGTCACCTCTGCTTGCCCGCCGTTGAGCGGGAAGCCGTCCGGTCCGGCTTTGACGCCGATCGCGTTCATCAAGTTACAAAAATACTTGTTGATCGGTTTGCTGGCAACGGCAGGAGGGGTACCGGTCCCTTGAAGGAATCCATTGGCCATATCGCCAGGGTTGTTGCACTGCCCTGTGCTGTTGCCGGCGCTGAGATCGTTCGTGCCGCCGTCGAGGTTGATCGCCTGTCCGGTCTTGAAGTACCCGCCGCAGCTGCCTGCCTGTACGATGGGCTGGTTGTTGAGGTTGTGGGCGTTGCCGTCCGACATTTCCTGAAACCAGACGGTAGCGCTGTTGTCGAGGACCGTTCCTTCTCCCTCATCGAAGGAGTCGAGCTGTCCCACGAGGTAAGCGAACTTTCGCGCGTAGTACCTGTCGATGTCTTCCAGCATGCCGAGCACACCATCGATGCACTCTCCTTGCTGGTCCGGGGTCCCGATGCGATGCGACAGGCCGTGGCTGTCACCGGTGTGGTCGAGACCAGTAAACGTGTAGTTCGGCGGATACTTGAGGAAGATGACTCGATTGGCGTCACAAATCGCCGCGAGCACCGCAAGGCTGGAGAAGAGATCGGCGACGTCTCTGCCTCCGCCGATGTCAGCCATGATGTTCGTCCCTGGAGAATTGGCGGGAAGGCCCAGGGCTGTTGCTGTCTCTTCATTGCACTGAGCGGAGGCAACGATGCCCCCGGTTTGATGGAGCAATTCCTTCCAAGCTTCCAGCTTTTGCCGGTCTGAACCGCTCATGTCGAAGCTTTCGAGCGTGGTGAGGTCATCACGCACGACGTCGATCACGCTCTTGCCCCGCAGGACTCGATAGGTATCTGGAGACATGGGCTCGTCGTCTTGAAAGAGCCCGCTGAGGTTCGAGTAGACCTGCGAAGCCGAAGTGATCCCAGAATAGCGCTCTTCCGGGCCCGAGTACGAGATGGCCGACATGTCAGTTTCAAAGCCGGAGAGGCGCATGAACAAGGGCACCTTGCTGGCACTGATTTGCTCGGCGCAGACATGATCGAGCGATCGGTCGATTGGCTTGGCATCATACTTCGCGTCGTTGATCATGTGCGTCTGATTGTGTGGAGTGATGGGCTGACAGGTGAAGTACGACCCGGTCGGGTTGGTATGGGTGTCGTTGCCCTGCCCGCGAAGGTTCTGGCCGGTCCATTCGTTCATCGACCGGATCCCTCGGGGCAACAGCAGCTTGTTCACGTAAGGAGCCAGCGGACTGAGGGTCCTCGCCTGAAGTTCTGTGGCGCTCAAGGGGCCGTGAGACGTCTGCGGGAACCAGCGATTGGTCAAACAGCCGTAGTGCGTGAACATGACGATCAAGCGTTTGGGCGGAGAAAGGTCCTGCGCCCGGGCGGACCGCTCCTGAATGGAGCCCAAGAAAGGGGCAGCAACGGTCGCTCCGCCCAAACCTCGGAGAAAAAGCCTTCGATTCAACTTCGTTTTCATTTGTTTGTCCTATTAGTTCGAAGCGACGGTTCGCAGGCGGAAGGAGTCTGCTTGAGTGATGTCAGCGAGGAGGTTCAAGACGGTGTAACCATCCGCAGACAATTTCACACTGAGTTCATCCACGACGCATGCGTCGTTGGAGTTGGCCGGTCGCTTCACGGCGAACGACGTCAAGCGCTGAGCGTACAGGCGCCTGGCAAGGTCACCATCAGCGATTGCTGTCATCAGCTCTGTGGGCGAGGAGATGCGCCTGATGTCGTCCTCGCTGAAGATGACGTCTGCCACGCCATCGATGGGACCTCCCAGCTGATCGGTGATCTGCCAGCTGCCGACGGCGTCGTACCATTCGAGAACGTAGCCCGGAGGATTGATGACTTCCTGATGACAGGTGGCGCATTCCCTCGGTGAGGTCAGCTCGTCGATGACCTCACGCTCCGTGCTAAAGTTGCCGACGGGCCGAGGAGTGTCCTCGACACCATCCACGGGGGGACCTGGGTCGACGCCGACCAAGCGGGAGGTCACGTAGGCGCCGCGGAGGATGGGGCTCGTCGTGTCGTAGCGGGAGAAGGAACTCAAAAAGCCGAGCCGCGTCAAGAAGCCGGGCCGTTCTGCGGGGTCGAGTTCCACCCGCGTGAGCTCGGGTCCGAAGCCTGCGGCATCGAGTCCGTAAAGGGGCGCGGTGAGCTGATTGACGTAACCTATGTTGCTGAGAAAGATGTCTCGGAACGCCCCGCCCCCGAACGCCACTTCCTCGAAGAAAGCATCGAGCTCTGCCTGCATGACGGGAATCGTGGCATCGGAGTAGAAGGGAAACTTTGCCGTATCGTGCGTCCGGTTCCACCAATGCGGAACCGCTCCGTCCATGCCGAGGTAGGAGCGGTGGGCTTGGGCCACCAAGGGGGCAGTCCTTGCTCGATTTTGAATCATGCGCGACGCCTGGGCCAGGATCTGCTCTCTGGTCTGGAGCTCGCCGTTGTCGGCAGCGAGGTTCAGGATGTCGTCGGGAACACTGCCCCAGAGCAAGAAGGACAGGCGTGAAGCCACCTCATGGGCAGAGAGTTTGAGCGCTTGACCTTCTGCCTCTTGGTTCAGTTCGAGCCGCATGAGGAATGAAGGCGAAGCGAGGAACGCGAACAAGATCGCCTCGGCGACCTCATCCGGCGTCCCGGCCGGCACGATGCTGTTGAGACGCATGAAGCTCGTGACTTCCGTCTCAGTCACGGGCCGACGGAAAGCTTTGCGGCCGAATGCGCGGATGGTGCTCTGCAAACAAGCTGGGTCCACGGGGTCACAAGTGATGAAGTTGGAACGATTGGGACCACCGATCACCTCGGCGGCGATGGCCTGGGCCGTGAGCAGATAGGCGTTCCAGGCGTAGGTGTTCATTTCACCGTCATAGTCAGGATTGAGAAGCGCCGAAGGGGCCTGACCACCTTCGCTCGCAAGCGTCGTCACCCCTAGGAGATCACTAATGACTGCGTCGTACTCACGATTGAGTAGTCGCGGCACTTGAGAAGTCGACGGGATGCCGGGGATGCACACGTTGGGATTGGCATAGATGTCGCCGTCACCGTCCCCATCGCCGTCACCGTCCCCATCGCCGTCACCGCTGCTCGTACTGTCCTCGTCCTTACCCTCATCACTCAGGCTTCCAGAACAGCCA
>CAYMQT010000057.1:0-9445 GCA_964392575.1 uncultured Polyangiaceae bacterium
ATCGTGAATCCCCTCGGTCGCTATGGCGATGTCCGCGTGACCGGAAAGCACTTCCTCGATGACTTGGGAGGGGCTGCCCTGATGCAGAGCAAGGTGCACCTTCGGGTGGCGTTTGCGAAATGCCATCACGGTCTTGGGGAGTGCATAGCGAGCCTGGGTGTGAGTGGTGGCAATGGTGAGCGATCCGTGTTCTGCCTCCCGGAACCCAACAGCGATCCCTGACAGGGATTCGGCATCCTTGATCATCCGCTCCGCCACCCGATGCACCTCTCGTCCGGGCTCTGTCAGTCCCACCAAGCGCCGGCCTTTACGAACGAAGAGGGGCACCTTCAGCTCTTGCTCCAAAAGTTGAAGATGCTTGCTCAGGCCTGGTTGAGACTGTCTCAGTTCATGAGAAGCCTTTGAGACATTGAAATCATTACGAATAATGGCCTCAAAGACCTCAAGCCGCTGGAGGTTCATGGCTCATTATAACCAAACATTCTTTATCAAGAACAAATAATTCTTTCACTGAAATTCCTGCGACACTAGCTTCCCCGGCCCATGAACTTCCCCTTCACTATCGCCGGCTTCCTTGTGGGCGCCCTGATTGGTGCCACCGGTGTCGGTGGAGGATCACTCATGACACCCCTCCTCGTCATGGTGTTCGGGATCCCAGCCTCTGCAGCGGTGGGAACGGATCTCCTGTTTGCTTCCATCACCAAAGGCGTCGGAACCACTCTGCACGGGCTCAATCAGTCGATCAGCTGGCGTATCGTGGGTCGTCTGGCGGTGGGAAGTTTGCCCGCTTCGGGGATCATGCTGTGGCTCCTCCACAACGTGATCGACGCCAAGGCTCTTGCCGGTGTGATCACCCTGGCCCTCGGGATCGCCCTCGTGATCACTTCCTTGGCTATCTTCTTTCAGCCTTGGATGCGGGCGCTCTTGAGCAACGGAAACCGAAGGGTGTCCTCCGTACCCTCCGAGGACAAGCAGACCAAGGAAAAGCGGTTGTTGGCCGAAGAGATCGCTTGCGAAGCGCAGCCCCAGGCGGCTGCCCTCACGATCCTCACGGGCGCATTTTTGGGCGCCGTTGTCACCCTGACTTCCGTGGGAGCCGGGGCCCTCGGCGTAATGGCGCTCATGGCGATGTACCCGAAAGTCCGCGCAGTCCGCATCGTAGGAACTGACATTGCTCATGCGGTCCCCCTCACTTTGGTCGCGGGAATGGGGCACGCAACCATGGGCACGGTCAACTACGAGATGTTAGGGTCACTCCTCCTTGGATCGATCCCAGGAATCGCCCTCGGCTCTCACCTGGCTTTCCGGCTCCCGGAGCGCCGCATGAAGCAGATCCTCGCCGCCATTCTCTTCTTCGTAGGCAGCAAGTTGCTCTTCTAAGTAAGTTTCTAGAGCTCTAGTGACGCTTGCCTCCGCGCATCTCGGTCGTGGTAAACTGCCCGACGACGTTGCGCATCTGCTGCTGAACGCCGGGAGACATCTCACCTTCAAACAAGAGCACCGGTCGTCCATCCCGTGTCACGCCGCGGATCTTGGCGGAGACGACGCCCGCTCGCTCTACGATGTCCGCAATCTCCGCAAGGACGCGCGGCGGAAGATGGCCCTTCGCTGAGGCGATCCTTCCTTCGCGCACCTTCACCGTAAAGAGCGTGTTTGCCCGACGGAGTCCCCAAAACCACAGAGTCCCGGTGAGGAGCAGAAGGATAAAAAGCAAGGCGCGCACCCCCCATGGCTAGGGAGTGGCCCGGGCGCCGTCAACTCAGGACTTCTTCTTGGGCGGACGGACTGGCTCCCCACTGCTCTGTCGCCGAGCGCGCGCCCCGATTTCTGCCGCGCGACGGAAGCTCTCTTCTGCCGTCCGCGGGAGGCCTAGATCTTCCGGCAAGCGAGGCAGGATCAAGCTCACAGGTGCGTTCGAGGGAGACCGAACCGTCCGCCAGGTGCCCGAGGAAGGGACTTGAGTATCAGGCGCGCGGGAGTCAGACGCTCTCATGACCGCATCAGACTCGCGCGGGGAGGGCGCGGGAGGAGGTACGGTGATCTTCCTTGCCGAGGGCGGATGCGAAACGGTCTGGGGCGGCACGACCGCAAAGCTACCACTCTCAGCAGGCGCTACGCTTGACCCACTTTCCGGCGGAGCGACCGAGCTGCGCGATTGTGGGCCCAGGGTGATTCCACCACCCCCGCCCTGGTGTGCGGCGCGCCTCAGACGCGCGCACAAAGTGGCCGTACCGATCTCATCCTGATGCGCCACGATCATGCGCGCAGCTAGATCAGGACGCTGCGAGCGCAAAGCATCCAGACGCCGCTGAAAACTCGCGCCCCATGAGAAAGCGCGGACAGGCATGAACAGACCGGCCTCTCCCAAGCGGTAGTCCACCGGAAGATCGAGCAGCACTCCGATTCCATCGAGCACTTCACCGCTATGCCCTCGGTGCAGGTGAAACGGAATCACCAGCAAGTCGGCCTTGCTCCTTTGAACGAGTCGAGCCGCATCGGCATTGCTCGTCCCCTCCGGACAAAGCATGTTGACGCCGAGGATGAATCCTTCTGCTTCGACGGCCTCCCTGATGCTTGCGCCCAGGCGTCCCGGATAGGGTCGAACGAACACAAAAACACCAGCCATGGTCTATGAGACTAACAGATCTCCCACGCGCTTCGCAAGAAGGTTGGCGCGACACGATAAGACAGGCCAGATCCCTGGTGGGGTCAGGTTCCTGATGAAGCGGCCAGCACCGAGCCTAGTTTTTCCGGGCCAGGTTTTACGGGCCTGCTCCAGAAATAAGCGCTTGTGGTATTCAGAGCCGTGACCGACCCCCCTCACTGTCCTGATCCTCCTCATTATGCTCGTGTCGCCTTACCCATCCCCCTCGGCCAAGCGTTCACCTACCGAGTCCCCCCAGAACTGAACGTCGTCACCGGATGCCGAGTGCTCGTGGAGTTCGGGCGCAGGAAGTGCCTGGGTGTGGTCCTCGATCTCGGCCCCGACGCCCCCAAGGACATTTTACCCGACAAGATCAAGTCGATTGTCCAAGTGGTTGACCAAGAAAAGGCTCTCCCGGACGAGCTCCGAACCTTTCTCTTGGAGCTGGCGCGCTATTACATTGCCCCGCTCGGCGAAGTGCTGCGACTCGCCTTGCCAAGCCTCGAACGAAAGCTGGCTGAAGAGCTCGAGGAAAACGCGGGCAGAAAGCTCAAAGCCGTAGGACAGCTCGTCACGACCGTCGAAGCGGTCGACGATCCAAAACCAGATCAAGAACAAGAGAACCGCTTGCGAGGAAACGCCCAGCGACTTCTTGCGCGCGTACGCGAACAGGGTTCGGTGACTCTGGCCGAACTCTGCGTCGAGTTTTCAACGGCACGCACGATCGTTCCGCGGCTCGCGGCGGTGGGATTACTTCGCGTCGTACGTACTCCAAAGGTGCGCGACCCGTTCTTTGAATCGAAGGCGGAAAGAGACACGCCACCCCGACTCAACGAGGCCCAAACCAGGGCCGTGTCTGCTCTCACCGAGGCGATCTCGATGCGAACGCCGTCTCAGTATCTCCTCGATGGCGTAACTGCTTCTGGCAAGACAGAAGTGTATCTGCACGCTTCCGCACACGCGCTCACGCTCGGGCGCGGGGTGATCCTTCTCGTGCCGGAAATCGCCCTGACGCCTCAGTTGGTGCAACGTTTTCGTGCTCGCCTCGGCGACGAGATTGCCGTGCTTCACAGCGCCATCAGTGAACCGGCGAGGCTTTCGATGTGGAAGAAACTGCGTAGCGGCGAACTCCGGGTCGTGGTCGGAGCACGTTCTGCCCTTTTTGCTCCGGTTGTCGATCTGGGTCTGATCTGCGTCGATGAGGAGCACGACGGCTCTTACAAACAAGAAGAAGGTGTTCGCTACAATGCCCGCGACATGGCGCTCTTGCGCAGCCATCGAGCCCAGGCGGTGTGCGTGGTGGGCTCAGCCACCCCCTCGCTCAGCAGCGAAGCTGCTATCCTGCAAGGAAAAATGCAAAGGCTTGTCCTGCCGGCGCGCGCGCATCAAAAATCGACTCTACCCCGAGTCGAGCTCATTGATTTGACCAAAAACGGCCCCGGGCCAAGCGGGGACCCCCTTCTGAGCCTACCGCTCCACCGCGCTCTCGAAGAGAACTTGGCGCAAGGCGGACAGACGATTCTCTTTCTCAATCGCCGTGGGTTCGCTCCTAGCCTCCGCTGCGACTCGTGTGGGACTGTCGCGGAGTGTCCTCACTGCTCGGTGGCGCTGACTCTGCATCGCACACGAGGAGCGCGCCTTCTCTGTCACTATTGTGACTATCAGATGAACGTCCCTGAACGCTGTCCCTCCTGCTCAGAACCCAAATTCAACGAAGAAGGCCTCGGAACAGAACAAGTCGAAGAGAAGCTGAAACAGGCGTTTCCTACGGCACGCATCCTGCGACTCGACAAAGATGTTGGCTCAGGAAAAAAGGGAGAGAAAATCGTAGAGAGTGTCCGCAGGGGCGAGGTCGACATCCTCATCGGGACTCAGATGGTGACCAAGGGGCACGACCTGCCTGGCGTCACGCTCGTCGGCGTCCTCAATGCAGATGCCGCCCTTAGTTTGCCGGACTTTCGCGCGAGCGAACGGACCTTCCACCTTCTTGTTCAAGTGGCAGGGCGAGCGGGCCGAGCCGAAGCAGAAGGCCGCGTTCTCATCCAGACCAGAGCACCCGATCATCCGGCCATTTTCGCAGCCCTGCATCACGATGTGCCCGGGTTTATCCGAGGAGAGTTGAAAGCGCGCGCGGAACTCTCCTATCCACCGTTTTCGCATGTGGCACTGGTGAGGTTCGACGGACCGAACGAAGCCACGGTTGCATCCGAGGCCCGCAGGATCTCTGCTCTCGTCGAACGAGAGTTCTCAGACGTAGAGCTTCTCGGTCCTGCCCCCGCTCCGCTCGCCAGGCTTCGGAATCGCTATCGCTATCGCTTCATGCTTCGCGCTAAGGAGCGCCCAGCCTTGCGAAAAGCTCTGCTCTCTGTCGCCCGCGGAGCCGTGATCCGGAGCGTTCGCCTGACCATAGACGTAGATCCGTTGAGTATGCTTTGACGAGAGGGCGCGCGGTCGGAGCATTTCATGGTAAAGGACGGACTGATGGGGGAGGGCAAGAGAGGCGGCAGAAGGGGCTCTCCTCGCAAGAAGGCGACCCACTGGCTCCGGTTCACTGCTGTCTTAGGGGGCGCTCTTGTCGCGGCCTGCTTCGCTTGTACAAAAGACCTTTCCCGAAAGGATGCGACCACTCCCCCCAAGGACTCTGTGATCCTCGCTCAGCCGAGAGAAGCAGAAAATGCACAATCGCGGAGCCAAGCGCCTGAGGAAGACTACGCCGAGGCGGTGCGCAAAAGGGATTTTGAAGCAGCTCTCCGCCTCCTCGACCGGTCCACAAAGGAAGAACAGAAGGCACCCGAGGTTCGCTACCTGCGAGGCCGAATAGCGCTAGCGCTCGGGGATGTGGAGGGCGCTCTTCGAGCAGTCGACAGGCTGGAGGAAGAATGGCCCTCGTTTGCCGACGAGGCGCGGGACGTACGCTTCTCGGCCGCCAAACTCAGCCAGGACGTAACGCTGCTCACTCTGTTCCTGAGCGGCAAGAAGAATCTCGCAGATCAGCTGCTCTTGGCTGAAGCTCAAGAAAAAAGCGGAAGCAGCATTGAGGCACGCAAACTCGCAGAATCCGTTCTGGCTGACCTCAAGAGTTCAAAGCAGACGGGACCCAAGACGCTGGAAGCGCAAGCACGGACCGTCCTCGCACGCAGCCTGGTGACGGCAGAAAAACCCTTGCTTGCGGCCAAAGAGTATCGCTGGCTGGCGACGGAAGGGGCCGGGCTCGAAGGGACAGAAACTGCCCTCACGCAGATGAGGACCCTCGACCCTACTCAAAAGCTGTCACCCGACGAAAGGCTCAAGCGTGCCGAGACCTTCAGTGAACAAGGGAAAGTCGAAGAGACGGAGCGTGAAATTGCCGCGCTCCGCGCCGAGACTCAAGGTTCCCCTCCCGAAGGGAAGCTAGAGTCCGTCCTGGCCTGGGCCATCTACATCAGTCGTACCGACTACGAGCGCGCTTCAGCGCTCTTCGGTCAGGCGGCGGCCCGTGGAGGACCCGATAAGAAACGCCTCCTCTACTATGAGGCAAAGGCGCTTGCGCGCTCTAACCGCGACAGCGAAGCCATCGCCAAGTACGAAGCGCTCGCGCGCCTGGGCGGCAGCTACGCTGAGCATGCCTCCTACCAGACTGCACGCCTCACGTTCATCGACGGAAAATTCAAGCAGGCCGTCACCCGCTACCAACAATACCTGAAAGGCTACGGAAAGAAGGGCGTCCATAGCAAAGAGGTGGAGGACGAACTCCCCGTCGCGCGCCTCGCGGCAGAGGACTTTGCCGCCGCTCACGTCGAATTCAAAGAGCTCATTCGGAAGAACGACAATCCGCGAGAGCGAGCTCGCTTGATGGAGCTTTCTGCCGTGGCTCTTCTCGGCATGAAGAAGAACGCTGAAGCCGCTCGGGCATTCCGCGAAGTCATTCACTACAGACCCCTCAGCTTCCCGGCCCTCCTGGCCGCAGCGCGGCTGCGCCAAATGAACGAAGCCGCGGAGCCGCTTTTGCCCCCCGCGACGGTGAGTTCAAAGTCCGAAGCTCCCCTGAACCTCTCCCTCCCAGACAAAGTGTGGCGCCTGAGCCGCGTGGGACTCGATGAAGAGGCGGAGGCGGCCCTTCACCATCAGGAGCCTTCGATCAAGCGACAGTATGGCTCGCGCTCCGGCGAGGCCCTCTGCCGCTTGTACGGTCAATTGCAGACGGCAAAGCGTCGCTACCAAATCGCCCAAACGGCGGCGTCTTGGTCCGTCCTGAGTGTCGACCTTCACCCGGAGAGCGAATGGCAATGGGACTGCATTTACCCCACACCCTACGAAACGGGCCTCAAAAAAGTTGCAGAAGAGTACAACGTTTCGACGTCGTTCGTTTACTCGATCATGCGGCAAGAGAGCGCCTTTCGGCCCAGTGTGGTGTCACCGGCCGGAGCCGTGGGGCTGATGCAGATCATTCCCCCCACGGCCAAGCGCATCGCCGAAGAACTCCGCACGACGTACAGTCCTGATTTCATGGTCGCTCCTGCGATCAACGTGCGCTTTGGCACCTACTACCTGCGCCGGCTCCTCGACATGTTTGGAGGCCGACTGGAGCTTGCCGCCGCCAGCTACAACGCAGGTCCGCACGCGGTCACGCGCTGGCTCAGGCAAGGCGAATCCCTCCCTCTCGATGTCTTTGTCGCGCGCATTCCCTACACGGAAACGCGCAACTATGTGTATCTGGTGATGGGCAACTACGCTCGCTACTCCTACCGCAAGGATCCGGCTCTCGTTCCCACGCTCGATCTCGCTCTTCCTCAAGGTCTGCGGGCCAAGGAGGACGCCTACTGATGAAAAAACCATGGTTCCTCCTTGTGTGGTGCACGCTTTGTTCCTGCGCAGCTTCGAGGGAACCTATGCCGCTCGAAAAGCGTCCCAGCGACCGCAAGAGCGAGGAGCACACGGAGCGCACAGAATCCGGGGAGCGCGAACGCGAGAGGCCCGAAATACGCGAAGCGCAAACTCCTCCCCCTAAGGACCATGGGATCTTCAGCGATCTGGACGGACAGATCAGCACCTCCACTCCGCCCTGGCTTGTCCCTGCTCCACCCGAAGTGGTCGAATTTTCTGGTGTCCTGTATCAAGTGATCGACGGCCACATCGCCTATCGGCAGGAGGTGCGAAAGCCGCATGCACATGTGCTCACCCCTGCCCCCGATCAAACGCAAGCACAGGATCGGGATCAGGACGGGATCCCCGACGGCCCTGACATCCTTCTGGGCGCAAAGAAAACCGTCAAAAATGGTGATTTGTACAAGAATTCCTATCTTGTACTTTCTTATCCTGGAGGCGACGTCCCACGCACGGAAGGGGTGTGCACGGATGTCGTCATACGCGCCCTTCGCAACGCTGGCTACGACTTACAAAGTCTCGTCGCCGACGACATCAAGAACCGCCCCCGCTCTTACCCGATGGTGAAGACGCCCGATCCAAACATCGACCACCGGCGCGTACGAACCCTCCTTCCTTACTTTGAGCACGCTTTCACCAAACTCGTCACCCAGAAAGGTGAAACGTACGAGGACTTCCTCCCGGGAGACGTCGTGTTCATGAACACGATGGGCGACGGACAGCCAGAGCACATGGGCATCGTCTCCGATACTCGTGGGCGATCCGGAGCGCCCCTCCTGATCAATAACTGGAATGAAGGCACACGGACCGCGGAAATGGATCTCTTGACCAAGGTCCCGATCACTCATCGCTTTCGTATTTCGACGCCTCTCAAGGTCGCACAAAAAGAGCGCGGTCCCGAAGCACTTCTCGCTCGCCAGCATCAGTCCTTGCCGACTTCGGTCAAGCAATTACTTTTGGTCACGGCCCCGCTCAGCACCAGCACGAGCGGCACCCTGCGCCGATTCGAGCGGACAGACGAGGGATTCTCTCAGGTGGGTGCGGAGATCCGGGTGCGCCTCGGTCGCTCTGGTCTGGGGGCGGGCCGGGGGATCGGCGGCCCGCTTTTCACGATCGAAGAAAAGGTCGAAGGCGACGGGAAGGCGCCAGCGGGAGTGTTTTCTCTGGGAACGGCCTTCGGTAGGGCGCTCAAGGCTCCCTACCGCGGCGGTTACCCGTATCGTGCCGTCGGACCTGGGGACTACTGGGTCGATGACCCCTCCTCGTCACTCTACAATACCTGGCAGACGCTCAAAGAAGGGACTCTGCCGCCCTGGTCAGCTGAAAAGCTCACGCTTTATTCCCTCGCCGTGGTCGTGATGCACAACACCGATGGCGTCAAACCGGGCGCCGGAAGTGCCATCTTCCTTCATCCCTGGAAGGGACCACAGACTGCGACCGTCGGCTGCACGGCCATGGACCCGGCTGAACTCCTCGTCATCCTCTCGTGGCTCGACGAGAAGTCTTCTCCCGCCCTCGCGCAGATCCCAGGCACTCTTTTTAAGCGCGAGGGAATGTAGCCTCTGTTTTTACCTCGATGGAAACTGACGGGTGCATATTACTCGTCAAATTCCGGGGGGTCACCTCGTCGAGAGCCCCACACGGTCACGACCCTCACGAGGTCGAGATGGTCAATCAGGGTCCGCGCCGGGTTTCTCATTTCTGCCAGCGATCTGGTGCAGCCGCAGACACGGAAGCATGCGGAAGGAGGGGATCTGCAAAACGCGGATCGCGAAAGGTTTGTCTGAGCGGGCTCTCCGACAGTTTGCCCCAGGGTGAAAACCCCCACTCGGCCTCTTGAGACATGTCAGAAATATCGGCGTACATTCTCCACACAAATGCCCCCACGAACCCCGGCACTTCTTTCATCGCACCGAGCAACGCGGCGTACGCGAGGGC
>CAYMQT010000057.1:9455-21681 GCA_964392575.1 uncultured Polyangiaceae bacterium
AGGGCCTGCTCCTCCTGATCCACGTCCACTCGGCCGAGCTGTTCAGGCCACAACCAAGGTTTGATGGCCGTATCCGTGCGCGTCGTGTAGCCAAACTCGGTGAAGACCACGGGGCGTTCATAGCG
Source organism: uncultured Polyangiaceae bacterium (assembly GCA_964392575.1). Taxonomy (GTDB): domain Bacteria; phylum Myxococcota_A; class Polyangia; order Polyangiales; family Polyangiaceae; genus NIC37A-2. Next base: position 9,581 of record CAYMQT010000057.1, read on the forward strand.
GCGAGCGATTTCAGCCACCTGCTTGCGCACTCGGTACCCGCCATCTTCCAGCTGCTTGTAGCTCGCCCCCTCCTCCCAATGCAGAGGATAGAAAGCGTTGATGCCGATGACGTCGAGGTGACCCAAGATGCACGTGTCTTCGACGTCGTCCCAGTTCGCCGCGTAGGTCACCAGTCCGGAATATTTGCTGCGCACGCTCGCCAGCACCCGGAGGAAGGACGGCGCACGCTCCGTCGTCACCCAACTGCGAAGTTCTACTCCTGCGGCGAAGAGATCCACCTCTGCTTCTTCCGCTACCTCGGCCCAGAAAACGGCGAAGCGTTCATAGGAGTCCGTCCACTGTCTTCTGCGCTCTTCCGTGCCAGGATCAATTTCAGCGCGCCACTCTGCACTTTCCAGCCAAAGGTGAGGCACCAAAAGCACGCGCAATCCCTGCCGGTGAGCCTGCTCGACCGCACGTAGGACAGCGCGCCTGGTGAACTCCGAGGGACGCTCGAAGGATAGGCTCACCCCACTGCTCTTCTTGTCCCAGACCCGACCGAAGACGGTCAAGCTCACCCAGTTGACGCCAAGACCCGGAAGGTGCGACAGCGTCTCCGCGTAGCGAGCACTGCCATACCCCCGGCCGGGTTGCAGATAACTCTCCACCGGACCGAGGGTCATTCCCCGGACCGGCTCAAGCCCCGTATCCCGCCACCCGCGCGAACCTCTGAGGAGACGGGAGACGCGGAGGGGAGAGTCGGGGAGCGGGGCCGCACTCAGGGAAGGCCGAGGGGGCGCGCTCAGCGCAATCTCCGCTTCCGCGGAGGCGCGCAAAGACAAACCGAGGATCCACATCGATCCCAAAAGGAAAACACCGATCCCTCGCGAAAATGTCACGGGTAAAGGTTCTCATAGAGTTCGGTCAGAAGCTCTTCGGTGAGGTCTGAAAGGCGAGAAAGCACGAGATCCGCCTCCGTCTCCAGCAGCTCTTCGCGGCTGTAGCTGTGCGCGACGGCTACAGTCGCAAGCCCGGCTGCTTTGGCTGCGGCGATGCCGTCGAGAGAATCCTCAATCACCAAGGCTCTCCTAGCCAAGTCCGGATCGAAAAGCTCCGCGCTGAGCGCCTCAATCCCCATCAAGTAGCCTTCGGGATCTGGTTTTGAGACCTCCGTGTCCTCCGCGCTGATGATGCGAAATACGAGATCGCGTACCCCGAGTCGCTGAAGTCCAAACTCAATCTCTGAAGTGAGCGCTCCGGAGACGACGGCCACCGGACCTCTCGCCCGGCACATGCGCACCACGCGCTCGGCACCAGGAAACGTTTTCAATTCCTTTTCAGCCTGCGCCCTATAAAGGGGACGCTTGTCTTCGATGAGCTTTTTTACTTGGTCTTTTCCGACGTACTGATGCGCCTCCCGGAGCAGATGCTCAAAGGCGCCAGCGTCGTCAAATCCGAGCAGCTCTTGCCAGTACTTCTCCTCACTGATTTCAATTCCCAGAGGACGAACGACTTCGCGAAACGCAGCCAGGTGTACCTGCTCATCATCGACCAAAACGCCGTTGAAATCGAAAAGGGTGGCGGGGAACATGAGGCTGTCCTTAGGACGTCGGGACCCAAGGGGTCAATTTCAGAGTCATTTGGACGGTATTTGCGCGAGCAGCCTGTTTTCTTGCGGAAGGGTGGGCCCTGTGCCAGTTTTCGCACGCCCGAGAGCGGGCGGGAGCGTCGTTCCCACCGAACCGGGACCCCCTTTGGCCACGCGACGCAGTCACAAAGAACAGGACCGGAATAACTAAATGAGTAAGGGCGATTTGTTGGAGATGGAGGGCTGTATTCAAGATGCTCTCGGCGGCGGCCAGTACACCATCAAGGTGGATCAGGGTGGCGCACTCGTTCGCGCTCAGCTTTCCGGCCGTATGCGCCGTCATCATATCCGTGTTCTTCCTGGCGACCGCGTTCGGGTGGCCGTGTCACCGTACGATCTGACTCACGGCCTGATCGTCTACCGCGGTCGATCCTGATTTGCGGGGCCGTTGTTTGCTGCCAGTGTTTCTCCTCCTTGCGGCCTGCGAGGAAAGTGAACCTGAGAAAAAGACAGATCCCTCTCCGTCCAAGAGCAAACCTCCACCTGCCAAACTCTATTTGCCGCCGGAAAAAGCGGGCGAGCAGCCCGTGGATCTCAGCTCTGCGGCCGAGCATGTCGCCGACGGGATTCATTTCAATCCTTCTGGCTCCGCTCTTCCGCCGCTAGCAGCCTCCGGAAATTGTGCTCCCGATATGGTCGATGTCGCTGGGCGCTTCTGCATCGATCGCTACGAGATCACCCTCGTCGACGCGCGCACGAGCCGCGAGCTTTCTCCCCACTATCCTCCGATCCCGGCTCAGATCCCCCTCCTGTTCGAGCGTTTCTCCGATCCGGGAACCCTGAGCAAGAGGTCTTTGGGCCGCGAAATGCCCGTTCCCCTCCCAGCAGGCTTTCAACTCTCAGAGCACTTCGAACCCCGTGCTCAAAGCACCCCTGGAAAGCTCCCGGCCGGGTACTTATCCCGAACCACAGCCGAACTCGCCTGCAAGAACGCAGGCAAGCGCCTCTGCACTCGCGACGAATGGGTCGAGGCCTGCCGGGGACAGTCGACTTCAAAGTTCCCCTACGGACACACCTACCGGGAAGGGGCCTGCAACGTCCATAGAAAGAGCCACCCTGCGCGACTGCTGCACGGGGACGCATCCTTGCACCATCACGATCCTCGTCTCAACCTGGTAGGAGACGAAGACGGACCCCTCCTCCAGCCGACCGGCACCAGCACCGAATGCGTCAGTCGCTGGGGAACCGACGGAGTCATGGACATGGTGGGCAACGTGGATGAATGGATTGATGACCCGTCGGGAGTGTTCCTGGGCGGATTTTACTCCCGCGCCACCCGAGAAGGATGCGACGCAAGTATTGATAGCCACGCTCCGGGGTACCTCGACTACAGCCTAGGAACGCGCTGCTGCGCCTTCCCTCAAAACTAAGCTCCGACTCAAAAATCCAGAAAATTGGGCCAAAACCAAAAGCTCCGGTACCCAATGGCCCATGTTGCGGATGCGGAAGGCCGCCCGGTTTCTGAGGGCCGTGGGTGCACTCGGGGGCCGTCGCTTGCTTTGCTTTCTTTTTTCCACCCTGACTTTCTCAAGCTGTGCTCACCCCGCAGAACGGGCCCTCGAAGGGCGCTGGGAAGGGGTCTCTGTAGAGAATTTCGACCCGGACTCTCTGGCGCCAGCGAGCGGATGGGCACGAGGGACCAGCTTCGAATTTCGAGGCAACCGCCTCAAAGTCCAAGTGCCCGCCGCGGAGCCTCGTACGGGAGTCTATCGCCTCACTTCTATCGATGAACGCCAGATCAGCCTTTCTGTCCGGGGCGCGCGGGGAGAAGAAACGGAGATGGACTTGATCTTCGATGATTCGAAGAGTCTACGCTGGGTCATGGACGAGGGACGCACACTCGTCCTTCATCGACGGAACTGACTTCGGAAAATGACGATAGATACTCGTTTTTCCGATCTTGAGGCCGCGGCGGCGTACCTCCAAGAAACCTTTGGTGCCAAAGCAAAGCCAGAGTTCGGCCTTGTGCTCGGCTCTGGTCTGTCTTCCTTGGCCTCGCACATCCACGAGGCACAAGTCGTCCCCTACGCAGACATCCCCGCGATGCCGAAGGTGAGCGTCGAGGGACACGACGGAAGCCTCGTGCTCGGAACCCTCGGCCGTACTCGTGTGGCGTGCCTCAGCGGAAGAGTCCACCTCTATGAAGGACACAGCCCGACGGACGTCGTCTTCGGTGTGCGTCTTCTGTCGCAATTGGGCGTCAAAGCCGTCCTTCTGACCAACGCAGCCGGAGGCATTGCAGCGGACTGTGCGCCCGGAACCTTGATGCTCGTGACCGACCATCTCAATCTCACCGGACAGAGCCCTCTTTTAGGGAAGAACGATGAGCGCCTGGGTCCTCGCTTCCCCGATCTTTCCTCGGTGTACGATCCCGCTCTTGTCGACCTCGCCGCTACCTGCGCCAGAGAGCTGAAAATCACTCTGGCCCAAGGGATCTACGCGGGGCTCACAGGCCCGAGCTACGAAACGCCGGCCGAGATTCACATGCTCGAAACAATGGGGGCGAGCGCCGTAGGGATGAGTACGGTCCTAGAAGCCATCGCACTCAGGCACCGGGGCACGAAAATTCTCGGCATCAGCTGCATCACTAACCACGCCGCTGGCAAATCGAAAAATCAACTCTCTCACGCGGAAGTCGCCGAAGTAGCCGGTCAAACAAGCGTATCGTTTTGTCGCTTGGTGACCCTGATCAGTGAGCGGCTGAAAACCGTACTTGCCTGACGGAAGAAGAATGGCAAAATTGGAGCGATGGCAGGCCCCACCGCTCATGCTCCAAGAGTCGTTGAAGGAAACCCGCCGGAACTCGTCGTGTATGACCGGGAGCAGGCTTGCCCCTACTTGCCCACGGAAACAGCGCGCCTTCCTTTGCGCCTGCCGTCACGCCCTCTCTCCAATCCCGAGCTAGGGCGACGCCTCGAGAGCGGTGATAGGCGCCAGGGATTCGTGCTCTACCGGCCCACTTGTCCCGCCTGCTCCGCCTGTGAGCCCATCCGACTCTCGGCCGCAGAATACCGCCTCACGCGCACACAAAAGCGACTCCTCAAGAGAGGGGATGAAATGCTCAGCATGAGCATTGGGCCGCCGGTCGTCGAAGAGAGGCGCGTCTGGCTTTACAACAAGCACAAGGACGAACGCGGTCTCAGAGACGGACAACCGCCGATTGACCAGGACGGGTATCGGGATTTCTTGGTAGCCACCTGCTGTGACACCTTCGAAATGACCTATCGACTGAAGGACGAAATCGTCGGGGTAGCCATCGTGGACCGCTCCGATAGCGCTCTCTCGGCCGTCTACTGCTGTTATGACCCGGCTCGCGCCGATCTCAGCATCGGCACCTACAGCGTGCTCAAACAGCTTGAACTGTGCAAGCTGTGGGGCCTTCAGCACCTCTACTTGGGGCTTTATATCGCCGGCTGCAGCAGCATGGAATACAAGGCGCGCTACCTCCCGCACGAGCGCCTCAAAGCCGGCCAGTGGGTGAAATTCAGAGCAGGTCCGTAAACCGTCGCGAGACAATCTGACCCGAGACAATGACAATCTGACCCGGGTTGTTCCTCGTCCCCGCCTTGATTTCCGCGGGATGCGCACCGACAGATCGGTCCGCCATCGAGGCGTTTCTGCCTCGGAATTGAATCCTTCAGGGTGGCGAACACCTGTCGCCTCCTGTCCATCGTCACGCGACGGAGGAACTCGGGTCGGATTGTCCAAATTTCACTCGGAGTCCCGGCCTCCCACATGGTCGGCGGGGGTGTTCGCTTGCGTGAAGCTTCTTGGTCATTCTGCTGCTGGGAACCGAGCGACTATTACGTTACGTTGACGTAAGGAGCTAGTTTCGTGAGTAATGCTAGTGCTCTGTACGAAAACATCCCCTTCAATCATCCCTTCCGGTGTCATGTTCAACCAAAGCGACACTTCGAGTTCTTCGTCGAGGTCGGAAAACTTTTCGGAAAGTGCCGGGAAGTTGTCGAGCGGCTGTCTAAGGTCGCTCCAAAAATACCCACCTTCGTCCAACGAACCCATCAATGCTGACGATGTACTTAACACCCCGTCCTCCGTTTCGATGGTGATCTGAACGGGGAAAGACACTTTGCGATCATGGCACCGAGGGTTGTCCTCCGGTCCGCTCTCGACGAGAGTCGCAACATTTTGTGTAAGCAAGGTAATGGTGATGCCAGTGGTCAAGCTAGTCAGTTCATCCTCTATCCACTCAAGCTTGCTCGTGTAGGCGCCGTCGAGAGAAGCGATTTTTCCACTCACGGAGATTCTTTCGCCCGTTTCGTCTTGAAAGAAGTCTTCCTCCTCGCCCGTCAGTGCGTACTTTTCTACCTCGTCGCAATCGAAGTGCTTAGAAGGAGGATTGCCCATGCTGGTGCCATTGCAACCGGTCAACTGAACAGCTAGCAAGAACGAAAAACAAAGCGCGGGGGTTCTCATGGTTGGTTCCTGGTGGATTCACTGAGGGGGAACAGATGCAGATTGATTTGAAAGACTCGATCTGCGGAACTGCTCGCTGATAGACTGTCCTGGAGCAATTCTTCACGCAGCTCAACGAGACGAGTCTTGAATCGTTTTGCGGTCTCCTCGTCGAGCGCCAGCGTAAGCGCGCCGAACTCGCGCTCTTCTCTGGGAAATCGATCAAGAGCCTCCGATGCTTTTTGAAGCATCGCGCGATGAAAGAGAGCAAGAGAATGTCCAAGTGAGTCGTCCGGAGTTGCAACAAGAGGTTCCGACTGTTCCCAGTTCCCGCTCTCGTTTTGGCGCAGCAAACCAATTCGCTTGAGAATGACCAATGCATGCCGGCTCTGTTTGATTGAGATCCTGGGCCTGAGTGTCCGGGAGACCCATTTAGGGTCGTCTCGAAACTCAGAAGTGGCGGCGAGCTCTCGAATCGCAGGGATGTACCACTCACTGTGATACTCGACGTGCGCTGCGTCGAGAAGAAATGCATGACAGTCCTTTTTGTAACTCTGCAAGCGTTTGTACTGATGTTCTTTCTCTAAAGCGGAACGCGCCTGATTGAAGGCCACCAGATCGCAGAAATAGGCCGCAGATTTCCCTTCCAGGCCAAGAGCAGCCGCAAATCTCGGAGCCATCGCGGCGCTCAAGTTACGCGTCCCGTCCGTGACCAACTTCAGAAAGTTCGGAGCGCAAATTTGAGCGCGGCGGGAAAATGTTCGATACGAAAATCCGTATTCTGATTTCTTCCGGAGCGCGTAGACGTCGGACAGAAAGCGGCGATAGTCGCGGTACTCGAATACATCTACAGAAATGTCGCCCTTCACATCGGTTAGGCTGCCACCGCAGCTCGATAGCCGCCAGGTGTTTGGCAGAGAATTTGTATTCTGTCCGAATACACCTGGGTGGAGCGGCACAAGCCAGCTGGCCTGGTAACCAATCACTTTCACCGATGGCCCACGGGGGGCACTTGCGCTCTCCGGTCCATCTCCGAACCTGACTTGCAGGTTGACTCACAGAAATCGGAGTCATATGATCTGATCGTTATGTTCACTTCAAGGCACAGATTGTCGGCTGCGATCCGAACAACGGCGTGCCGCTCCCGTGAGGTGCCCCAAGATGAACATGGCAAATTCATATCTTTTTAGGTTTCTGGTGAGTCTCGGTCTTCTGATGACGCTTGGTTGCGGACATACCGACGAAACTGCTGATGTTGCAAAAACGCAGCAGACCATCTCGCTCACGCCCGTGCGCCTCCAGGCAGATGAGGTCCCGCAACAATTGGGGGGTTCGGTGTCGCTTCCCTCCAAGATACCGGCAAGTGGAGAGCGGCGAATCGAAGATTTGAAACTGGCACTAAGCGCGGTCACCGAAAGCGGCTTTGACGTTACTGAAACCACAGATCGTTATCTAATCGAGAGTCACGAATTTAGCGGATTCATTACGAAGGACAGGACAACCTTTTCGATTGTTCGGCGAGAAGAGGAGATTCGCGCAGGCGAAACCCCTTCCCCAAGCAGTGGGCGAGGGCTTAAGCACCCGGACGAAGCAGCTATGGTTCAAACTGCGCGGCAGTTGACGGAATACCTTGGAGCAAGCAGCGAGGAGTTGTCGAGTGCAGTTCATCGTCGACTTGCGGCGGCGGCAAGCGACGGCTCAGATCATCTGCTTGGTCACAAGATCTTCATCTTTCGCACGATTGCTGGTCTGGACGTGCCACAGGATCGAAGCGTTGTCAGTTTCGACACGGAGGGGCGATTCCGTGCGATGCGAGGCAGCTGGACTGCCTATCAAAATGCAGGAGAAAGCTTGAAGGTGTCTCTTGCAAGCAACAGCGAAGAATTTGAAGAATTGGCCCAACGAGCTGCAGTTTCGGCGTTCCCAGACGCGGAGGCAGACTCGGCTGAGATACGGTTCAAGACGTACTTTGAGATCGACAATCTGACCCGGGTTGTTCCTCGTCCCCGCCTTGATTTCCGCGGGATGCGCGCCGACAGATCGGTCCGATGCCTTCGAGGCTAAAGACTACGGACGCGGCTCTTAAGGCATCACGCGGTTGAGGGAAGCCTCTACACTCTGCGCAGCGGTTTGGAGCGCCGCTTTTGCTTCGTTCAGAGCAGCCGAATCTTCCGACCACTTCTGCCGAGCTTGAGCCAGAAGTGCGCTCTCCCGCTCCAGCTGATCCTTGATCTCTATGCCGTCGGCGCGAGCCGCTGCCACCTTTGCCTCAAGCTCCTCGATCTTTTGATCGCGCTGCGTGATCGTAGCGTTTGCAGAATCACGATCCTGGACCGTGGTCGCTAGCTCCTGCTCCAAGCTCGCTCGGCGAGATTCGAGCTCTGCGTAGGCACTGTCACTTTGAGCCTGCTGCGCCTGGAGCGCTGCTGTGCCCTCCGCACCAAGCTCACGCTCCCGGATCGCAAGCTGCTCTTTGGCCGCTTGCTCCGCTTCTTCACTCGCTTGCTCATGCTCCGCTCGCAGCTTACGCAGGGACTCCTCATTGGCGCGGTGCAGAGCCGCCATCTTGGAATCCTGCTCTGCTTTCATCTCGGTTTCGCGGGCAGCGACCGCAAGTTGCTCGGCGCGCTTTGCCTCTTCTGCCGCAGCCACAAGGGCCGCTTCCCGCTCCGCGGCGGCCGCTTCCTCCGCTTGTTGGATGGCGGCGCTGATCGCGGCCTGTTTCTCCTGTTCCGCAGCTGCGGCCGCTTCCCTGAGCGCCGTCGCGTGGTCGTCCCGCATGGCAGCGTCTTGCGCGTCACGGGTGGCCACCATGTTTTCAAAGGATTCTCGAGAGCTCTTGAGCTCAGAAGTGCGAGCATCGAGTTCCGCTTGCAAGCGTTCACTCTTGGCTTTGTAGTCGTCGCCACGCTTCGCGGCTTGCTCCTTGTCCGCGCTGAGCGCATCGCGCATCTTTTGCAGTTCAGATTTTTCCTGCTCGAGGCTCGAAACCTGATCGGTGAGGTCGGCTTTCTCGCGACCGAGAGCGATGTTCTCTTCGTTGAGCCGGATGACCTCCTTCTCCTTGCTCGTCAGGCTGTCCCGGATTTGTAAGATCTCCTTGTCCTTCTTGTTGAGTTGCTCACGCAGATCGAGAAATTCGCGTGCGGTCCCGGCGCCCTCATTCGAGGACAACTTTGCCCGCAACTGCTCCAGCTCCTTCTCCGCCAGTTCGATTTCCGCATCCTTCTTGGAAATGACCTGAGCCTTCGCGTCGGCTTCCGCCTCGGTCGCCTCCCGAGCGCTCTTCAAATCGGCCGAAAGTTGAGCGATCTCAGCGCGAAGAGCCAAAAGCTCTTCGCTAGAAACCTCAGGCACATGAGGAGCCGGCACGGGGTCCAAAGACACGCGCTGCTCCGCCTCTGGCTCCAAACTCGGTTCCTCGGGAGCGATCTCAAGACCATCCCCTTCGTCGAGCTCAAGATCCTCCATCTCGACATCGGTCGCCGGAGGGGGCTCCGGAGCGGGCGCCATGAGATTCCCAAACGCTTCATCCGTCTCTTCTTCCACGGCGGCGGTGCTATCCGGCACGTCCTCCATTTCGATGTCGTCATCGAGGGAGACCTCCTCGATGTCGTCAGCGTCGAGTTCACCTTCTCCTTCAGGTTCGCCGCTCTTTCTCAAGTTCAGAGCACCGCCTGTCTCGCTCTCCCCGATGCGAGCCACAAGCTCATCGACGGTGATCGGCTTGTGCACGTAGACATCCGCTCGCGTGCGAAGACGCTTGTGCTGTTCAAATGTTTCTTCCGTCGCTTCACTGCTCAAAAGAACGAGCGGAACTTGTTTCAAGTCCTTGTTCCTCTTCAGCTTGTTGCAGACGGAAAACCCGTTCATGCGTGGTAGCTCAATCGTAAGAAGGATGAGATCCGGCGCCGACTTGGACGCTTCGTTGATCCCTTCCTCGCCGTCCTCAACGACTTGAATGGCGCAGCCATAGGCCGCTAGGCCTTCTGTGAGGGTTTGGGCGAAATCGCTATCGCTCTCGAAAACGAGGACTTTCGTCATATTTCAGAATCTTAACCCCAGGTTCGAGCGGCGGCCTAGTCTCCGACAGTCATGCGGACCAATAAGTGGGACGTCTGCATACCCGATCGATAAGTCACTTCGTGAAGCATTGCATGAAGCACACACTGCCTAGAACTCCGGCTCAAAAATGGTGAGGGCTCCGCCGCCACCCGCCCAAAACGGTGAGGGCGAGCGTCGGCTCGTCAGCTGCGGGAAGCCTTCTCGACATGCCCACCAACGCCAAAGCGCCGCGCCAAAACGACCAGCACATCCCGAAAACCAAGTTCCCGCGCCGCAAGTCCAACCAGTACATGGAACATCACATCGGCTGCTTCACTCGCCACACGCTCATCGGACTCCTCGACGAGGGCCAGCGCGAGTTCATCCGCTTCTTCGCGCACTTTTGCGCCGATCTTGGTCGGCCCTCCGTCGAAGAGGCTCTTGGTGTAGCTTTTCTCTGCCGCAGCCGAACGTCGCTCTTCGAGGACACGTTCGAGTCGCCCCAAAAGCGGCCGCGCGGTTTGACCCGACTCCAGGTCCCCGGTCTCCTCCAGGCTGACCGGCGTGAAGAAGCAGTTGTCCTGGCCCGTGTGACAAGACGGCCCTTCAGGATCACAGAGCACGAGCAGCGTATCGCCATCACAATCCGAGGCGACCGATTCTACCCGCAGGACGTGCCCGCTTTCCTCCCCCTTCACCCAAAGACGATTGCGCGAACGACTGAAAAAGGTCGCTCGGCCGGTGGAGAGAGTCTGCTCCAAAGACTCCCGACTCATCCAAGCCATCATGCGAACCTCTCCGGTCAAACGATCTTGAACGATGGCCGGGATGAGCCCTTGATCGTCGAACTTGAGCTGAGAAAATTGCGGCGCCACGCCCTCCCCATAGCAAACCCACTGCCGAGGGGCGCCCCCTTTTCTCGTGAAAGCCCGAAGTGCGCCGAAAGCCCGAAGTGCGCCGAAAGCCGCGCGGGTGAAACTCAGTGAATGGTGATTTTTCGCGTCACGGTCACAGGCTCGCCACTGAAGGCGGGCACGCGCACCTTGCGGAAGGTCTGAGCGATGCAGCCACCCGTCACCGTTCCCGAAAAGGGAGGTCCCGAAACCGCCGCCTGAGTGACGCGGCCCGAGGGCGCAAAGGTCACGGAAATGTCCGCCATCCCGCTCGGATCACTCGCACGCCGACACCCGGAAGCAGCCGCAGTCGCTTCGCGAAGGGCAGCTGAAGCCGCTGAGGCACTGAACGGCGTCTGAACGGCCGGAGGTTCCGGCTCCTCTTCCGACGAAGCATCGGAAAGCGGAGCCGCAGACTTGGAACCGACGTTCGTTCCCTTTGCTTGCCCTTCTCCCGGTTGAGTCACCTGAGGCTGACTCTCCTCGGCTTCACTCGCCTCCTCTCGAAGCGGAACGACAAAATCGGTCTGGACAACAGACACCCACTCCTCCTCAGAGGCGGCTGAGTAAAAAGCAGACATCTCGGCCGCCGCAGGCTCAGCAGAAACCGCAGGCTCAACCGAAGCGGTAGACTCAGCTGGAGCCGCCGCCGAGGCGGAGCGACCCATGGAAAAGGGAAGCTTGCCCGAGGCCGACGCGAACAGGGCGAGTAGAGAGACCGCCGCCACGGTCCAGGGGATCAGCACCCCCCGCCTGCTGCTCTCGCGCCGCGCAGAACTCCTCTTCTCATCCGCCTTGTTCAAGAGTTTTCCGTCCACAGAGAGCACGACGGCCACCCCTCCCGGTTGAAGAGCCAATGGATACTCGGCGGGAGCACGGGACAGCTGTCCCGCCTTGGGCGGCGCAGGAGCACGGGATAGGAGGGGTGCCGGCGCGCTTTCCCTCGCAGGCTTTTTCGTCGGACGTACGGCCTGGGGGTAGAGCGAACGAAAGCTCTCGTCTCGCTCGGAGCTGAAGGGAGAAGAATTGAATTCACGACCGAGCTCCACCAGGCCTTCCTCATTTTCAAAGGAGTGGGGACTCAGGCTGTCTTCCTGCGCGCGCATGGGGGGGTGCTTGCCCG
>CAYMQT010000057.1:21691-26483 GCA_964392575.1 uncultured Polyangiaceae bacterium
GCATGGGGGGAGGCGCCTCAAACTCCTCATTCGTCCGAGAAGAAGCAAGTTCAACCAAACTCGGACCCGAATGGCGGGCCGCTTTCATCGAACGTCGCATTTTCGCTTCCAGAGGAAGGGGCGGTGGCAGTGAGGACAAAACGGACTGTACTCGCTGATCGATCCAGTCGGCGGGAAACTCAGACAGATGCGGATCAGAGAAAGTCTCGGTGTCATCGCTCTCTAAAAGCTCAGCCATGGTCGCAAGTACGTGTCCCCCACCAATGACGACCAGTTCATCTCCCTTGGCATCGAGAGACACTTTGTTGCCACAGCGCTTGCACGTCACTCGACCCGCGCGACCTTGAATGCGGTCAAGAAGGGCAGAAGAGAGCCGCATGTTCGCTTCACAGGCCCCACACATGATTTCCGTCGTGTTCATAGGATTTCGATCCAATTCTCCAGGCAAGGACAAGGTAAGAATTCGGTGTCTCGCTGGTTGCCCTCCCCAGGCAACCTCTCGGCGCGAGTCCGAGGTCTCTTTACGATTACCTATTCTTCTCTATGACCCCGCCCAGATATTTCCGCAAGGATAAAATTTTCTATCCAGATAAGAATAATGATCTCAAGTACCTACTTGTGCCTACATAAGCCCACTCGGAAGGCTCCCCGGCCAATGGGGCGGCCCGGAGCGCACGCAAAGTCGCCCGCTCCGAATCGTCCCTGCTAGAAGGGGCGGGTGTTCCTCGATGAACTTCCCCGCTGGTTCGGAAGTACTCTTTGCGTCGGTCTGGGCCTCTGCTTCGGCAGCTTCCTCAATGTCGTGATCTATCGCCTCCCTCGCGACTTGTCGCTGGTAAGCCCCGGCTCCGCGTGCCCCGGGTGCGACAAGGCCATCGCGGGTTATGACAACATTCCTCTCTTGAGCTGGCTGCTCCTCCGTGGGAAAGCTCGCTGCTGCGGGACGCGCATCAGCCCGCGTTATCCGCTCATCGAGCTTCTGGGCGGACTCCTCGCCTGGACGATCTTCGACGTCAGGCTCCTTCCCTTCGCGGATCAAATCACCCTCGGTGAAGGACTCTTTCTGTTTTCCGTTTACCTCACCCTCAGCCTGGGACTCCTTGCCGCAGCGGCCATCGATTTGGAGCACATGATCTTGCCGGACTCCCTCACCCTAGGGGGAGCAGCGCTCGGTCTCGTCACTTCTCCCTTTCGTCCGGAAGTCGATCCACCGATGGCACTTTTGGGCGCGGCGGTCGGATACGTGGGCATCTGGTTCCCGTTCATTTGGCTCCACACCAAACTGCGAGGATTTCCCGGCATGGGGCTGGGGGACGCGAAATTGATGATGCTCGCCGGAGCGTGGTTCGGACCTTTAGGGGCGCTCCTCATTCTCTTCGCCGGCGCGCTCCAAGGCTCCGTGGTGGCAGGGATAGCGCTCTTGGTGCGAGGAAAAATAGACGAGCCCGAAGCCGTCGCGGAGCAGCGCCGGGAACTCCTCCTCGCCATCTCCGAGGCGAGCGGAGAAGAAAAGCGCTTGCTTGAAGAGGAGCTTCAGAACGATCCCCTCGGGCAAAGTCCCGAAGAGGCGCCCGGCGGTCCTCGCATTGCGTTCGGTCCGTTTTTGGCGCTGGCTTCGATCGAACTCTTGATCTTCTTCGACGTCGCTTTGAACATCACTCGGGCGTACCTCTTCCTATGAAGTACAAATCCCAGCTCCGCTTGAGAACACCGCTTCTGCTCCTGGTCGCGGCCGGCGTGTTGATGACGGCGCCCGCGTGCAGCTCACGAACCCCGGTCGTGCGCTCCGGACCCCATCGCCCCGCGGACGAGCCCCCCCCGATCCGGGTACGGCGCCCGCCTCCTCCCGCCGAGGTAGAGACGCTTCCCCTGAGGCGCAATCCTGCCTGCTACTACCAGGACGGTCATCACGAACCCGCAGGCGACGGTTGGAAATGGGTGAAGGGGCGCTGGCTCTTGCCGCCCCGCGGCTGTTATTTCGCCCCCCCGACCACTGCCTATGAAGATCTCGAAGTCGGGACGGCGCTCGTTTTTCGCCCCGGTGTTTGGCATCCGTTTCAGCGCTGGGTTCTCACCTGCGCTGCTCCCCGAGATTGCCCTGACAAGAACGCCGAGGAAGGTTCGCCGAACGCTCCTCTGGATGTTAAGCGCAAAAGCTCGTGACTGACGTCCCAAAAACGGCAGAAGCTCCTTGGACCATCGCTCGTGTCCTCTTATGGGCAGCGGCGGATTTTCAGAAGCGTGGAGTGCCAAGTCCTCGCCTCGAAGCCGATCTGCTCCTCGCGGAGGTTCTCAAACTCGACCGAGTGCGGCTCATCATCGAATCCTCACGCCCGCTCTCGGAGGAAGAACTCACGCGCTACAAATCCCTCATCGTCCGACGTCGGGCAGACGAACCCACGGCGTACATTCTGGGGAGGCGTGAATTCTTCGGCGCGGAATTCTCTATCACGAAGGACGTCTTGATCCCGAGATCCGACACAGAGGTGCTGGTGGAGGTCGCTCTCGAACGGACCGCTCACCGCACTCTTTCTGGGCGCGCGCTCGATCTGTGTACCGGCTCAGGATGCGTGGGACTGAGCTTCGCCCGGGCTCGTCGAACGTGGCAGATCACCCTCACGGACAAAAGCCCTCAGGCGCTCGCCGTCGCTCGCAAAAACACGTTGGCGCTCGGAGTCGTTTGGGGAGTCAGACTCATCGAGTCGGATCTCTTCTCTGGCCTTTCACCCAAGGAGCGTTTTGAACTCATCACGGCCAATCCACCCTACATCCCGAGCCGAGAAGTCGACCATTTGGATCCCATGGTCCGCGACCATGAACCCCGGATGGCGCTGGACGGAGGCGAAGACGGTCTTGCTTTTTACGAGCCTCTCCTCCGCGGCGCGCTTCGTCACCTCGTACCTGGAGGAGTCCTCGCGGTGGAGCTCGGCGCGGGACAAGCTCACAAGGTCGCTCGGCTTTTCGAACAAGCCGGCTTCACGGACATCGTACGAACCAAAGATCTGGGCGGCCATGAGCGTGTGGTGAGCGGGCGCGTGCGTTGTCTTTGAGGGGTCAGCGCCACCCCATCCCATCTTACTTAGTCGCCGGCGGTTTTCCGCGCCGCGTCACTCCTCGCCCTGCGGGCTCGCGTGCCTTGGGCTGTTCTTGCTGGGGGGTGGCCGCGGGTGGTGTGTGTTGGGCTGTTCTGCTGGGAAGTGATATTTTATAATCTATAATCATAGACGCGGGCGTTCTAGTGAGAACGCAAAGCTGCGCGGCTGGAATGCGCTCCGACGAGGATCCTGGTTTTGTGGGGTGAAAAGCGGGTGCTCTTGCAGCTTTTTGGCCAAAACGACCCTGCCGTGGCACCAGGAGCTATGGATCTCCTTGGTGTCCCCGCTTTCGAAAGGCTCAGAGCCGTCGGCGTGGTGACGGCGGCCTGCGCACTCGTCGCCTGTGATGGGAACGCTCCCGCGCTCTCCAAGCCCGCCGTCGTGGACTCCCAGGAAAATGAATTTGAGCTGCCCGATCTCGGAGCGGTCAAGGCAGATGGACCAAGGGTGGGTGCTCTCACCGATCAGGCTCCGATTTATTCTGCCGCGCACAAGAAGTCTCCCGTGCTGGGCTATTTGCACGCCGGTGAAACCGTCCCCAGAAGCGAGAAGTCTCACGAAAACGATCAGTGCACCGAAGGCTGGTACAGCGTCCTCCCACGCGGCTACGTCTGCACGGAAAGTTCCACCTCGATCGACCTCTCCCACCCCACCCTCGTTGCGATGTCGCTTCAGGCCAACCTCGAAGCGCCCTTGCCCTACACCTACGCCCGCACGACCAAAGTCACAGCGCTCTTCGACAGGCAGGACAAACAAGGCGTCGCGCTCAAAGGACGCCTCGCAAAAAGCACGGTCATGGCCATCGTCGGATCCTGGACCGCACCAGACGAGTCTCACGAACCCCAGCGCCTGGGTCTGAAAATGGACGGCAGCTTCGTACGTGCCGACGATCTCGAAGCAGCGCAGGGGAGCGGATTCGCTGGGGCTAGGTTGACGGAAGAACTCGAGCTGCCTCTGGGCTATGTCGTTCGTCGAGGGGTGTGTTCGTGGACGCTCAAAGACGGACAAGCCGTCAAAGGCGACGAACTTCCGTACCACACACGACTCGCTCTCACCGGGAAGTATCGCACGGTTCAAAATGAACGCTTCTGGGCAACGGACACAGGAACGTGGGTGCGCCACAAGGACGTCACGGTCCTCAGGCGCCTCCATGAGTTTCCAGATTTTGCCACAGACGATCAAAAGTGGGTCGATCTGAGCATCGTCACCGGAAGCGCCATCTTCTATGAAGGAAAGAAAGCCGTCTACGCCACGCTCGTGAGCGTGGGCCGCGACCGACTGGGCGATCCCAAGACGACGGCCTCCACGGAGATGGGGACGTTCCGCGTCACTCGGAAGCAGATCACACGCCGGATCGCCGATAGCCCTGACGCCCCCCTTCACGACGCGCCGTGGGCGCTCGCACTCGAAAGCGGAGACTGGATCTACGCCAGTCCGGAGCACGACCGTTTTGGCATTGAACACACGGACGGAGACATCGAGCTCTCACCCGCCGACGGTCAATTCCTCTGGCACTGGGCCGCACCCACGGTGCCCGCCGGATGGCACGGCATCGTCGTCGAACCCGCCCAGGCCACGACCATCGTGCAGATCCGAAAATAGCCGCCGCCGACTAAAGTAACCACCAAGGCACACCAGCCCGAAGGGCGAGGTGTGCAGCAGTCACCTCACTGTCCGCAGCGGTCACCCCCCAGTCG
>CAYMQT010000058.1:0-21306 GCA_964392575.1 uncultured Polyangiaceae bacterium
CAAAGGATCCTGTCCGGACGCAAAGGTGTCCGACGACGACGTGCTCGCTCTCGCCATGTGTTTGCAGGCGGAGCGCGACGCCGGGGAAAGTGCCCTGCCCGCGTCGCTGAAGAACATCGACATCACGCCCTACTCGGCAGATCTCAAGAGCAAGCTGGCCGAACTACCCGAAGAACGCCACTACCCCATCGCGCGCCGGCCCGGGGACAAGAACCGCTACTACTGGGTCACAGCCCAGCACGATCGCGACGCGCCCAGCGGGTTTGCTCCCTTCACCGGTGAGCTCGCCATGGCGCGGGTCACCCTCCCGGAACGCACGCCCAAAACCTTTCACACGGCCTTCGGGACGATCGCTCCCGGCGATCATTTGATCGACACGGTTTTTGAAGCCAATCAAAAATACGCTCATCATCTGGGCTACGAGGCGAAGCGGGTGGACCTGATCACTCCCGCGCGCGACGTGCTGCGATTTGGAGCCATCAGCGTGCTTTTCGGCTATAAAAACAAGACCGACAAGAAACCGAGCTTTTATATCCTCGAGGCCGGCACCGCCACGGGTCAGCCCAAGGTCCTCTATCTCGGAAAAAAGATCGGGGATCCGATCAACGCCTACGCCGGCTACGCCCCCACACCCTTCGCCTGCGCTCAGCACGCCTACTACGGCGTGCTCACGGCAAAGAACGACGACGATCCCGACACCTTGTCCATCTCCTCGCGCGAAATTGAAAACGGAGTCTCGCAAACTCCGTATATCCGCGTGACCATCAAGTGGGAACTACAGGCAGGCGGGCTCAGAAACATCTGGCCCGGGTTCTTGATCACCAAAGCGGCGGCGATCGTCATCGGACGAAAGCTCAGCGGCAAAATCCCCAAGGGCTGTGACGACATCCCCCCTCCGGGCCAAGGTTAAAAATGATGCGCATGGCGTTGCTCTTGAGTTTGCTCATCTCCACCGGTCTTTCTGCTGGGCTTTTCGGCTGCAAAGGCAAAATCGTGCACCCCGAGCCCGGTAAGGGCAACACGGAAAAGTTCTGCGCCAATCGCAAACCCAAAGAGAACAACTGCATGGCGTGCAGCTCCTTGCCTGGTTGCGGGTGGTGCGAATCGCCCAAGTCTGGAAAGGCGAATTGTCAGCCGGGCACGGACCACGAGGGCCCCGTTTCACCGGGCCTATGCGAAGGCGGCTGGGCGCTCAGCACAGAAGATTGTGACACTCCGCCTCCTCCGCCTCCTCCACCGCCTCCGCCTCCTCCGCCTCCGGCCGCCGCACTTGCTTCGGAAACCGAGACTGCGGTAACCGCTGGTTCAGCCGCGCCCCACCGCGGCGCTCTGGAGGCATTCTGAAATCATTCCACGAAGAGTATCAGGAACTCGAAGCGCGCGTTCTACAGTGCCCGGAAAACGCCACCGTCAAAGGGATGTTCATTGACTCGTTCCTGAAATCTCTGGATCGGGACCGCATCCCCCGCCCCACGGACAAGCGCTACATCACCTTCAAGGACTATCCCCTCCGAGAGCTGATGGAAATGCTCCTTTCATCGACGGCGGAGGTCTATCCTCATCTCCCGCCCAAGGAAGGACTCACTCTGCTCGGGCGCCTCGTCTACCCTACCCTCGCCAGCACCACGGTCGGGAAGGTGATGTTTTCGATCGCCGGGCGTAATTTTGAAGACGCCTTACCGCTTTCTCGCAAGGCCTACGAAATCAGTCTCAAGCCTGGAAAGGCTGAGCTGCTCGATCGTTCACCCGGAAAGGCGACCCTAGCTCTCAGAGACGTGTGGAACTTCGCCGATTGCTACCAGGTCGGGGTTTTTCAAGGCGCCATGGAGTCGTTTCAAGTGGAGGGGACGGTCCGAGCGAAGCCCCTGGGACGCCCCTGCGACGTCGACCTTCACCTCACTTGGGGCTAAAACGTACCCGCCGTGCGCGTCCTCTGTTTCAATCCTTACGGCGGAGGCTCCCACGCCCAGTTTCTGGAGGATTTTTCGAGCAAGAGTGCGCACGATCTGACCGTGCTCAGCCTCCCTGCACGCCACTTCAAGTGGCGCATTCGCCAGGCTGCGGTAGGTCTTTCTCAGAAAGCAGAAGAGCTCGTCGCCCGCGGTGCCTCTTTCGATCTGCTGCTGTGCACCTCGATGCTGGACGCGGCGCAGCTGCGTGCCTTGTTGCCGCCCGCTCTCAGAAACCTACCCCTGGTCGTCTACTTTCACGAAAATCAGGTCGCGTACCCTCAGCGCAAAGCAGACGTGCGAGACGTTCACTTCCCGCTCATCAACTGGACCTCGGCGCTCGCCGCCGATCAGGTTTGGTTCAACTCGGAGCACAACCGAGAATCCTTCCTCCGGGGGATGCGACGGATCTTGAAGGAAATGCCCGATGAGCCGTCCTTCTGGACCCTGCCCAAGATCCGAGAAAAGTCCCTCATCCAGCCCCTCGGGATCGAGCCCGCCTCCCGGAGCAAGAAGTCACCCGGCCCCTTGCACATCGCCTGGGTGGGACGCTGGGAACACGACAAACGCCCAGACGTCTTCTTTACGGCTCTCCGGTTGTTGAAAGAAGCAGGGATCCCTTTTCGCCTTTCTTGTTTGGGTCAGACGTTTCGCGAAGAACCACCAGCCTTCGTCGAAGCTCGCAGCGTTTTCAAGGATGAGATCGAACAGTTCGGGTTTCTGCCCGCCCGGGAAAAGTACCTGGCGGCTCTCGGACGCTGTGATCTCGTCGTTTCAACGGCCGCTCACGAGTTCTTTGGAGTGGCGCTCCTGGAAGCTGTCAGCGCCGGGTGCATCCCTGTCGTTCCGGACCGCCTCGTCTACCCCGAGATTTACCCCGAAGACTGTCGGTACACCCCGGCCACCGACGGACCTGTCGGGGAAGGACTCAAGCAGCGCCTCGAACAGCTTTCGCATCTGAAAGCAGCCGCCGGAACGTTTGACCGGCTCTATGAGAGTCTGGGCCTTTCCGAAGTGGTCGCGCGCTACGACTGGAAGAAGCGAGCCCCGGAACTGGACGTCGCGCTCACGAAAGCGAGAGGAGCTCCTTAGAGCACGTCTGAAAACCGTCGTGTGCTCTTAACCGAGATCGCCGCTTAGCCAAGCGAGCAGCAGAATCAGCCCCACGAGCGCGAGAAAAAGCGGCGCGAGGAAAAGCCCCAGGCCCCGCCAGCCACCCACTTTCTTCCCCTCACCTCTTTCGCAGCGCGTGCAAACGGCCCAGGTGTTGGCGGCTCCTTCGACGAGCACACAACAGTTCCCACACACACTTCGCCGACACTTCATGCACGGTCCGGCCGCGTCGGCCCCGCAGAGATAACAGCGGATGAAGCTGTCGTCGTCCGAGACGTGTCTGAGCGCGCCCGTCACAGCTTCGAAACTCAGTCCTGAACGACTTTCGTTCCGTTCTTCACCACGACGCCCGTCGCGGCAATGTCGTTCGCGAGGGGGCTATCCTTGATGTACAGGAATTCGAGCTTCTTCAGATCAGCAAGCGCCTTGATGTCTTTGACCTGAGTCCCGGCCACGCTTAATTTTTCCAGCTTGGTCATGCCGGAAAGTGCGGAAACGTCCTCAACCGGCGCCCCATCGAGCATGAGTTCGCTCATCAGAACCATGTCTTTGAGGGGCGAAAGGTCCTTGACCGCAGTCTTTCCGAGATCGAGGCGATCCATCTTCGTCATCTTGGCAAGGGGGGAAAGATCTTCGACCGGATTCATGGAGGCGCGCAGTGACTCTAGTTGCGTCGCGCCGGAGATAGGTCCGAGATCGGTGACCTGACCCGGGCCCAAAAACAGCTCACGCAAGTTCGTCATGTGATGAAACAGACAGATGTCGAGTTCGTCCAAACTCACGCGAGAGAGGTTGAGCGAGCGAAGCTTCTTCAGATCCGCCGTCGTTAGATCTCCTTCGGGCTTTTGAGCCTTGAGGCGAATGGATGCTTCAAGCTCGGCGCTTTCTACGCTGACCTTGGGTCCCTGTGCGCAATCTTCGAGCTTCTTCTTGGGTTTCTCTACCTTCTCGGGCTCGGGCGCAGGAACGGGACTCGGTGGGGGAGGGATCGGCTCCTTAGGCGCTTCCACTTTCGGCCGCGTTTCTTCCTTCGGTTCATCGCATGCCGTTTGACCCAGACCTAGCGCGAGCGCAAAAACGAGCGCACGGCTTCCCCAACCTGTCTCTTTCATGCCCCGCACCCTATCACAGGTGAAAAGCGGAGCGGGAGCGGGGCAAGGAACGCGGGGGAAAGAGCCCTGGGCTCGCCGTTCAGCCCGGGCGTGGGGCGTGCACACGACGCCGCGCGCCGAGCGGCTGCGGCCCCGGATTGTAATCCAGATCCGTACAGAGCACCCGCAGGTCCCCCTTCACCTGAAGGGCCATACTCAGGGTCACGCAGCGGCGTGCGTCCCGCACCGAAAGATAGGGGCGCGACGTCTGCAAGACCGAGGGTCGAGCGACAGCGCGCTGAAAATACGGACGCCGGAACCAGTCTCCACCTCCGGCGAAGAGCGCCTGATCATAGCGTAAATCAGTGTCGCTCGTAGGTTCTCCTTCTTGATTCGTTCCTACTTGCCGACCGTGGTCGTCGAGAAGGTACACGCGCTGAACGCCCGGCATACTGACCAGCGCATCCGCTGCGTGTTCGATGTCTCGTCCTGCTTGCAGCGTGCGCGCGCATTGATGAAACGGGCCCGCATAAAACTGAAAAAAACTCTCGTCCTGGTTCGACTTGCGCTTCGCCGCCGCCCGATACTTCAGCGAAAGATCCACGAACAAGTGATTAGCGGCTTGTTCAGCCGTGGGCCCTTCTTGAGGCTTCCCGAAGTAAAACCCCTGAACGAAATCCACATCACTCTCAAACGCAATGAGCGCCTGCTCCTCTGATTCGATACCTTCGAGCACGACGAGGCAGCCTGCCTCGTGCAGAAGAGAGACGATCCCGGGAAGGAGCTGACGCACATGGGGGTGTTCGCATGCTTCCGTGAGCATTTCCCTGTCGAGCTTGACCAGATCCGGACGAATCCTCCAGATGCGCTCAAAGTTGGACTCGCCGGCCCCAAAGTCGTCGATGGCGATCAGACAGCCGACATCCCGGAAGCCTTCAATCGCTCCGGCCAAACCCGTTTCGCTACTCGCTTGCTTCTCGACGATCTCGACAACGACTTGGTTTCCGCGCACGCCCGCTTCATCGAGCCAAGCACCAAACTGAGTCACCACGGAAGCCCGATCAGGAACGACTTCCGGACTCAAATTCAAAAAGAGCCAACCCGGAGGGCTGTGCTGAGCAAAGGTTTTCAGATGGAGACGCGCACACGTTCGCTCAATCTCTTCGAGCGGGTGGTAAAGCCCGAGATGATGCAGGGTTTGTCCCGCGGTCATCAGTCCGCGCTCCCCCATACCTCGCAGGAGCGCTTCGTGGCCGATGGGCTTGGCATGGGCCACGCTGAAGATCGGCTGAAAAGCGGTTCTGAGAAGGACCGACTCTGGGGGGCTGTGTTTAGCCACGGCGCCTGCTTCGGAAGGATCTGGAGAAGAAAGACTGAGGGAAGAGGGGAAGATCTCGTGCATTTTTTTGGTTGGTGATCAGGATCCCCCGGGTCGTCGAAAGCTTGATGTCGAAACTCTGAAAGCGAAAGGAAAAGCGTAAGGCCTGTCGCATTTTTCCCACAGACCGCGGACAGGTGTCCGTCACGGGCAGTCCGCAAACACGGCGACTCCACGCTCTTTCAAAACTGAAAGACGTTCTTTCTCTGCCGCACAATCGAGAGAATTGGCCCCGACGAACAGGCGGGCGCCCGGGGCGAATTTGATTTCATCAACACCCTTCAAACTTGCAATGTCGTTGCCCCACACGTTCAATTCTGACACGAGCACATCGACCCCAAACTTGGGCAGCTTGGTGAGCTGATTGAAGGAGAGATCGACCATGCTAACCCGCTTCATGAAGGTCAGGCCGTTCTGAAGGGCGGCATCCTTGAGGTGATTCTCTGAAAGCGAAAGCGAGGTCAATCGATCGAGAGCTGCCAGGACGCCAAGATCGGAGAACTCCGTGCGTGACAGATTGAGCTCAGAAAGGGAGGTCAGAGAGGAAAGAAAGTGAAAGTCTTTCATGCTGCTTCCCGCCGATACGTCACTTCCGGCCAAAGAGAGGCGTTCGAGGCTCACAAACTCACCCACAGGAGCAAAAGAAGGGACCTTGGTCTGTTCAGCCACGAGAGTGGTCAGACGCGGGAGGTTCGTGAGCGGGACAAAGGAGTCGAGGCTCAGGCCTGAAACGGAAATTTCTCTCAGCTGGAGGAGGTTTGAAAGAGGGGACAAATCCACGTCCTCTTCCTCGGCCCGCGCGCACTGTGACTGATCGAGAGCAAGCCACTCGAGGCGGTACAGTTTCGAGAGAGGTTCGAGGTTCCGCACCGGGGTACACCCGAGATCGATCTCTTCGAGGAAATGGAGTTCCGAAAGCGGCGCTACGTCGCTCACGGCCTGGCCGTACAGATCAAGAGAACGAAGCCCCTGCCAGCACTCCATTCCGGAAAGCGAGTGGATCTCATCCAAGCTCAGTCGCGAAGTCGAAAGGCTCGACCAAAACGCCAAAGACCCCCAGGTCGGCAGCTCTGAAACGTCCAAGGTCTCGAGGACGAGGTTCGTGAGCGCCTCATCTGCGAAGAAAGCGGTCCCGCAAATTTCCTCACACCGAGGCCCCCGGAGCCCTTGAGGACAGAGGCAGACCGCGCCCCAAGGCACCGGCTCACAGGCAAAGGCTCCACAGCTCTCCGAGGCGCAAGGATCTTCCTCTAGGCAAAACAGCCCGTCCCCGAAGGTGTTCTTGGGACACCTACACTCGAATCCGCCGGGTTTTTCGAAACAGGTCGCGGCCGAAGCACAAACGGAAAGTTCGCATTCGAAGATGTCCAGGCATTCTGTTTGCCCGAGATAATAACCCTCTTCACAGGCGCACACGGATCCGAAGGCAACGTCGACGCAAAAGCCGTTCTCACCACACAGGTCACCGACCCGATCACACGTGCCGGTCTCTGGACATCCGTCTGCTTCACAGAAAGGGGGATCTCCATCCGGAGGTAAACCCGACTCTCCACCAGCGCCCGCCTCTCCCGACGACGCTCCCGTTCCTCCGAGTCCGTTTCCACCTGAGCCTTCTTCGTCGTCCGAACGACGATCTTCATCCGGAGGATCGAACTGAGTGTAGGGGTGTCTGTCGGGATCCGGTGAGCACCCATACATCCATCCCGCCATGCCCAGAGCCAGCACGAAAATAGGAGTTGCACCGTTTCGAGAAGCGAGAGAGCCGATCATTGGTCCACCACGCACGAGTAGGTCACGTCCCAGTCGATCACCCTTGGTGCACTCGCTCCGACAGGATTCAGCCTCATTTCTAGCTCCAAAAAGGGCGGCTGCGTCATCGTCGAAAGCCCGAGTTCGAGCGTCAGATCCACCGCGCAGGCCGGACCTACGGAGCCGAGTTGACACACCTCGGTCGAAGTAGCGGCCTGAGCAACACCCACCACAGTGAAAGCCGTCGCGTCGAGATCCGACTCTTCTTCTGAAACCCGGACGCGGAACTCGACTTCACTCGCGCCGGGGGTCTCGGTCGTCCAGCTCAAAAGTCCCCACAAGGGCTTTCTGTCGTCGTCGCAGGTTGCTTCGTAGCGCCTCGATTCGACCATGGGATTGAGAGTCCCGGGGCAATCTAGATTGCTGTCGTGCAAACTCCAGTTGTCGAGACGGCTACACTCAGAAGGAGTCGTCAGGTTACTTACATTCACCATCAGCGTCGCATCGACATCCGTGAGAGCGCTCGGACAAGTCTGAGTGATGCACTCTCCGCTCTTCACCGGTTTTGATACCGTGCATGTGCCGATCTCAAATTCCGGATCCGGAGTCTCGGTGCTGAGCTGCGCTCCACTCAGATCATAGAAGGTCACGACTGCACCAGGATCTGCGTCAGAAAGGCCGTGGTTACACACCACCACCTCCCGACCACAACCGAACGCGAGCGCGAGATCCGTGCCAGCACAGGCCGTGTCGACGTACCCGTCCGCATTCTCTATGCACTCGCCGCTGCCCTGGGGTGCAGGTGCGCCGCTCAAGGGAGGGCAAGCGGCAGGGACGTCGATGAGCGCATCCACACAGGCTTGACCGGTCAGGCCTGTGGAGTTGAGGAGCGTGTGCCTCATCAACTCGGCGGTTGATACGTGCAAGATCCCGTGCAGGGTTGTCTTCGCGCCTGCGGAGGCCCCGGGGCTGAAAAGGGCGGCGCTCGTGGGCGCCGTGATCATCGCGTAGACGACGGCTGACTCGCCCAGGGTCACGTTGCCGCCCGCGTAGATGATCAGGCGCAGGGCGTCAGCCGGTCCGCTGACTCCTTGAAAGGTCACCCCTGCACCAAACCCCACGGCCCCACAGATATCCATGTAAACGGAACCTTGGTCAGGCATCTCCAGCACGGCTCCGGTCCCGAGGGTCAAACTGCTGAGAGAATAAGGCCCCGGTAAAAGGGTCAGGGTCGCCCCGGCACTCACTGTGACCGCGCCGTACGAGCCAGGAGGAAGAACCGTGGAGGCGCTGACGGTCACCGGTGTGGAGCCGCACGAAAGTGATCGGGTCGGGACCGTGGCTTTGGGAACCGACGCTGCATGGCCCACACAGGTTCCCATCACGAGATTCGAGCAGCGACTGGGATCAAAGGCGCCGCCCGCTCGCATGTCTCCCGACACGGTAGAAGACCACAGGTCCATCGCACCTTGCGAGTAGATGCTGTGACTCACCTCCGAACGCACCAGACCGTCCGCCTTGATGGCGTTGGCGCCCGTCCCGCCTCCAATGTTTCCCCCGAGCACCGTCGCTCCATAAAGAGCAAGCGCACCGGCGCCCATCAAGGAGTAGTCACAGCGGTGAGTTCCTGCTCCGAGAACGGGAGGGGGTGCACTCGAACACAATCTCTTGGCAGCCGTCACGCAAGACGCATCCCAGGCGCCCGCCGTATCACAGCAAAACTCAAACCCGGGCGTCCCACACACGGTCTGGGTGCAGGTGTCGCAGGTCGACTCGAGCGGAGACCCCACGTCACAAAGGCCATGACTGCAAACCGCCGCTCCTGGATCTGCGCAGGTGGCGTCGCATTCACTCTTGACCAAGGCGACACAGGCCGGGGACCAGTCTGCCGTCGCCGGATTTTCGTCGTCCTGACAGCAGCCGGGAGAAACCGCACAAATACGCTCGACACAAGGGTCACAGGCCGCGTCGAGGGCGACGCCAGGCGCACATTTTTCGTGCGCGCAGGAGGAGTCGGTCGTCACCCCGAAACAGCGGTGATTCACCTGACAGTCGAGCCCTGACTGACAAGGCTCCTTCTTCCAAGGAGGGATGAGACCCGACCAGTCTGGAATACTTGAACTCGGCATCGCCGAGGACGCGGAAACCATCGGCTCGTAGGGACCTCCCTCCGACTCGAAATTCTTGCAGCTGGGATCGCACCTGTTGCCCGCGCATGCCGTCGTAGCCGTCGTCGCGGCGACGGCCACGGGGTGCCCCGCTGCACGAGTCACGACGACATCTGTCCATTCAGCCTTGAGGCACGCACCCCAACGACCGCCGCTACACGTTTGCTCTCCTTCGATGCACGTCAAGGTTCCGTTTGCCAAATCCAGGTGCGCCGAGCATGAGCGAACGGCACCATCGTCTTGACACGACTCTGAAGAAAGAAAGGACATCCCCGCGTCCCCTTGCTCTGACCAAAAGAATGAGTCTTCTTCGGCGCTGCACGCGAGGTGAAGAAGGGTCAGCGCCACCAAGGGCACCAGGCGAAAATAGCGGAAAAGGCTCGACTGAATGGGCCTTGGGTTCGCCAAAACCGGCGACTTCTTGGGGCAAGAAGCGATGTTGGTCATTTGTCTTAACCAACTACACGATCCCTGTTTTCACCAGTGTTTCAGACAGAAATCTCAGGAAAATCTGTGGGGGTGTCATGGAAGCGCACGCAGCAGATCCCTCTCCTTCGAGCGAAGACTCGATCAGAAACTCTCAAGACTCCGCTCTGGAAACAGAGACGCAACGTGAGGTGGAGATTTCAGAATTCGCTTCCACAGCCAAGATGCTGCGTGATGAGAAATGAGAGCGCCTCCCCGCCACCGAGGTGCGCATCGAAGTCTCTCGCCTTTGTCTCGATAAATTGTTTCCTTCAGAGCCGTGAAATGACAGCGCTTCACTTTTCCATGCTTCGGATCTCGAGCGCCAATCGGAGCTCGGGCGCAAAGGATCCTCGGTCGCTCCTAGGAGCTCGGGCGCAAAAAAGCCGCGACCTCAAGGACGCGGCTTTTGGGGGCATTCGCTCGGCGAAGTGCTGAGAGCGCTTACTTACCGCGCCAGTCGTGGGGGTTCTTGTAGCGGAGCCCCATGCGGTCGTAGCTGTCGTGGTTCTTGTGCATGAGCAACTGATACGTAAACGCGCTTCCCTGCTCACCGATCAGGGCTGACCAATGAAGGAAGAAGTACCACAGGCGGAACCAGCGCTCGCCATAAGCCTCGATCACGGCAGCCTTGTTGCTCACCCAGTGATCGCGCCAAGCGCGGAGAGTCAAAACGTAGTGGGGACTCATGTTCTCTACATCGATGACTTCAAAGCCACCGTCCTCGGCCGCGCGGATCATCCCTGAAAGGGTGAGGCTCGCGTCCGCTCCCGGGAAGATGTAACGGCTCATGAACAGACCCCAGATGAGATCCTCTGGCCGCATCGTCACCGCGGAAAGCGGATTCTGAGGATTGTAAAGGTTACGAATTCCGGTCCACTGAAGGACGAACAAACCGTCATCGGCAAGGAGTTCGTGCACCTTTCTGTAGTAGGTCACGAGGTTCTTGATCCCGACGTGCTCCACCATTTCGAGGGAGACGATCTTGTCGAAAGGCCCTGTGACGTTGCGATAATCACAAACGCGCACTTCGGCGCGGTCAGAGACACCGTACTGGTTAATCCTGTCGGTTCCGAAATCGACCTGCTCCTGAGCCAGAGTCACGCCGGTCGAACGAGAGCCAAACTCCCGGGCCGAACGAGCAACAAAGGTGCCCCAGCCGCAACCGATGTCGAGAAGGGTCTCCCCTGCCTTGAGCTGAAGCTTCTGGCAGCAGCGGTCAATCTTCTTGTACTGAGCTTGTTCGAGAGGTACGCTCGGAGATTCAAACCACGCCGCCGTGTAAACCATGGCATCCCCCAAGCACCACTCGAAGAAGTCGTTGCCTCGATTGTAGTGCTCAGCAACGATGCGGCTGTCTTGAGCCTTTGAGTGAATGGCAACTTCTGGCAGGAAGTTCGTGAACGCCCACTTGATGTGACTGTCTGTCAAGCGGAACGACATGGTCTCATGCCGCGTGTCAAAAAAACCTTCCCACTTGTCTTGGGGGATGTCGACTTTGCCATCAATGTAGGCTTCGTAGACGTCGGAGATGGGGACTTTCTTGCCGGACCACTTGCGGGCTAGCTCCGTGTCTTCGAAGGTGAGGAAGTCGTTTACTGCGTTTCTCATAGGTTCATTTTCTGTCGCCCATCCCGCCTCGGGTTTCGCGTAATCAGGCGCTGGCGGTACCTGGATCCCCAAGCGCAGTCAAACACCGGTGATTTGAGGGGACAAAGCCCCGCTTGTGGATCACGCCCGCCACACCAAATGACCATTTGCTGATACATTTGCTGGATGCTGGATACGCAGGCAGCCCATTTCCCGCGCAATTCACTTCGCGCCCAGGCCCTTCTGGCTTCGCCCTCGCCGCCTTGCCAAGCGCGCCGGAATGGTCGCAATCTGAGTGAGCGCGTAGCCTCTCGCTCTGCGCCGACCGAACCACGCTGCCGCGTAAACTGTGCGACTGTGTGACCGTGTGATTGTGCGCGCTCCGCATCAAAGACTCAAAAGCCCATGAAAGCCCTCCGACGTTTCCTTCCGCTTCCCGTCCTCCTCACCTGCTCCCTTGCCCTGGGAGGTTGCGGAGGAGGACTCACTCTGACTCGCGTCAACTCCGAGGAAGCCAAGCCCAACAACGTATGGATCTTTTTCACTGTGCGTGATGGTGAGGAACCCGTCGCCGGTTTGGCGGCCAGCAACTTCGAGATCTACGAAGACGGCAAGCTCGTCTCGACCTTCGAGAGCAATCAGAAAATCCTGAATCCGGAGATGGCGGCGGTTTCCTACACGCTCCTTCTCCTCGATATGAGCGGCAGCGTCACGGAAAGCGGAGGAGCAGAAGCTCTCGTGGATGCGGCTCTCGAGTTCAGCAACCGGGTGGGAAAACAGCAAAAGGTAGGCGTGTACGCTTTCGACGGCTCCGAGGAAATCGACCCCATCGTGCCCTTCACCGAGACCCAAGGGAGTGTCGAAGGCGGGATCGAAACCTTACGCTCTTACAAGCCCAAAGACCCGTCCACCAACTTGCATGGGGCGGTCAGAAAGGGCCTTGAAACCCTCAAGGCCGGGCTCGACAAGGACGACAAGCCGCTCAAATTCGGTACTTTGGTGGTGTTCACCGATGGAACCGACCGAGCCGCGCGCGTCAGCGAGCAGGAGATGCGCGAGTCCATCCGCCATGAAGACTACAAGCACTACGAAATGTTTGCTGTCGGTGTCGGAGGGGAAATCGATCAGCGCACCCTCGACATGATCGGCAAGGACGGCTCCGAAAAAGTAGACGATACGGCCAAGGTCGGCGAAGCCTTCGACCGCATCGCAGCGCGCATCGAAAAGCACATGAAGCGCTTCTACCTCCTCAGCTACTGCACCCCCGCGCGCAAAGGGGAGCACCGGGTTCGGATTGTTGCCAAAACTGGAGGCGAACAAGATGAGAACGCGGAGTGGGGTTCCGGAGAAGTCACGCGCGAGGACGAGATGAGCGAAGAGGAAAAGAAAGAGCGGAAGAAGGAGGACACGAAAGTCGAGAAAAAGAGCGAGCGTTCAAAGTCCGGTCGCCTGGAATACACCTTCGTCGCCGACGGATTCGGTCCTCCGCCGACTTGCGACCCCGAGCGCAAGCCCGAGTTTGAGCTCGAACCCGACCAAGAGCAGGAAAACGGCTCTTCCGGCGGCAAAAGCGGGGACAAGAGCAAAGGCACCGGAAAGGCCGGTGGCACAGCCAAGGTCCATTCCGGTACTTGATGGGGCAGCCCATCAGCTCCCGCAGCACGTCCGCTCCCGCACTCCACTCAGATCCCGCGGCGTGTGCGGCTGAGTAAGGTCGCCGTAACGCCTTCTCTCAGACCACGCTCGGACTCGGGTAGACCGTCCTTGCCAAGACTCACTTCACGACGAAAGCTCACCTCATCGCCGGCACCCGCCGTCTCGACCATCAGGCGCAACTCCCCTCCACCGGGGCGGTAGTCGACCTGAAGGGGTGCCTTCAGTGAAGAAGAAGGGCGGTACGTAAGGACGGAGAACGCTTCCGTGAGGGGGTCCCTTTCAAGCCTGCGGTAGACCGTCAGCGCCGTTGCCAGAGGAGAGTTCGTCTCAAACTCGCCCTTCACGTGCTCTCCCCTGCGCTCGCCTATGTAGCGGAATCTGAACTCAGCTGCGTCCCCTTGCTCCTGCCGTTCGAGCAAAAGAGAAAATTCCGCAGAAGTACCTTCGATCTCCAGCCACTTGCCAGAAAATACCCCGCGCTCGTCGCTCTCTTGAAGAGCCACGGTGTCCGTACTCTTCACTCGCCCTTTTTCAAAAGCAACAGAGGCCGAAACCTCCAGACACTTGCCGGTCCCGTCCTCGTTTTCGTGCAGCCTGAGCAGCGAGAAACCAAAGGGAACTCCTGACCGCGAAAGCTTCCAAACTTCAGAAACGAAAGGCGGGTCCATGGGTCGCACTTGCTCAGCTTTGAAGTTCTGTAAAAAGGAGAGCACCCTTTTTTCAAAGGTGCTTGACTCGTGCTCGAACGTGCAAACCACCGGGTAATCCCAACGGGGCGTGATCGCCATCTGCAAAAGACCACGCTTGATGGAAGACGAATCCGTCGAGCGATACCCCGCGCGTAAGAAAAGAACGGGAGCCGCATCCATCGCCTCCACTCGGGACACGGTCAGGCTTTCAAACTCAATCCCTACTTGAGCGGCCCTGAGCAGTCGACTCACCGCCTGACCCGTGTCGAACGGCACCTCGTAAACGAAGCAATGCAAGGAGGCAGGTTCTGCCTGAGGACTGACGATGTGCGTGTAGCCGGGCAAGAGCTCCACCTTCGGCGCCCCGGCCCCCATGAGAACCGATGACCACTTCCCCTGAAGCTCTGCCACTGGGTGGGGGCTGAGGGGCTCCCTGGAGGTGGGACTCGACGGAGTGGCCCCAGGGGAGGCACCTGGACCGACCGGCGTACATCCCAAACAGAACAAGAGGAGTGGCAGCTTCCCGGCTCTCGGTATTAGGGTATGCATGATCACGAAGCCTGAGACAGGTCCTACCATGACGCGAGTTCACCACGAAAACCCCACTCCCTCTCACCTTCCTTCGCGGTGCTTCTCTTCGCTGCGGTGCTTTCCTTCGCCGCGGTGCTTCTCTTCGCCGCGGTGCTTTCCTTCGCCGCGGTGCTTCTCTTCGCTGCGGTGCTTTCCTTCGCTCTGGCTGATGATGACTTCCGCCTTGTGGCTCACGGTCGCCTGCGGGCCTTCGCCTAGCAGCAGTGGGGCGAAAACGGTCAAGGGCCCGGACGGCAAACGCTGCATTCTTGTCGATGACGAGAAAGAGCCGGTGCTTCCTCTGCCGGGGGAAAGACCCACTCACGAAAGCAGCCTTTGGCTCGATGTGGAGGTGCCCACTTCCGCGCTCGAAGCCCGCATCGCACAAGAAATTCCCAAGGTGCTCGCTGAGGAAAAAGATCGAGACGTAGGTGCTCCTGGCCGCGCAACTTTCAAGGTGACGCGCAAGAACCCTCAGATCTCGGAAACGCAATCTCAGCTCCTCGTAACCGTCCCGCTCTCGCTCTCCATCTCCGTCTGCAAACCCATCGGAAGCGCATGCCTGAAGTACGGGAGTTGTGAGCCCGAGCTTCTGACCACTTTTGCCTTCGACAAGGAAGCGGCCGCCGACTACGAACTCTCGCCTCCGACTGCCTCTGTTTCCGCGAGCCGTCGCTGCGTGATCGGAATGGACGTAACCCCGCACATCTTGAGCGCGGCTGAGCAGGAGCTTTCCAAGGTCAGGCAAGAGATCACGCAAAAATGGCCCAAGCTGAAGCCCGAAGTCAAAAAGGGCTACAAGACGTTTGAAGATCCGCTCAAGATCACCGACGACACCTGCTTCTACTTCTCCCCTGAGAAAGTCTTCTTCGCCGCCCCGCATCTGGTCGAAGTTTCCGGAAAAAAGAAGAACGATCAAAACTCGGAAGAAGTCTTGCGCGCCGGATTCGGTCTGGTGGGAGAGATACGCTCCGCTCCCGACTGTACGGCTACACAAAAACTAGGAAAACTGCCCGCCCTGACCTCGTTCAAGAAGGACGTACCCGTGTCCACGCTCTGGCTCCCCGAGACCGTGAGCCGTCAGGATCTCGAAGCTGATCTCGCGCCGAGACTCGAAGCCCTCGGAGCCGGTCAGCTCCTTCAGATGCGCCTGGCGCAAGACCGCATCGCCCTACAACTAAAGGGTGTCCCAGAATTTTGTAGCGCGGCGTGGGTCACGGCTCAGCTGGAAGCGAAAGACGGCGCACTGCACCTGTCTGATCTCGACGTCGTCGGAGTCGAAGCACCTGAACAGGTGGCGAAACTCAAGAACCTTCTCTCAGAACTCACCCTCCCCCTCCGACTTTCGGAAACGGTTCTGGAAGCCAGCCGTGAGAGTTTTTCTGCTGAGCTCAAAAGCCACATAAAAAGCCAGGCTCAGTTTGAACTTCAACCTCTGAAATCGAAAAAGCTCCTCGTCCACTCCACGGCCGACGAGCTCTGGGTGCTTCAGAAGGTCACTACGCGCGCGCGCGTCACCGGCCTGGGTCAGCCCTGAGCGCCTGATCCTTCCTTGTTCCGAGGAGCCCGGTACAGATACACAGGTCTGCGCTTCACCTCCTCGAACATCTCCGCCAGATAAAGGGACATGACGCCGAGACTCGTGAGCAGAATGCCCCCAAAGATGAGCTGAAGCAGGATCACCGTGGGAAACCCTGCCAGCGAATCCCCCCGGAAATAACGGATGAGGGTCCAGACGGCCATGAAGAGGGCAAAAAGCAGCGTGGAAAATCCTCCCACTGCGATCAAACGCAGGGGAAGTGCACTGAAGGAGAGCAGGTTGCGAAGGGAATAACGAATGAGCGCACTCGTCGACCACTTCGTTTCCCCCGCCGCTCGATCCTGAACGTCAAAGGGGATCTCGCGCGTGCTGTAGCCGACCCAAGCAACCAAGCCACGGAAAAAGCGATGCCGCTCGGGGCACGCACGCAAGGCGTCTACCACCTGCCTGTCGAGGAGCTTGAAGTCACTCGCCCCACGAAACCCGTCGAGGCCGCTCCCCATCAGGCGATTGAACGTGTGCGCCATCACCTTGTAGAGTAGCCCCTCGCGCCCTCGGGAGGCCTTCACACCGCTAACGACGTCTATCCCCTCGCGCCACGCTTGAACCATCTCGGGGATGAGTGAGGTCGGGTGTTGAAGATCTGAATCCAAGAGCAAGATCCCGCTTCCTCGTGCGTGATCGAGACCGGCAGCCATCGCCGCCTCCTTGCCGAAGTTGCGACTCAGGTCGACGAGACGGATAGAAGGCTCTTGCTCGGCAGCCTTCAGGACCCATTCCCCGGTCCGGTCTCTGCTTCCGTCGTTGATGCACAGAATTTCAAAGGAGTCCGTGACTCTCCGCACTTCCGCTATGACCGCGCGAAGAGTCTCGGTGATGACCGACTCTTCGTTGTACATAGGCAGGATGACCGTGATTTCTGGGGACATGGCGCTCGTCGGCAGACAGCTGCTTTACAACGATAGCCTGCCCCGACGCCTCCGGGACAAGAACACGGACACGGGCGCCCGCCGGCCCTCACTTCTTGAAGCGCCTAAACAAATGTGCTCGCGGAAAAACACGGCGGAAAAACACGGCGGAAAAACATGCGGCGACGCTCAGGAGAGCTCACGCGCGACGTCGAGCCCTGTCTCCACCAGTGACTGCGCCCTCTTCTCGCTGTCCGCCTCGGCGTAACACCGGAGCTCGGGGGCGTTCCCCGAAGCGCGAAAGTGCAGGATCTCACCGCTCTCAAAGGTCATGCGCAAACCATCGGTGTCATCCACAGAAAGAAGCGGGCCGAAGCCCAGACCAGAAATCACGCTTTTGCCACCGCTCTGGAGGTGAGCCAAAAGCGACTGAGAGCGCGCATTTTCGAACGTTTGGTCACGACCGCTCGCCGTGAAACGCCGAGGCAAAGTCGCCACCAGTGCGGAAAGGGTCTTTTCAGCCCTCCGGGCGCTCATCAGGAGCGCCAAATGAACCAAGGTCGCGTCGCGAGTCGGAAGCGCGGGCAGAAGACCTCCCCCCGGGATCGTGAAATCCGATTGCGTCAAAAATCCACCATTGGCCTCGTACCCCACGACCCCTGTCCCCGGGACCTGAGACAGCTCTTGCATGCCGGAAATCACGAAAGGTGAGCCGATGCGGGTGCGCACGACTCTTGAGAAGACACCGCTTCGTTCGAGCGCCGTGTTGCAACTCACCGGGGTCGCTACGGCAGTCGCTCCCAAAAACTGCGCCGTGAGGATGCCCGTGATGTCGCCGCGCATCCATTCGCCGTTCTCGTCAGCCGTCAAGGGACGATCACTATCGCCATCCGTCGATACAATGGCGTCGGTCTTGAACTCCGCCGCCCAACCACGGGCAAGGCTGACGTCCTCGGGCCGAATGGCCTCCGTATCGACGGGAATGAAAGTCTCGCTCATCCCGAGAGGGATCACCTTTGCGCCCAAGGCCGAATACAAGTCGACCATCAAATCTCGCCCGACCGCCGAGTGACCATAAACGCCCAGGGTGACACCCCGAAGAAAGTCGGCGGGAAATGCGGAGAGGTAGCGTTTCTGGTAATCAGCGAGGGCCTGACTTCGCAAAGGACCGAGGGCCGCCTCAGCTCCCTCTTTCGCCAAAGCCGTGAACATGCCCTCTGTGTCGAAGCACACAGGGAGTGAAACGACGGTTCTGAAGATGCCCTCTTCGTCGGTCTTGGTGATCTCGCCCAAGGGTGTGTTGAACTTGATGCCGTTGCGGTCGTCCGGAATGTGACTCCCCGTCACCATGATAGACGCTCCCCCACGGACAAGCCCCCGAAGGGCCAGCGCCGGAGAGGGAATCAACCCACAGTTTTCTACACAGAGCCCAGCATCTCCCACCGCAACGGCAATCGCTCGCAGGATCCTCCCCGTACTCGGGCGTCGGTCCCCGGCCAGAAAGACGACGTCTCCGCTCTCTACGCGCCCCTCGCTCTTGAGGTAGCTCAAGAACGCCGCCGCGTAGGCATAGCAAACCCGGTCGGTCATCTCCCGCACCAACCCCCGGGCGCCGCTGGTGCCAAACTTGACCCCGCTCGACTCCATCAAGTCCCGAACGGCCACCTTCCCTTGCTCAGTCATGCGCTCAGACCGGCATGGCTGAGGTTTTGGGCAATGACAAGGGGACCCGGACGGGCAAAGCAGCGGCAAAGAAACGCGAAAACGCCCCCTCGTCCTGGCTTTGTATCGAGATTTTGTCTTCGCATATTCGCCGACGAGCCCGGATGGGACTAGAAGAACGACCGGCCTCAGGGCCTTCCACCTGGATCCAAGTGATGACCATTCCCACCCTCCGCGCCTCCGAGCACCTGCACGATGTCAAATATGAAATCCGAGGGGAACTTGCGCGTCGCGCCGAAGAACTCGAGCGGGATGGACACGACATCATCAAGCTGAACATCGGTAATCCGGGTGCCTTTGGCTTCCAGATGCCGCCCAGCATGCGCGTGGCGATGGTGCAAAACCTACACCAAGCCGACCCCTACTCTCATCAGAAGGGGATCTTCCAGGCGCGCGAGGCCGTCGTCATGCAGCAGCAGGATCGCGGCATCATGGACGCGAACGCAGAGGACGTGTTCATCGGCAACGGCGTGTCTGAACTCATCATGATGAGCATGCGCGCCCTCTTGAACCCCGGAGATGAAGTCCTGGTCCCGAGTCCGGACTACCCGCTTTGGACGGCCTCCGTCGTGATCCACGGAGCCAAGGCCGTTCACTATCCGTGCCGTCCGGAAGATGGATTCGTGCCCGATCCTCTCGAAGTCGAAAAGCTCGTCACCCCAAGGACACGCGCCATCGTTGTCATCAACCCCAACAATCCCACGGGCGCTGTCTACGACGAAGCAACTCTGCGCGGTCTGGCCGAGCTGGCCGAGAGGCATCACCTGGTCCTTTGTGCCGACGAAATTTATGATCAAATGCTGTACGAGGACGCGGTCTACACTCCTCTGGCCAGTGTGACGAAAAAAACCCTGTGTGCGACTTTTTCGGGTCTGAGCAAGGTGTACCGCGCTTGCGGACTGCGCGTCGGCTGGCTTTCCTTCTCCGGGGAAAAGCTACACGCCGCCGACTACCTCCACGCCATCGAGCTTTTGGCTTCGCTCCGCCTCTGTTCCAACGTCCCGGGTCAGTTCGCGGTGCAAACCGCTCTCGGAGGTCATCAGTCCATTTTCGAACTGACGCGTCCGGGCGGACGTCTGTTCGAGACTAGGCGCGCCATCCTCGAGTGTGTGGAGAAAAGCAAGTACCTCTCCGTCGTCACGCCGCGCGGGGCGATGTACGCCTTCGTTCGCGTCGATTTGAGCCTCATGCCGGAGGATTTCGACGACCGCCGTTTCGCCCTCGATCTCCTGGAACAAAAGCACGTTTTGGTCGCACCGGGGTCGAGCTTCAACGTGCCCTACAAGGATCACTTTCGCATCACTCTTTTACCGGACCACGATCAAATGAAAGAGGTCATGGCGAGGATCGAACACGTGCTCGACGAGTACGCCGCTCGCTGAACGGCAAGTGTGAAGAGACGCAACGAGCAGCCTCCGAAGCTCGCTCCGAACGTCAGCGGTCAGTACTCGTCCGGATCGCGATTGGCCTCATCGAAGATCTCTCGCTCATCGACGGAAACCGTTTCCTGGCCGTCGGTCATGCTCCAAGCCCAGGCGGGATCCTCGTGTTCCGGCTGCTCTGGAGGACAGATCGTGAGGGTGAGTTCACGGTCAGGAAAGACGGCGAAAGGCTCAGGGAAGGGGAAAAAGAGCTGGTCCCAGTGAGTGGGGGCATCAAAGGGGCCGGTGCCAAAGTGCACCCTGTCCGTCAGATCCGTATCGAACCAGGCGATCACACCGTAGGCGAGAGCGGCCTGTCGCGGCCGGCAAGTTCCAGTCAGTCGGGTTGGCTGCGCGGTCACCGTCTTCATGTCGAGAGTGCCTAGATCGAACAGGTTGGGGTCGATCTGATCTTGCTCCACGCGCACGCGCCGGATCTGCTTGAGCGGCTGAGTTGCGATCGATGAAAAATCGATCCCATAGGGATTGCCCAGAAAGAAGGCGCGCTCGTCATGAAAAGCTTCATCCGTGAGCAAGGCCGCGCTCATCGAAACCCGCGCCGGGACCATGACTCCGGACTCCTTCAAGAACTTGTCACGGAGCTCAATCAGGGGAGTCATCATGGCTTCGAAGAAGAGAAAGTGCCCCATCCACTCGCTCACCAACACGTCGACCTTGCCGTCCATCTGGAACGTCTTCTGATCTGCGTGGTGGAATCGAATCTCCGGGTACCCGGAGTCGATCGCAATCTTGCGGGCGTGACGCAAAAACGTGGAGCGGTCGACGGCGTCGACCTGCTTGGCTCCATGCCTGGACGCGAAGATGGCCAGCACGCCCGTCCCCGTACCGAAATCCAGGACGTGGGACTCGGGTGTGATCACTTCTTTAAGAGCCTCGTCGTAGCTCGTGGTCCGGACCACGTCCTCCAGCATCATCTGGTGCGTAGAGGCGTCCCGGTAAGATTCGACGAAGGGCAGTGGTGGGATTTCCAGCTTCACGGCGCTCCAGTAGCCATATTCGGCGCCAGGCGCCAGAGACTCACACCTATATTCGGCGCGAAGATGGCCGTACAATCAGGTGCTGTGTCCGTCATCAACCCTCTTGCCCGCGAACTTACCGCAAAGATCGTCTACTATGGGCCTGGGATGTCGGGAAAAACGACCTCTCTTTCCTACATCCACAAGAGCCTCAAACCCACCCACCGCGGGGAGCTGATCTCGCTCGCGACTGAGGGAGACAGAACGCTCTACTTCGATTTTCTGCCCGTGAAGGTGGGGCGCGTCCGCGATCTCAATGT
>CAYMQT010000058.1:21316-22222 GCA_964392575.1 uncultured Polyangiaceae bacterium
CCGTTTACAGCTCTATACGGTCCCGGGCCAGGTCTTCTACGGCGCTACCCGACGCCTCGTTCTCGAAGGAGCCGACGGGGTCGTCTTTGTGGCAGACAGTCAACGCAGCGCCATGGAGCGCAACCACGAGTCTTTGGAGGATCTCGAATACAACCTCCTCGAAATGGGACACGACCTCAACGAGCTCCCCTTCGTTCTTCAGTACAACAAGCGCGACCTCCCTGATTGCGAGACCATCGAAATCATGCGGGAGAAGCTCAACAAAGCGGAGGCACCGGACTTCGCGACCAACGCAGACAAGGGCGTCGGGGTGGTCGAGGCCTTGAAGACGGTCACTCGTCTTGTGACGGAATACCTGAGCCGCCAGGCCCCCGACAGTACGCGCAAGGACAACACTCCCCGGCGGCAACAAATCTCCACACCTCATCAACTCAGCAGCCACCCCCCCGGGCGCGCCGAAGGCTTTAGCGGACAAGTGAGCGACGCTCTTTCCTCGATGGGCGAAAGTCTTCGCCAAAAGTCGACCCCCGCCCTCAACCCCAGCGCGAGCTTCCCCGGGGCTCCCGACCTCGCGGATCTCGGCACTCTGCCCGGAACGGGCACGCCACGCAGGTCCTCGAAAGCTCATTTCCCCCTCTCGCAGAGACCCCCGGTTCCGGAAAACGACGCCAAGACCATCCAGGCGCCCGCCGCTTCTCCCCTCACCTTCAGTTCTCTTTGGAAGGACGCGGAGCTGATCCGCAGCATCGAGCAGAGCATCGCGACGGGACACTTCGCCGAAGCCGTCTACCGAAGCGCAGGGGGAGTTTCGGAGATCTTGGATCTGCTTCTCGGTCCTCATAGCGTGGAGGGCTCTGCCACGCGCGCCCAACTGCTGAGCCACAGCGAGATGTCCCCGGTGCCCAA
>CAYMQT010000058.1:22232-25651 GCA_964392575.1 uncultured Polyangiaceae bacterium
CCTGCGCCGTCTCGCGAGCCGTCCAGCCGCAAGCCTCACGCAGAACGATGCTCTGTTCGCGCTCTATCTCCTGATTGCGGTGCGCATCAAAGAGTCGCGTCTGTAGCGACTTCTTTCGGGCCAGATCTCGCTGCTCCGCCAGAACCGCCTATTCCGAGATGGCTGACGAGATGTGGAGCGTAAACTCGTGGGCGGTCACGTCGCTCGAAATGGGTGTGATGACGATTCCACCCATCGGATCCGGACCGACACGCGCGCTCGCCAGTTGCCCGCGGCCGAGTGCATAGGAAAGAGCAACCGTAGTGCCAAAAACGAGCCATTTTGGCTCATCGAACATCTCCTCGTCCTTGGAGACGACCCCGTACTTTTTCTTCCAATCCACGGCCACGGTAAGGCCGTAGTAGTTGATTTGTTTGTCTTGAAACTGAGTCGGATCCGGGGAAGGACTCCGATCGGAAAAGACCCCTCCGCCGATGGCCCAGTGCTCGCTGAGCGTTCTCTTGAGACCGGCCCTGGCGTTCCAGGTCGTTCTTTGCTCCAGATTCTCTTCCTCGCTGACCATGGGGAGCGACACGCTCGCTTCCCCTGACGCCAGATACTTGCCAAAGCTGTGGCTCAAGCCCAGATGAAAACGAAACGGAGACAAGACAGCCGTGTCGATGGCAAGAGACTCCTCGAAGGCGATCTCGTGGTTGATGGAACCCCCACTTTCTGCCTCAAGAGACGTGCTCACTCGGTCCACGACCTGACCCAAACGAAGAGCGGGAGTGCGCACGACGGCGCCGAGTACCCACGTCGGGGTGAATTCCCACTTTGCCCCCAAGATCATCTCTAGTCCAACCCCGATGCTGTCGAAGGTATCGTGCCGAGAGAAGGACTGTTGCCCGGTCTGAGATTCCACCGTCGTCGTGACGTCTACGGCCTCGTGGCGCGTGCGATAGTTGGCCAGCAAGGAGGCGCCCAGAGCCAAGCTTTCGATGGGATCCCATCCGATCCCCGGGCCCATGTGATACTCCTGAACCCGGCTGTTCGAATCATAGCCAAAATCAAGGGACGTCCCTGTGGCGTCAGCGGGCGCGGTCAGTTGTGTGCGCAGGACCACCTCACTCTGCGTCGGAACGAAAACCCCGATCCCGACCCCCACGTCACCGAAACGACGGGTCAAGGTGACCGCCGCCGGTACCACGTCCAGGTTGAAGAGCGACAGTTGATGCTCCGTAGCGCCAGCGATCGCGGAGTCAAAGTTAGCCGTCGCTCCAAATCGGACTGCGTACCCGCTCACGTTGACGTCGAGGCTCGT
The DNA here is from genome assembly GCA_964392575.1 of uncultured Polyangiaceae bacterium. Lineage (GTDB taxonomy): Bacteria > Myxococcota_A > Polyangia > Polyangiales > Polyangiaceae > NIC37A-2. The sequence continues at coordinate 23,533 of CAYMQT010000058.1, forward strand.
TCCACTGAGTTTCGAAAGACCAGCGGGGTTGTACCAAATGCTTCCACCACCAGCGCTGCTCGAGACGATTGCTCCCCCGAGCAGCGGCGCGTCACTGCTCACATAGAAAGAATCCAGATTTCCCGCGTGGGCGCTCCGCGAAAAATGAGTCGTGACGATAAGCCCCAGAAGGACCCCGAAGGATCGCACGCTCCTTCGCGAGAGTCCGAGAGGCCCTTTCATTCCAAGGGAGAATCTAGACGCGGGGAGGTTCCTTTGCGACTCCTCGGCGCAGTTGCCTATCAAACTTATATAAGTTACATTATTTCAAATAGTTATTGTGCAGTTGGCATCCCTGATTGAACTGTCACGAGAACCGCAAATTGTCACGATTTTCATGACAATTGTATTTTCTGAGGAAAGACTGAGCTGATTTTATGGGTAGGATCGTCTGACAATTGTAGCCCTCTGACGAGCCGAACCTGGGGCGCAGTGCTACCCTTCAGTATGTCACGGATGATTTCCAAAAAGACCCGGAGTGGCCCCTTTGCGGCCCTGTTGGCTTTGTTGGTCGGATCCCTCAGCCTTGGCTCGAGTCCCGCGGAAGCGGGCGGCGCTCAAATCCACGTCCCGATCTCTACGGTCCGCAGCGCCAACGGGACCGTATTCGTCGCCTTGTACGAAAGGTCGAACTGGCTCAAGCCTGGGCACTACCTACGAGCGCAAAAGGTCCGTGCGCACCAGGGCACGGTCACCGCTTGGTTTGGTGGTTTACCGCCTGGTCGCTATGGCGTCGCCGTTTTTCATGATGAAAACGGAAACGGTCGTATCGACACCAACACCGTCGGCCTCCCGAAGGAAGGCTTCGGATTCAGCCGCAAGACTCCCCTCCGCAGACCTTCCTTCAACGAGGTGGCGGTGGACGTGACCGCCCATTCTACTACTCCGATTCGCTTGCGCTACTGAGCGCACGTCCCAAAACCGTCGCGAGCGCCCCGCTGCTAGGAAGGAGGACGCAGACATACAAGGGTATTTTGAGGACGACGACCGACGTAGCGGGGCGCGCAGCAGGTTTTCGGACGTGCGCTTAGCGGGCGGCCTGTTTTGCCCAGCTATCTCGGAGTCCGATCGTGCGATTGAAGACCGGCGAAAGAGAGGTGCTGTCCTTGTCGACGACAAAGTACCCCAGCCGTTCGAACTGAATGCGCGTTTCCGCCGCGAGTAGAGCCGTATCCCGAGACACAAGGGCTCCTGTCAGAGTCTCCAGAGAATCTGAATTGATGAACTGAAGAAAGGACTCGTCTTCATGTCCGGCCGGATTTTCGTCCGTAAAGAGCCGATCATAGAGTCGCACCGTCGCCGGCACGGAATCCACCTGACTGATCCAATGAATCGTGCCTTTGACGCGGCGACCGTCCGGCGTACTCCCCCCGCGTGACTCCGGGTCCCAAGTGACGATCAACTCTGTCACGTCACCCGCTTCATTTTTCACGGCCTCCTTCACGGTGACATAGCAGGCGCCACGCAAGCGCACCTCCTGTCCGGGCGCTAAGCGAAACCACTTCTTGGGCGCCTCGTCCATGTAATCTTCCTGCTCTACGTAGATCTCGCGGGTGAGACTCACCGACCGCGTTCCTCGTTCCGGAAGCTCCGGGTGGATCGGGACTTCAAAGAGCACCGACTCTCCCTCAGGGAAGTTCTCAATCGTCACCTTGAGCGGCCGCAGCACCGCCATCGTGCGATCCGCATGCAGATTGAGATCTTCGCGGATGCGATGCTCGAGAAGGGCAATGTCCACCTGACTGTTGCGTCTCGACACACCGATGCGCGCGCAAAAGGCGCGGATCGACTCCGGCAAGTACCCCCGCCGCCGCATCCCCGCCAAGGTAGGCATGCGGGGATCATCCCAGCCAGAAACATGTCCTTCCTCGACCAGCTGTCTCAGCATGCGCTTGCTGAGCACCAAGTACGAAAGTTCTAGGCGGGCAAATTCGTACTGGCGAGGTCGAGGCGCGAAGCTCCCCGCATTTTCGATGAACCAGTCATAGAGCGGTCGATGATTTTCGAACTCAAGGGAACAAAGGCTATGCGTCACCCCCTCGAAGGCGTCCGAGAGGGGGTGCGCGAAGTCATACATGGG
>CAYMQT010000059.1:0-2118 GCA_964392575.1 uncultured Polyangiaceae bacterium
GCCGCTCTCCGAAAGCCGAGAGCCGCTCTCCGAAAACCGAGAACCGCCACCCGAAAGTGGTGCGGTTGGGTTACGGGGAAGCGCTCGATTCCTCGCCTTTTCTGGTAATGAAAGGCTTCTAAAATCGTCCGGCGAGTCCGATTTCGCCCCATCCAAAGTACGGATGGACGTGCTCTCGACGCGCACGCTCCGATTCCTTTGGCGAGAGGAGCAGAAGGGCAACACCGGTCGCCAAACCCGCGACCCCAACCCCATAGCCAAGGATCGCCATCGTACCGAAAGTAGCTGCCTGCTTGTCGATTTCCTCTATTTCGAGTTGATCCTGAGCACCGCATGCGGTGTCGCAGCCGCGCTCAGCAAACATGTCGTTGGCTGATTTCTTTTTGGAAAAGTGTTGTGCTGTGAAGATGATTCCGAGGGTGATACCGACTCCACCCACACCGAGGGCAACGTAGGCGGGAAGTTTGGAGCGACCGCCTTCGCGTTCCATCCCTGCTCCCTGCTCTTCCGCAGCAGGGGTGGGGGCGGTTACCACCAAGGTAAGCTTCACCGTTACTTTCTTACCGCTCGTCATCTCCTTGGTGATCGTTTCGGAGCGTGAACCGGCGCTTTCAGCGCGAAACGACTGCTGTCCCGGATTCACCGGAGCAGGCAAACCGATGAGTGCCGAAGGGATCTGCCTCTCCCCTGCGAAGATGCTCGCGTCTTCGGCCCCAGGACCTTCGACTTCGATGATGACATGAGCGATCGCGTCTTCGACGTCGGTCACCTCTTCGCGAGCGGACTCCTGTGCTTGCACGAAGGCCTCGGGTCCCTTTTCGTTCAGGTCCTCACGAATGATGCTGTTGTACAGTTCGAAGGCCTCGACGGGCCTGCCTAGCTTGGCGTGAGCGCGTGCCATGTAGAGCAAATGCGTCGTTGCGTGGTGTAGTCTCTCCGCTTTTTGAAAAAGCTCGATGGCCTTTTCGAAATCCTCCTCTTGATACGCCTGAACGGCCTGTTTCGCGACGGCTCGGGCGCTTGCAGTGTTCTGAATGTCGTCTGCCGCGGGCGTGTTGGTCGAAGTGGTCCCGAAGGCCAGCATCAAAAGGACGAGCAGCCAGAAGCCCGAGTACGCTCTCTGGAAACGGAAGCAACGCGAGATCTTTCGTGAGCCGAATTTCTGGGGACCTGTAACAGCGGAGACGTCCATGAGGTTCAGCATAACGGATGGTCCGGCGAGTCTGCCACCACATCGCGCCGCTTTCCTCGGTTCCGCTCGGAGAGGATCGCTGCCGATGAGCGGCTCGCCTTGCCACCCTTGGGCAGCGAGGGTAATTGTTCCATCTGATTGTTCTAGCGGTGAAATAGCATGGTTATCTCTCCTCGACTTCGTCTAGCTCTCCTTTCCCTGACCCTCGGATTTGCCGCTTGTCAGGCGGTGACCCGAGACTTTCAGCTCGACGAGGACGCGGGTGATGGTGATGGTGATGGTGACGGTGACGGCGATCTAGGAGGGGGAGCCGGCGCGGCGAGCACCTCCCCTTGCGGGGATGGTTTCGAACTTGTCGACGATGAGTGTGAGGACATTGACGAATGCAAGACGGACAATGGAGGCTGTGATCCGCTCGTCACCTGCACCAACGAAGACGGAGGCTTTCATTGTGGGGATTGTCCCTCGGGGTACGAGGAAGTCGACGGGGCCTGTGAAGACGTCGACGAGTGCCGTTCTGGGGTCGCTGAATGTACCTTCCGCGAAGCGTGCATCAACACCTCTCCCAGCTACACGTGCGTCGAGGCGGTCGTTTCCGTCGCCGCGGGGGACTCGCACGCCTGCGCCATTTATGCGGGGCGTCTCTTCTGTTGGGGCCAAAACCTCGCAGGAGCGGTGGGCGACGGAACCGGGAGCGGAAGTGCGAACGTCGTGGACGAGCCCAAGGAGATCAGCAACGACGACGATTGGATCAAAGTCGTGGCAGGAAACGAGATCGGATGTGCCCTCAAGGGGACGGGGGAGCTTTATTGCTGGGGAAGCAACTCCGGAGAGCGTCTCGGGGTCGGCCTGGCGACCACCTACGTTCCATCGCCCGAGCGTGTCGGCACGTGGAGCAATTGGAGCGACATCTCCATCGGGGGTCA